>ONDK01000033.1 GCA_900316565.1 uncultured Prevotella sp. | reverse complement strand
TGCAGGGTGCGGCCCTTGTGGCCGTCCGCAAACATATGAATATTGAATTTATGACGGACGGCCACAAGGGCCGCGCCCTGCAGCCGTCGGTCTGACACGGTATTTTATTTAGCGTTTGGAGTCTGAACGTACCCTGCAAGCGGATTACATTCGCTTGTACTTCCTCTCCGAGGCTCTGAGTGTACACTATCCTTTCGATCTGTCCCCAGACTGCACTCGCTTCGCTCGCTTAGTCTGGGGTTACTGAGAGCCAGCCTCGAGGCTGTACGTCGCTGTTGCACGTGGAATGGGCATAAAGCCCACCCCTACATTGGGTTCCTCAATCCATTTGTCCTTGGAGGATGGGCATAAAGCCCACCCCTACATTGGGTGAAAGAGGTTTCCGAGGATCGAGTGCAGCCAGATATGCAGATGTGGGGTTCTAAGAGCCAGCCTCCGAGGCTGTAAGGCACTGTTGCACGTGGATGGAGGGGATAAGAGTGATCAGCATTGTTTCATCTCTGTCATTAACTGTGCACATCAGAAACTTGAATATCTACATGTTGGGGATTGAAAAAAGCCGAAGGGATTTCGGGTATGACAAATTGAATGCCCCATTTCGAAAAAAACGTTTATTTTTTTTCTTGATTAGATAAATATTACTTACCTTTGCATAATATATATAAATAGTTTCAATATGAAGTTCCCACTCTTTCGGCGGATATCCGCTTGCAGGGTGCGGCCCTTGTGGCCGTCCGAATAAAAATATATTCGACATAATGTGGCGGACAGCCTCTAACCCTACCTAGCCGCACCCTGCAAGCGGGTGTTACTCCCGTAAAATAAGAAAAGGGTGTGAAGAGTCCCAGTACCACTACGAGGCACTTGTCCCGTTCCTGAGCAAAAATGGGTACAACAAATTGAACACCTTAAAGTAGTATAATAAAACTGTATTCTTTAACCGCTTTCTAAAATGTCCAAAAGAGTCGTTATAACCGGTATGGGTATCTGGTCATGTCTTGGACAGGACCTCGACACTGTCAGACAGTCCCTATACGAAGGCCGGTCGGGTATTGGCCTTGATGCAGAACGCTTGAAATATGGTTATCTTTCTGGTCTGACGGGTATCGTCCCGGAAGCTGTCTTAACGAAGAAAGATGTCAACCGCCATGTCCGTGCCGGTATGTCCGAAGAAGCAAAATATGCCTTTATGGCCAGCCGTCAGGCGTTTTCCCAGGCCGGCATCGACGATGAATACCTATTGAACAACGAGGTAGGCTGCATCTTTGGTAACGACTCGTCGGCAAAGCCAGTCATTGAGGCTGCGAAAATCATGGAGGAGAAACATGACTCGGAGATGCTCGGCTACGGATGCGTTTTCCAGTCGATGAACTCTACGGTTAATATGAATCTAAGCACCATCTTCCATATCCAGGGCATCAACTTCACTGTCAGTGCCGCCTGTGCCAGCGGAAGCCATTCCATTGGTCTTGCCTACATGCTCATCAAGCAGGGACTGCAGGACATGGTCCTCTGCGGCGGTGCCCAGGAGACCAACTACTACTCCATGGCCTCCTTCGATGCTCTCCGCGCCTTTTCCACGCATATGGACGAGCCGACAAAAGCCAGCCGTCCTTTCGACCGCGACCGCGATGGACTCATCCCCAGCGGCGGTGCTGCCGCCCTTGTCCTCGAGGACTACGACCATGCCGTGGCCCGTGGTGCCACTATCCTCGCTGAGGTCTGTGGCTATGGCTTCTCCAGCAATGGCGGCGGCATCTCCACTCCCAGTGAGGATGGCTGTTGTGTGGCCATGCAGCGTGCTATGGATGATGCCGGAGTGAATGCCGACGATATCGACTATATCAATGCCCATGCCACGTCGACCCCTCAGGGCGATATGTATGAGGCGAAAGCGCTTAAGAAAATGTTCCTTGGTCATCATGCCCTCATCAGTTCCACGAAGTCGATGACAGGCCATGAGTGCTGGATGGCGGGAGCCAGCGAGGCTGTTTATTCCACCATTATGATGCTCAACAATTTTGTTGCGCCGAATATCAATTTCGACAATCCCGACGAGTATTCCGACGGACTGAACATTACGCCGCAGACTGTCGATACAGAACTGAAGGTCGTTCTCAGCAACTCCTTCGGCTTTGGAGGCACCAATGCCGCATTGGTATTAAGGAGAATTTAAATATTCTATTATTATTGTATAACTTATAAACAATTTTGACACATGAAGAAATTCTTATTAATGATGCTTTTTATTGTCTGCGGATATACAGCAGCAATGGCAGGATCAGATTTGAAAGTTGTTAGTGGCAACGCTAAGTTTATGAAGACTGCAGAAGGCAATGCTGTATTAACATTCGATTGGGAAGGTGCAAAGTATGACAACAGAGAGCCATTAGAAACGAAGTTCACCGACTTAGAACACCTTAAGACTGTGGCTTGGGAAGGATTCTCTGAAACTTTCAACGAGAAGTCCAAGAATGTTAAAATAGTACCAGACTCAGAACGTGCGAACGCAAAATACAAGTTCTCTATGAAAGTAAAGAACATGGATCAGTACTTTAAAGTTATGGGATTTATTCCCAGCAATGCCACTAAAGTTTGGGGTACCTTAACTGTTATCGATTTAAGTACGAACACTGTTATAGCGGTTGTTGAAGTTAATGAGGTTGATGGTGGCGCCAACCCGTCCTATGACGGGACCTTCAGCGATTGCTTTGAGGAACTCGCCAAACAAGTAACAAAATTAAAGTAGTATATAACAATATATATGAAGAGAACCATATCACTCGTCATTTGCATTCTGCTGTCTGTCGTTTCATCATATGCAGGCGACAAGGTGTCGTTTTCCTTTCTCAGGGGAGAGACTTCCCTGAGCTATGTTGTTGACTGGTCAAATATGACCATCAATGGTTTGGGCAAGTCGGACTGGATAGAACGGCGTAACGCCGAGCAACCTGATTATGATGCCGAGAAGGAATATGAGTCGGAGTTGCTTCCCCGTATAAATGATTTTGTTGCCAAGGCAAATGCTGAGATGGAGAATGTAAATCTGTTTCTCTCTGCCAAGGCCGGACATAAATACACAGTATATTTATATCCTCAAAACATCAAGTCGAACGGTGACAACACAATAGAATGTGCTATCAAAGAGACTGCCACGGGCAAGACCATGGTGGAATTTGTTGTCAACGGAAGGGGTGGCACCTTTGGCTCTATGTCCAACCTTTGGGGCGACGGCATGAGAAGTTCAGGAAAGAAGTTTGGAAAATTCATCTGCAAGCACCTTGGATATGACCCTTCAATAAAAGACAAGATTGATGATGTGTTCTCAAGAGTCGGCATCAAATAAGTGAAAACTAAAGTATTATGCATCTATCCGAAGCTCTGAAGAAAAAGTATACGAGCGAACAGCTCTCGGCGCGTGAGGCACAGCGTCTGGCACAGTACATCGCATGGGGTCCCGTCATCTTCCAGGTCTCCCGGCTGATGGTGAAGTTCGGTATCCTCGAGCTGCTGCGCGACAGCGACGACGGCCTCACCCGTCAGGAGGTGGCGCAGAAGACCCATCTCTCCGACTATGCGGTGAAATGTCTTCTGGAGGCATCGCTGAGTATCGGCACTGTCCTGGTCAATCCCGACACCGACCGTTACACCATTTCCAAGACGGGGTGGTTCATTCTCAACGACCCTGCCACAAGGGCCAACATCGACTTCAACCATGATGTCAACTACGAAGGGTGGTTCCATCTTGAGGAGTCGCTGAAAGAGGGCAGACCGGAGGGCCTCCGCCATTTCGGTCCGTGGCCAACGATATATGAGGGGCTGTCCAGTCTGCCGCCGCAGGTGCAGAAGAGCTGGTTCGGCTTCGACCATTTCTACAGCGACTCGTCGTTCCCGGAGGCCTTGCGCATCGTCTTCGACGAACATAAGGTTCGCACGCTCTATGATGTCGGCGGCAACACCGGCAAATGGGCACTGCAGTGCGTGGGCTACAAGGATGATGCAGAGGTTACAGTCCTCGACCTCCCGCAGCAGATAGAGCTTATGAAAGCCAATGTGAAGGGCAAGAAAGGGGCGGAGCGTGTGAAAGGCTACGGCATAGACCTCCTTGACGAGGGTCAGAGCTTCCCGCTTATGGCCGACGGTCCTGACGCTATATGGATGAGCCAGTTCCTCGACTGCTTTAGTATGGAGCAGATAGTGAGCATCCTGCGCCGTGCCGCCGCTGCCATGACCTCCTCCACGCGTATATATATTATGGAAACCCTCTGGGACCGTCAGCGCTTTGAGCCCGCCACGTTGTGCCTCACCTTGACGAGCCTTTACTTCACCGCGCTTGCCAACGGCAACTCCAAGATGTACAACACCGAGGACATGGAGCAGTGCGTCCGCGAGGCCGGACTGGAGATAGAACAGATACATGACCACCTGGGAGAAGGACATTCCATCCTGGTGGTGCGGAAGGCAGGAAGTGAATAAATTAAACAATATATAAAAGAAATGACAAGAAAGGAAATAGAAGACAAAGTAAGAGCGTTTCTCATCGACGACCTCGAGATCGATGAGGACAAGATAAAGGACGACGCACAGCTCAAGGCCGACCTCGGCATTGACAGTCTCGACCTTGTCGACATCGTCGTCATCGTGGAGAAGAACTTCGGCTTTAAGATAAAGCCAGAGGAGATGAAGGAAGTTGTTACCCTTAAGGACTTCTGCGACTATATAGAGCGTAAGGTAAACAAGTAAGGGGTATGCCAGAAAAGCAGTGGGCCGGCAACACGTTCGGCACGACAACTATGCACCGGTGGCTTGTAAAGGTTCTCCGGCACAGCGACCCGAGGATATGGTATGTCTTTAACGACATCTTTGTCGTGCCCATGTGCATGCTCCTCTCGCCAGGAGCACGTATCGCCTGGCATTATTTCCGGCGGCGGTGGCACTACGGATGGTTGAAGGCCGCGTGGATGACATTCTACAACCATGTGCTCTTCGCGCAGGTCGTCATCGACAAGTTCGCCCTCTATGCCGGGAAGCGCATGCATATCAACATCGTCAACTACGACCTCTTCCAGCGTCTGGCCAGCCAGAAGGCTGGCTTTGTCATCCTCAGTGCCCATATCGGCAACTATGAGATGGCCGGCTATGAGCTTGTCTCGGACAAGAAACGGTTCAATGCCCTTGTCTACGGGCAGGAGAAGGCCACCGTCATGGAAGGACGACAGGGTCTTTTCAGCGGCAACAACATCCGCATGATACCTATACAGTCCGACATGTCGCATCTCTTCACCATGGAAAAGGCCCTTGCCGGTGGCGAGATCGTCAGTATCCCCGGCGACCGTGTCTTCGGCTCTCCGCGCACGGTGACCATCAACCTGCTTGGCTCTCCTGCCGACATTCCCGTCGGCCCGTTCAGTGTCGCTGCCATGCGCGGTCTGGATGTTGTCGCGCTGAACGTCATGAAGACCAGCACGCGCGGCTATACGGCCTACGTTACACCCCTCAGTTACGACAAGAGCCAGCCCCGGCGTGTGCAGGTGCGCCAGCTTGCCGACGCCTATGCCGCGGAGCTGGAGCGTATGCTTCACATGTATCCGGCGCAGTGGTTCAACTACTTTGAATTCTGGAAATAATATTGTAACAGTGATAACGGTACTCTCACATAACATTGTGTCTCCACTCGGCATGACGACAGCGGAGAACTACGACGCTGTGGTCTCCGGCCGCAGTGCCATCCGCCAGTGGAAGGACCACCGTGGCGTTCCCGGCACCTTCGTGGCGTCGCTGTTCCCCGACGGGACGTTCCCCGACGGTGGCTCCGACGGGTTCTCCCCGTTGGAGGCGATGGCTGTGGCGTCGGCGCGGCGTGCCGTTGCCGATGCCGGCATCACCTGCTCCGACGGCAGGACACTACTCGTGCTGAGTACCACGAAAGGCAATGTGGAATGGCTCGACGACGGTACGCACACCACAGAGCGCGCCCTGCCCACGGCGAGTGCCGCCATCGTGGCCTCCCGTCTCGGCATAACGACGCCGCCGATAGTCGTCGACAACGCCTGCATCTCCGGCCTCTCGGCACTTATTACCGCCAGCCGCCTGTTGGAGATGGGACTCTACGACCATGCTGTCGTCGTAGGTGCTGAGGCCCAGGGACGGTTTATCATCTCCGGCTTTCAGTCGCTGAAGGCCATGTCGCCGCAGCCCTGCCGTCCGTTCGACATCGAGCGGACGGGTCTGAACCTCGGTGAGGCCGCCGCCACCATCGTCTTGTCGCGCGGAAGCGACACCGCCACGGCGTGGAAGGTCGTCGGCGGCTGTGTCCGCAACGACGCTTTCCATCTCAGTGCACCGTCGCGCACCGGTGAGGGAGCCTATGAGGCCCTCACCGGATGTCTCGGCGACAGTCCGACGGACGACATCGCCCTTATCAGTGCCCACGGCACGGCGACGCTGTTCAACGACCAGATGGAGTCGGTGGCCATAGAGCGTGCGGCGTTGGGAACTCTTCCCGTCAGTGCCATGAAAGGCTACTACGGTCATACGATGGGAGCCTGCGGTGTGCTGGAGACGGCCCTGATGATGTATGCCTTGGACCAGGGCTGCATCCTCCCCACGAAAGGCTTCTCGGAGCCCGGCGTGTCGGGGAAGATAGATGTCGTCATGGAACCCCGGCACACAGAGAGAAAAAGCTTCGTGAAGATGCTCTCCGGCTTTGGAGGATGCAATGCCGCCGCACTCCTGAGCCGCCGTCGCGTCCAAGGACATAGTGCCGGGATGCCAAAGGACGGCTTCTACATTGCGAAAACCATTCATCTTGATGCCAACAGTATGATCCTGGCAGACCATCAGGAGAATTTTCCGAACGGAGGACGGCAGATCCTCACCGACCTGTATAAGAAATATGTCGGCGACTATCCGAAGTTCTACAAGATGGATCTGCTCTCGCGCCTCGGCTTCATCGCCACGGAGCTTCTCCTCCTGGACGAGGGCGAGCCGCGTTTCCGCGACTGCAGCGACCGTGCCGTGGTGATGGTAGGCCATTCCGGGTCCGTCGTCGCCGACCGCCGCTATCTGGAGTCCATCAGCGATGCCGACGACTACTTCCCCAGTCCGGAGCGTTTCGTCTACACCCTGCCAAACATTGTTACCGGTGAGGTGGCCATCCGCAACCATTACCATGGTGAGACGGGCTTCTACCTCCTGACAGAGAAGAACCGGGAGCGCGTTGATGAGCTTCTCTCCTCGGCATTCCTCGACGCAGGCACTCAGAGCGTGATAGGCGGTTGGATAAACTGTGATAATGACAATCAGTTTGAGGCCGATTTATGTATAATGAAAAGAAAATAAAAATAAAATATAGATATGGAAGAACTTATTGAGGAGCTGAAGAAAGAGATTATCGAGGCTCTGAACCTTGAGGACATGACACCTGACGACATCGACGCTGACGCTCCGCTCTTTGGCGAGGGCCTTGGCCTCGACTCCATCGACGCCCTTGAGCTCATCGTGCTCATGGAGAAACACTATGGCATCCGTTTCGCCAATGCCGCCGACGGAAAGAAAGTCTTCACCAGTGTGCGCCACATGGCGGAATATGTGAGCAAGAACCGTAAGAAATAACAATGGCCCAGCAGAACATAGTCATCACCGGCGAGGGAATAGTCAGTGCTATCGGCGTCGGCAAGGACGCCGTGGCACAGTCGCTCAGGGACAGACGCACCGGTATCGGTCCCATGCGCTGGCTCGGGGCACGTCATACGGAGCTGCCCGTGGGTGAGGTGAAGCTCTCCGACGATGATATGAAGGACCGTCTTGCCATACCCCGCGACAAGGATGTGAGCCGGACGACGCTCATGGGCATTCTCGCCGTTAGGGAAGCCTTGCATCAGGCTGCTGTCAGCGGACGGGAGAAACGCCGCATCGTCCTCGTCTCCGGCACGACGGTCGCTGGAATGGACGTTACCGAGGAGAAGTTCTCCTCCATGGTCGCCGCTGCCGACAACGGTCTTACCGCCGACACCGCAGAGGGTATCTGCCGATGGCTCGCACATCACGACTGTGGGAGCTGCACGGGAGACATCGCCGCCCACTTCGCTGGTCTCTTCTCCGACTTTACCACTATCTCCACGGCCTGTTCCTCGGCCCTCAACGCCCTTATGCTCGGTGCTGACATGCTCAAGACAGGCGATGCCGACATCGTGGTGGCGGGAGGCACGGAGGCTCTGTCGGCGTTTCATCTCAACGGCTTTAACGCCCTGATGATCCTCGACCACGACCGCTGCCGTCCCTTCGACAAAGACCGCGCCGGCCTGAACCTCGGGGAAGGTGCCGCCTATGTAGTGCTGGAGCGTGAGGATGACGCCCGTCGCCGTGGTGCAGGTGTAGAGGCGTGGGTGGCCGGATATAGTAATGCCTGCGACGCCTACCATCAGACGGCGTCGTCGCCCGACGATACCGGTGCCCAGATGGCTATGCGTGAGGCCCTGGCTATGGCCGGGCTGAAGGCAGCCGATGTCGACTGGATACATGCCCATGGCACCGGCACGCCCGACAACGACCGCAGTGAGTCTCGGGCTATCTGTGCTGTCTTCGGTGATACTGTGCCGCCGGTGTCGAGTACGAAAGGATTTACGGGCCACACCACGAGTGCCTCCGGTTCCATCTCGGCCGTCATCAGCATCATCGCCATGCAACAGGGCTTCATCCCCGTCAACCTCGGCTTCAGTCATGCCATGGACGACGGCCTTGCGCCCGTCACCGATGACATAAGGACGCATCTGGGGCATGTGATGGTCAACGCCTTCGGCTTCGGTGGCAACGACTCCTCGCTGATCCTCGCCGACAGTGGCAGTGCTGCTAATGAGCGATGGTGTGGTGATGAGGATATCGTAGAGGTGGCACGTGTGGAGAACCACGACGAGGACGGCCTCGCCGACATCAAACGCTACGTCAGACCGATGGAGGCACGGCGCATGGGACGTCTCATGAAGAGCGCTCTCCTCACGTCGCTCGAGGCCTTGGAGACCGCTGGCGTCGCCATGCCCGACGCCATCGTAACGGGAACGGCCTACGGCTCGCTCGAATACAGTGAGCGGCTTCTGCGGCAGTTGGTCGCCGGCGACGATATGTTCAAGCCGACCTTCTTCATGCAGAGCACGCACAACACCGTGAGCAGTCTCATCGCCATACACCTGAAGTGCCATGGCAGCAATATAACCATCTCGCAGGGCACCCGTTCCATGGAATGGGCCGTGTACCAGGCCAAGCTGCTCCTGCGCTCCGGCCGCTGCCGGTCGGTCCTCGTGGGCTGCCACGACGAGAGCACGGAGCTCATCAACACCATCCTGGCGAAGGCCGGACGGCCCACTATGCCTATGGTGTCCTCGGTGGCCGTGGTGCTGCGTCTGAGGACAGCGGAGGATAAATAGAATTAAACAGAGAGATATGTGGAAAGTCTTGTCATTGGCAGTATTCCAGAGTGCGCTGCTCGCCTTGGGACAGGTGTTCCTGAAGATAGCCCTGCAGAAGATGCGGCCCTTCGGCTGGAACTGGCAGTTCTGGGGCAGCCTGCTCGTCAACTGGCAGTTTGCGGTATGCGGTCTGCTCTTCCTGGCGGCGTCGCTGCTGTGGATGTTCATGCTGAAGAACTACCCCCTGAGCGTCGCCTATCCTCTGGGCTCCCTGAGCTATGCCTTCGCCATGATAGCGGCCATCGTATGCTTCCATGAAGATGTGACGGCCGTCAGATGGGTTGGCGTGGCGTTTATCATGCTGGGTTGCTGCCTGATAACAAAATGAATTTGGATATGAAGAAACAGATTTTTATATTTTTCCTTTTCCTGCTGACGGCGCCGGCACTGTTCGCACAGAACTACAGCCAGGCACAGGTGCGCCAGCGTATCAACAATGTGGCCGCAAACATGCGCACCATGACGTGCAACTTCGTGCAGACCAAGACCCTGCACATGCTAAAGAGCAAGGTGACATCGCGCGGAAACATGTACTACAGCCGTGCTAACAGACTGCGGTGGGAGTACACCTCCCCATATCACTACACCTTCATCCTCAACGGTCAGACGGTATGGCTCAAGAACTCGCGTGGCAACAGCCGCATCAATGTGGCGCAGAGCAAGATGTTCAAGGAGATAACGAGGATAATGATGAGCAGCGTCCTCGGTACCTGTGTCTCCAACAACCGCGACTTCAACGTTTCCCTTCAGGGCCATGGCAACAGCTGGCAGGCTGTGATGCGTCCTAAGCGCAGCCCTATGAAGCAGATGTTCAGTACCATCACCGTCTACTTCGATATGGCCCGCTCTATGGTCTCCAGCGTCAGGATGGTCGAGAGAAACGGCGACACGACGGTGATACAGCTCAGAAACGTAAGAACAAACACTCCCGTCAATGCGAAGGTCTTTAGTCTTAATTAGTATCGTGGCCCTGCTGCTCGTCTCCGCGACCGTGGCGCGGGCACAGGAGATAGCCTTTCCGGCGCATGACGGCGACCGCGTGGAGTGCAACGCCTATATAGAGATGCCGAAGGGCTATGTCAGCGGCATCTGCGTGATGGTCAACGACAGTGGTACCGTGAAAGGAGCCATCGTCAATGAGTTTGGCATCACAGCCCTCGACTTCACCTATAACATCACAGACGACAAGGTGCGGCTCGAGAGTGTCGTTGCCATGCTCGACAAATGGTACATAAGGAACGTGCTCTCCAAGGACATCCGTGAGCTCCTTCTCGCACTCCGGGAGGGCCGCACGGCATATAACGATGAGAAATACCACATCACCTATACCCTGACGCCTATGGACAGGCCACAGGACGACGGCACGGATGATGAGGAAACGGCAACTGACGAATGACAGACGAAGAGAACCTGACATATATCCGGCATACTCTCCACGACAGGGCGATATGCGTGCTGATACCCACATATAATAATGTAGGCACCATCGGTGCTGTGGTGCGTGCGGCCATGGGCTACTGCGACGACGTCTTTGTCGTCGATGACGGCAGCGACGACGGCACGTCGGAGGTCCTGGCGGCCATCGGCGGCATACACCTCATCAGCTACGGGAGAAACCGCGGTAAGGGCTATGCCCTCAAGCGTGGCTTCGAGGCAGCCCTGAAGGACGGCTTCGCCTATGCCATCACCATGGACGGCGACGGCCAGCACTCCGCCGACGACATACCGCTGTTCCTAAAGGCCAATCAAGAATGGCCCGGCAGCCTTATCTTAGGCAGCCGCAAGAAGGAGAATATCGTCAGGTCCCGTGGCAGCAGCTTTGCCAACAACTTCTCGAACTTCTGGTTCGCCGTTGAGACATGGCACCTTCTTCCCGACACGCAGACCGGGTACCGCCTCTATCCGCTGAAGAAGCTCTACGGACTACATCTCCTAACCTCACGCTATGAGGCCGAGCTTGAGTTGCTGGCCTTGGCGGCGTGGCATGGTGTCGGTATCCACTCCATTCCCATTGATGTGTACTACCCTCCTAAGGAGGAGCGGGTGAGCCATTTCCGTCCTGCCCTCGATTTCACGCGTATCAGCATTCTCAATACCGTTCTCTGCGCCTTGGCCGGTGTCTACGGATTGCCATTACTCATCTGGCGGAAGGGTGGAACCATCCTGCGCACGGTAGGGGCCCTGGTGTTCTTCCTCTTCTTCATGATGCTGATAATATCGCCCTCGGTGTGGATATATGTAAAAGTCGGCAAGATGACGGAAAAGAAGAAATGGAAGCTCCATCTGCTCATCTATCATGCCGCTCGTGCCGTTACCAAGAGGATAGGCATTCCCGGAGCAACGTTCACCTGCAATATCGACCCGTCGGTCGACTTCAACAAACCATCTGTAATAGTCTGTAACCATCAGTCGCACCTCGACCTGATCAGTTTGTTGTCGCTGACCCCGAAGGTCATCTTCCTGACCAACGACTGGGTATGGCACAATCCGTTCTACGGGTTTCTCATCCGTCATGCCGAGTATTATCCGGCCTCGCAAGGCATAGAGAACCTCATGCCGCAGTTCCGCTCTCTCGTGGAGCGCGGCTACAGCATAGCCATATTCCCCGAAGGCACCCGCTCCACCGACTGCAAGATAGGACGTTTCCACCGTGGAGCGTTCTATGTCGCGGAAGAACTGGGACTGGACATAATTCCTGTTTACCTCTACGGCACGGGACGTGTGCTGCGCAAGAAGACCTATCATCTTGCCAAGGGACCGATTTATGTGGAAGTGGACAAAGCGATGACTCAGGCAGAGCTTGCGGCAAAAGGCACGGTCAAGGACATAACGAAATACTTTCATAGCCTCTACGTACGGCGTTTTGAGGAGATTTCAAACAAGATAGAGCAGGATGTGTAGATAAGTGGGAAAGAAAGTTATCATAATAGGCAGTGGCTTCGGCGGACTCTCATGCGGTGCTGTCCTCGCCAAGAACGGTTACGATGTTACCGTGCTGGAGCAAGGACATCAGATAGGAGGCTGTCTGCAATGCTTCGTCCGGAAAGGTGTGAAGTTCGAGACCGGCATGCACTTCATAGGCAGTGCGGCACCTGGGCAGACCATTGACAGCATCTTCCACTATTTGGAGGTGAGCGATAAGGTCCGCCTCTCCCGTCTCGATGACGACTGCTACAATGTTATTTCCATCGGCGGTAAGGAATATCCCATGGCAAGCGGGCGGGAGAACTTCATATCACGGCTTGCCGCTTTCTTCCCTGACCAGCTGACAAACCTGGAGCGCTACTTCGATGCCGTAGAGAAGGTTGCCGCCGCCTCGTCTATCCACTCACTGCGGCAGGGCGATGCTGACGATACGGTCAACCAGGAGTCGCTCACCCGGTCCGTCAACGATGTCATAGAGTCCATTATCACCAATCCGGTGCTCGCCGAGGTCCTCGTAGGCGATCTGCCACTCTATGCCGCACAGCGCGACAAGACCCCGTTTGCCACACATGCTTTCATCCGCGACTTCTATGACCAGAGCGCCTATAGGGTGGAAGGGGGCAGCGACAGGATAGCCGCGGCACTTGCCAGCACAATACGACGTTATGGCGGAGACGTGGTGACAGACCATAAGGTAACGGATATCCTTTGTGATGACAGCCGTGCCACAGGTGTCAGACTTATGGATGGTGAAGAGCTCTCCGCCGATTATATCATTTCCGGCATCCATCCCATCCGCACCCTCGAACTTCTTGACACAAAGCTTATCCGTCCTGCTTACCGCTCAAGGGTCAACGCCATGCCGCAGACCACCAGCTGTTTCACCGTCTATCTCCACTTCAGAAAAGACACGGTGGAATATATGAACCATAACTATTTCGCCTACGAGGGCAGCCCTTGGGACTGCGAGGACTACGATGAGACGACGTGGCCGAAAGGCTGGCTCTACATGCACTTCTGCACACACGACGGACAGCGTTTCGCTCAGAGCGGGCAGGTCATCTCCTACATGAACATCAGAGAGATGGAGCGCTGGGCCGGCACCCGTGTCGGCAGGCGTGGCGCAGGCTACGAGGAATTTAAACACGCCAAGGCTGAGAAACTCCTACGGTCGCTGGAGCAACACTTCCCAGGGATACGTGAGAACATAGAGGACTACTATACGTCAACGCCTCTCACATACCTCGACTACACCGGTACGGCCGAGGGCTCCATGTACGGCATAGCCAAGGACATCCACCTGGGAGCGGGGTGCCGCGTGAGCCATCGCACACGTGTGCCCAACCTGTTTCTCACTGGTCAGAACGTCAACTCCCACGGATTGCTCGGCACCATGGTAGGTACGATACTGACATGCAGCGAACTTGTTCCGGCAGGGGAGATTTACCGGCAAATACTCATCAGTAACAAATAGGCATACAACAGAGACAAAGATAAAAGGCAGTGAACAGATGAAAACGGCAGTAATCATAGGAGGTGGTCTTGGAGGACTGTTTACCGGGGCCATACTAGGCAAGGAGGGATATGGCGTTACCGTACTCGAGAAGAATGCTACGGCCGGAGGCGGACTGCAGACGTTCCGCCGTTTCGGAATGGACTTCGACACCGGCATGCATGTCATTGGCGGCATGCAACCCGGTGGCAACATCCGCCGTATCTGCGAGTATCTGGGCATTGCCTCAAAGATACGCATCAGGGATGTTGATGACGACTGCACTGACGAGCTGTTCTTCTCCGATGACAGCACGACTTACCGCATAGCAAAAGGTAAGGACGGATTTGTCAACTCGCTTGCGGAAGTGTTCCCCGACAGCCGTGAGGAGCTGCAGGATTATGTCGAAGCCATCTTCAACATTGCCGACTCCATCGACCTTTTCAATCTGCGCCCTACCCACTCCGCACTCAACCTGCTGCCTGACGGGTCGCTTGTCGCCGCCGACGCCTTCATAGCCAGATACGTCAGCAATCCCAGGCTGCGAAGCGTTCTGGCTTATATGAATCCGCTTTATGGCGGCGAAGGAGGCAGGACACCGGCTTTCACCCATGCTATCATCAGCTCCCTTTACATCCGTGGTGCCTCACGATTTGTGGGAGGCAGCTCACAGATGACCGGTCTGCTGACGGACGTTATCACCGGGCATGGCGGACAAGTCATCACGGGCAGCGCGGTGGCCGGGATAGACGTCGACAACCGGATGGTTACAAAGGTAACGACGGCCAGTGGCATGGAGTATACCGCCGATTATTATATCTCCGACATCCATCCGTGCACCTTGCTTGGTCTTATCCACGGCAAGGCATTCACCAACGCTTATCGGGCAAGGCTGGAGAGTATACCAAATTCCTATTCAGCCTTCTCGCTGTACATAAAGATGAAACCCGGTACATTTCCTTACATCAACCACTCCATTTACATCACCCGCAACTACGCCGACATCTGGCAGTTCGGCAATGCCTCGAAGCCGTGGCCGCTGGGTCTGCTGCTGATGACGCCACCCGTTGCTGACCAGGGACCATGGAGTGAGAAAGTGCTGATAACCGTTCCTATGCTCTTCGATAAGGTTTCGCGATGGGCCGACACCACAACGGGACATCGCGGGGTCGACTATGCCAGATGGAAGGAGGAACGGGCGACCGAAGTACTGGCGATGGTCGAGAAGCGTTTCCCCGGTTTTACCGCAAACATCGACAAGATGAACACCTCATCTCCTCTGACCATCCGCGACTACTATGGCTCGAAGGAAGGAGGCATCAGCGGCTACAGCAAGGACTGCAACAACATTATGCTCTCCAACATTCAGGTGGCGACAAAGGTGAGAAACCTGTTGCTGACGGGCCAGAACATAAACCTGCACGGGTTCTGCGGAGTGCCGCTGACGGCGGTGATGACCAGTGAGGCACTGCTCGGACAGAACTATGTAATCAATAAAATTAATGAGACATGCGACGCACGCTGATATTATTCTTTCTGCTCATGACCACGGCGTTTACCTTCGGTCAGGTGAACATCTGGGAGGGTACGTCCGTCCGTCATCGGGTGGAGATGACTGTCTACCGTGCAGAAGGTCCTGACCGCCCTTGCGTCATCGTCCTTCCCGGAGGCAGCTATTTCTGGCATGATATGGAGGCGGAGGGGCGTCAGGTGGGCCAATGGCTCAACAGCAATGGCATCACCGCCTTCGTGCTCCGCTACCGCACCGCCTATGTGCCCGCCTTCATAACCCACTACCGGCTTGTCTTCCGTGGCAACCGTTATCCCGACGCGCTCAACGACCTCAGACAGACGTTGCGGCTCATAAGGCGCGACGCGGCAACCTACGGTATCGACACAACGATGATAGGTGTCATGGGCTTCTCTGCCGGAGGCCATCTCGCCATGTGCTCAGCAGAACTGTTGCCCCGGAGGGAATGGCCTGCGTTTATCGTGCCCATATACC
This sequence comes from uncultured Prevotella sp., assembly GCA_900316565.1. Taxonomy (GTDB): domain Bacteria; phylum Bacteroidota; class Bacteroidia; order Bacteroidales; family Bacteroidaceae; genus Prevotella. Next base: position 7,429 of record ONDK01000033.1, on the reverse strand, counting down.
CGGTGGTGACGATGTCTCATCCTTGCGTGCACAAACGCTCACGTCGCGGACTCCTTGGCGACAGCCGGGAACATAACCGTAAGCTCCAGGACTCGTTGTCGATGGAACGCCATGTGCCCCGCGGTTGTCCGCCGGTGTTCTTGGTGAACTGCCAGGACGACCCTGTCGTGCCGCGACATAATGCCGAACTGCTCGACTCTGCTCTGACGGCAATGGATATTCCGCACCGGTTCATACAGTACCGCACCGGCGGTCATGGTTTCGGAGCGTCCGATACAAAGGGTACTCCAGAATGCCGTCAGTGGAAAGCAGAGTTCATCAACTGGTTCAGAAAATTAAAAAAACAATAGCCATGGAATATAGCAGTGAAGAATTTGATGATATACGCCCATATACTGATGCCGAGATACCGGCAGCCATGAAGCGCATCGCAGAGAGCCAGTCGCTGCCTTTGCTCGCATCGTATATATATCCTAATGAAAACTGTGAGGAGGTCAGGAAGAGGATAGCGGCGTACAAGACGATAAAAAGCTTTCAGACTGAGACCATGAGTGTTGTCAACGAACAGATCATTGCCAATACCACCGACGGCTTCAGCTGTAACGGCATATCACATCTCTCGCCGAAGAAACAATATCTTTATGTTTCGAACCACCGGGACATAATGCTTGACGCCAGTCTGCTGCAATACCACCTTTTCACACAAGGCTTTGAGACAACGGAGATAACGTTCGGTGCAAACCTCATGCAAGGGCAGCTGGTCATCGACATAGGCAAAAGCAATAAGATGTTCCGCGTCGAAAGGCCCGGCGGGAGCATCCGTGATTTCTACAAGAAGTCTCTCCATCTCTCCCGCTACATAAGATACTGCATCCGACAGAAGCACGAGTCGGTGTGGATAGCGCAGCGCAACGGCCGGACGAAAGACGGCATGGACCGTACCGACCAGGGTATCATAAAGATGTTCTGTATGAGTGAGCCGGAGGATAAGATACGGGCGATAGCCGACTTGCATATCGTTCCCGTGGCGGTGTCGTACGAGTGGGAGCCGTGCGACGTGCTGAAGACCCTGGAGCTCTATGAGTCGCAGTTCACCAAGTACACCAAGAAGCCCGGCGAGGATCTCAACAGCATCCTCACGGGAATACTGCAACGCAAGGGACACGTGCACTTTGAACTTTGCGAGCCTCTCACGGACGTCGAGCTCCATGCTTATGACGGGCTGACCAACAACGAGTATCACCGTGCCGTGTCGCATCTTATCGACCGGCGTATCGTCAACGGCTACCGACTTTATCCCAACAACTTCATCGCTTATGATTTGCGGTACGGCACGCAGCAATACGGGGATAGGTACACAGCGGAAGAGAAAGAACAGTTCCTTAAGCACCTCAATACCCTCGAGAAGTACGACACGTGCGATATCGACAGACTGAAGGATATCCTTTTGGGAATTTATTCCAATCCTATTTTAAACAAGATTACCATAGATGAATAAGCTCATATTAAAGTTATACGATTACTTCAAGGTCCACCACAGACGCATGGCCGCGGCCCTGGTGGCAGTCACCATCGTGCTGGGACTGCTCGTCATCCGTATTAACTATAAGGAAAACATCACCGACTTCCTGCCGCTCGACAGCAACCAGCAGGAAGCCATGCGGATGTACCAGAATATCTCCGGTGCTGACAAGATTATCGCCATCATCGGAATGAAGGACGGTAAGACCGCCGATGCGGACCGCATAGCCGAGGCTGCTGATGCATTTACAGAGTCGCTGTCGAAGGAGAAGTTGAATGTTTCGGCAGGGGTCGATTTCGGTAAGGTTACCGAGATATCGGATTTCGTATACAGCAACATACCTTATTTCCTTACCGATGCCGATTACAGGCGTATGGACTCACTGCTGAACACTCCAGGCTATGTGGGCTCCCAGCTCACGAGCGACATGGAGATGCTTATGTTCCCATCGGGTGGTATGCTCTCCGACAATATCGGCAAGGACCCGCTCAACCTCTTCACCCCTGTCGTGGAGCAGTTGTCGAAAGGGGCACAGTCGATGAACTACGAGCTCTATGACGGACATATCTTCACGCCCGACATGAAGCATGCCGTAGTGATGATAGAGTCGCCCTACGGCTCCAGCGAGACAGAACAGAACGGGCGGCTTATCAGCAGGCTAACGGAAAACAGCAACTCGGTGATGGCGAAGTATAAGGATGTTACCATACACCTCACCGGTGGACCGGTCATCGCCGTGGGCAACGCCAGTCAGATAAAGTCAGACAGTATCCTGACAATTTCCATTGCTGTAGTGCTCATCCTCGGTTTGTTGTTGGTGGTATTCCGCAGTTGGCGCAACATAGTTCTTATCACCGTTACCATAGCCTGGGGCTGGCTCTTCGCGCTGGGCTGTCTCTCGATAGTACACAGCACTGTCTCGCTCATCGTCGTTGGCATCTCATCAATAATCATCGGTATCGCAGTCAACTACCCTCTGCATCTTGTCGCACACCTAAACCACACGCCTGACATGCGGCAGGCCCTGCGTGAGATCGTCGCACCGCTGCTTGTGGGAAACATTACTACCATTGGCGCTTTCCTCGCGCTCGTACCTCTCGACTCTATAGCCCTTCGCGATCTCGGACTGTTTGCCGCCTTCCTTCTCATAGGCACTATCCTGTTTGTCTTTACTTTCCTGCCACACTTTGTTAAGGTGAGTCCTCCACGCCGTGAGAACGCCGTAGCACGCCTCGGCAACGTACAACTTGAGAACCACCGATGGTTCGTGGCTATAGCGGCTATACTCACTGTAGTGTTCGCCGTGTTCAGTTTCCAGACATCGTTTGATCCGGATTTCTCCCACATAAACTTCATGACCCAGGAACAGAAGAGCGATATAGCCAGTCTGTCGTCGCTTCTGAAATCCGATGCAAAGGTTAGGACTCTTTATGCCGTCGCAACGGGATCTACAGCCGACAACGCGCTGGCAGCCAACGAGAAGATGGCAGCGTCGCTGTCAGCGATGGGAAGGAATGACGGCGTACGGGAGATACAGTATGCCACTCGGTTCCTCGTCTCACGGGCTGAGCAGGTGCGGCGGCTGGCCAGGTGGCAAGAGTTCATAGGCCGTTATAATGGCAAGATACGCTCAGAGCTCACCGCGGCGGCATCGCAAAACGGATTTGAAGGCGGCTCCTTCGCCGATTTCTACGCTATACTCTCAAGGAGCTACAGTCCGAAGGATGCCGGTTATTTCAAACCTATAACCGACGGACCATGTCGGCAGAACTTCACCTATGACAGCAAGAACAGCCGCTATGCCGTAGTGACGCCTATAAAGGTTGATGCTGCCAAGGCCGGAACGCTCACCAGCAAGTTTAACGATATTATCACAAGGACCGCGCCAGGTGGCTATTGTTTTGAGATTAGCCAGCTGAACAGCACCATTGCCAACAGCCTGTCCGACAATTTCAACTACATAGGCTGGGCCTGCGGTTTCATCGTTTTCTTCTTCCTCTGGCTCTCGTTCGGCAACATCGAACTGGCGGCACTGTCGTTTCTGCCTATGGCGGTGAGCTGGCTGTGGATACTCGGGCTGATGTCGATGCTCGGAATACAGTTCAATATCATCAACATCATCCTCGCCACGTTCATCTTCGGACAAGGCGACGACTACACCATCTTCATGACCGAGGGATGCCAGTACGAATATGCCTACGGGCGGAAGATGCTGGCATCATACAAGAACAGCATAATCATCTCGGCACTGATAATGTTCATCGGCATGGGCGTCCTCGTCCTGGCCAAGCATCCTGCCCTGCGCTCGCTGGGTGAGGTGACGCTCGTTGGAATGTTCTCGGTGGTTCTTATGGCATATCTGCTCCCACCGTTCATCTTCAAGTGGATAGTCAGTAAGGACGGCAAGCTGCGCAAGCGTCCGCTGACACTCCGTTCGCTGCTTATGCCACACCGTTATCCGCAGAATTACAATTGCGGAGAGTCCGTAGCGAAAAGTATGGAATATGTCCGCGACGTATACTATTACTGTGGCACTGATATCGTAAAGACCGTAAAACGGGCACTGCCCGAATACGAGAGTCTCATCACCGAGGAGGCCGACGGGACAGTCCGCGTGGCTGCAGGTTCCTATGGCTCCGTGGCTCTGCTCGTAGCCCTGCTGAATCCGGAACGGACCATCGTGGCCGTGGCCGGTGACGATGATGATGAGGCGGTATGTCATAACGTGGCTTGCAGAATAACTAACAACATAAAGATTGCACATGAATAAAAACCTTTGCATCATAGCGGCAGCCTTGGGTTCCAGTGTGGGAGCGGAAAGCCAGAACATACAACCGGTGGTCATAAACTCCGACCATTCGGTGACCATCAGCGTGAAGTTCCCCGATGCCGAGGAGGTCTCCATAAAAGGAAGCCTGCTGCCACGTGCGCGCACTTTCCGTACGCCGGCGGGGGTCTTCGGCAAGGAGGGCAAGGAGGAAATGACGAAGAAGGAAGACGGCGTGTGGACGTTCACCACAAAACCGCTCTCCCCGGAACTCTATACCTATAGTTTCGAGGTCGATGACAAGGACACCTTCGACATCTCCTGCCCTGCCCGCTATCGCGACATTACGACCTGGCTCAACTACTTCATCATTCCAGGGGGGATAGCCAACGACTACATGACCAACAAGGTGCCCCACGGAAAGGTGTCACTCGTATGGTATGACTCAAAGATACCAGGCCTGCCGCGTAGGCGTATGGCTGTCTATACACCGCCAAACTACACCAAGGGCAGAAGGTATCCGGTGCTATACCTCTTGCACGGCACCGGCGGCGACGAGAGGTCGTGGACAGAGCTTGGACGCGCACAAAACATTCTTGACAACCTCATTGCGGCAAAACGTTGCGTGCCCATGATTGTCGTCATGCCGAACGGTATAGCCAACCGCGCCGCCACACCGGGCGAAGACCCGTTCAACACCGCACCGGCATCGGCGACGGCCGTGGAGTCTATGCTCGGAATAATCGAGGGTGCCTTTATGCCGGAAGTGGTAAAATACGTTGAGACACATTATCCGGTCATCGCTGCTAAGAGCGGACGGGCCATTGCAGGGCTGTCCTTGGGAGGGTTGCACACGCTGTTTATCTCTGCCAACAATCCTAAGGCGTTCGACTATGTGGGACTGTTCTCCGCGCAGACAACAAACACGATAACGTCGAGCCGGAAGATAGGAAGAATAGAGCGGCTGGCGTCGACAATTGATAAAATCTCCGACACTTTTCCGTTCCTCGCCCGGGGAGGAAAGGGTAAGAGAATTGACGGCTATGCCAACCTTGTGGGGGAGGGTAGGCTGGTGGTCTACGACAGTCTCGACGATAAGCTCCGCAAACAGTTCGACGACAAGCCTAAGCTCTACTATATCGCTTACGGAAAAGACGATTTTGTGAAGAAGCTCAACGAAGATTTCAGACAGCGGCTTGACAGCAACAATTATAAATATGTATTAAACATCACAGATGGTGGCCACTCTTGGGAGAACTGGCGTAAATATCTTGTCGACTTCCTGCCCCGTCTGTTTAAGTAAAAAAAATACCAATATGAAAGAAGATATTAGAAAGATGTTGGAGGACATCCTCCCTCTCGTCGATTTCGACTCAGATTTCCTTTTCGCGGAACTCGACTCGCTGGGCATCACGGCGATACTCATGACGCTGTCGAAGGCTTACGGCATAGACCTGGAGTCGCCCGACGTGACGCCAAAGAACTTCAAGAACCTTGACAGTCTTGTGGCGATGGTAAAGGATAAGATTGCGGAGAAGGAAAATGGATAACAGCGATAGAAGGACCATAGAGGAATGTGTCCGCAGGCATGCCTCGCTGACGCCGGAGAAGACGGCGGTGGTCTGCGGTGGCAGGACGCTCTCCTACGCCCGTCTCTGGGAGAAGGCATTGCGCAAGCGCGATGGGCTCATCAGGGAAGGACTGGCTCCTGGCCGTCTGCATATCTTCCGCGTGTCGCAGGACGAGGACTTCATAGCCACTTATCTTGCCGTCCACATGGCCGGTGCCGTCGCCGTACCGTTGGAGAGGGACTGCCCTGAGGAGCGCTTCCGCGACCTCGTGGCCCGCTACGGCGATATAGTCTTGCCGCAAAATGAGGACAGGATGGAGGAGATAGCCGACATACTGTTCACCACCGGCTCGACGGGTAACCAGAAAGGTGTGATGGAAAGCTACCGCGCCATCTGGGCCGACACCGACAATCTCATCCATGCGCAGGGCTTCAGCGAGGATACGGTATTCGTCATCTGCGGACCACTGAACCATATCGGCAGTCTGTCGAAGATATGGCCGGTGCTGACACTCGGCGGTACAGTCATCATCCTCGAGGGCATGAAGGACATGGGGGCGTTCTTCAGGGCTTTCGACTATCCGAGCAACAAGCTGGCCACGTTCATGGTGCCGGCCAGCATCCGCATGACCCTGCAGCTGGGAAAGGACGAGATAGGACGTATCGCCTCAAAGACGGACTTCATCGAAACCGGGGGCGCGGCCATCCCGCAGTCCGACATGGACGCACTCTGCCGTCTCTTTCCCACGACGCGCCTTTACAATACCTATGCGTCCACCGAAACGGGCATCGTCTGCACCTACGACTACAACCATAACGCGTGTCTTGCTGGTTGCACCGGTAAGGCAATGCGTAACGCCGAAGTTTTCATCACTCCGGAGGGAACCATCGCCTGCAAGGGTGACACGCTCATGAGCGGTTATCTGATGGACGACGCGGCGACGGCCGCCGTGCTCCATGACGGGACGATGTTCACCAACGACCTCGGGGAGATAGACCACGAGGGCCGTCTGCATATACGTGGACGGAACAGTGACGTGATGAACATCGGTGGATATAAGGTCTCGCCACTGGAGGTGGAGGACGCTGCCATGGCGTTCCCCGGTATTGCCGACTGCGTCTGCTTCCTGACGGAGTCGCCCATCTTCGGAACTGCGATAAAGCTCCTCTATACGGCCAAGGACGGTGTAACGATAGACAAACGCAGCCTGGCCCGTTTCGTCGCCGACCGTCTCGAAGGCTATAAGGTGCCCCGCATTTTCCAGCAGGTAGCCTCCATCCGCCATACCTACAACGGAAAGACCGACCGGAAGTACTACGTGGTTTCCGGTTCAGGGAGCGAATGAGACATAGAGGCTTGAATAAAAATATATGCGTATAGAAAGAAATCTTTAAAAATCGTTCTGCGGTACCCAATGTAGATTGTTCTGTGGGATCCAATGTAGATTGTTCTGCTGAATCCAATGTAGAATGCTCTGCTGAATCCAATGTAGGGGTGGGGTTTATCCCCATCCTCCAAGGGTTTAAAGGTGCCTTCTTCCTCCCATTTTCGGGAAGGCAGAGGAGTCCT
>ONDK01000009.1 GCA_900316565.1 uncultured Prevotella sp. | reverse complement strand
GAGGAGCAGACCAACGTTATCACCAGCCTCACCCTCAGACAGAGTCTTACGGAACATCTCAACACCAGTGATGACAGACTTCTTATCCTCACCGAGACCAAGGAGCTGGACCTCATCACCAATCTTACACTTACCAGTCTCGATACGACCTGTAGCAACTGTACCACGACCAGTGATAGAGAAGACGTCCTCAACAGGCATAAGGAATGGCTTATCAACCTCACGAGTAGGCTCCTGAATCCAGTCGTCAACGGTATCCATGAGCTTCTTTACAGAGTCAACCCACTTAGGAACACCGTTCAGAGCACCGAGCGCAGAACCGCGGATGATAGGAGTATCCTCCTCATATCCGTACTGCTCGAGGAGCTCACGAACCTCCATTTCAACGAGTTCAAGCATCTCCTCATCGTCGACCATATCGCACTTGTTCAGGAAGACAACGATACGCGGTACGTTTACCTGACGGGCGAGCAGCACGTGCTCACGAGTCTGAGGCATAGGACCATCAGTAGCAGCTACAACCAGGATAGCACCGTCCATCTGAGCGGCACCAGTAACCATGTTCTTGACATAGTCAGCGTGTCCCGGGCAGTCAACGTGAGCGTAGTGACGCTTCTTTGTCTCATACTCAATGTGTGCGGTATTGATGGTGATACCACGCTCCTTCTCCTCAGGAGCATTATCGATCTCATCGAAAGACTTTACATCCTCAGTAGTGCCGAGTTCCTCGTGCAGAACCTTAGAGATAGCTGCAGTCAGGGTAGTCTTACCATGGTCAACGTGACCGATAGTACCAATGTTTACATGCGGTTTGGTGCGCACGAATTCTTCTTTAGCCATAGCTTTCTTTCTTTTTTATTTTAATTTTTATAAAAATAATCTGTGTTATGTTTCTGCTTCACTCACACAAGACAAAAGAGAGCTGTAACTGAGAGTTGAACTCAGGACCTCTTCCTTACCAAGGAAGTGCTCTACCACTGAGCTATTACAGCAACACTTTTAGAGCGGAAAACGGGGCTCAAACCCGCGACCCCCAGCTTGGAAGGCTAGTGCTCTATCAACTGAGCTATTTCCGCAAATTCATTCCAACAGGAATGTTTTAAGTGGGTGGTGATGGATTCGAACCACCGAAGCTAGAAGCAGCAGATTTACAGTCTGCCCCATTTGGCCACTCTGGAAACCACCCTTTGTTTGAGCCTCTTGTCGGATTCGAACCAACGACCCCGAGATTACAAATCACGTGCTCTGGCCAACTGAGCTAAAGAGGCAAGCCTTTGCTTTGCTATGCTTTGCAGTCGCTTAAAGCCTATTGAAAAGCTTTCGTTTCTGTAAGCGGCTGCAAAGATAGACATTATTTTTCATTCACCCAAATTTTCGGGCACTTTTTTTTTAATGTTTGCGAAGTTTTTCTTTAAACTTGGTAAGTTGAACCTTCATTGCGTCCAGGCACAAGTCTACTCCCTCCTCAAATGTATCGGCCGTTTTCTCCACGTGGAGAGTGTTGCCGGGAACGATCACGTTGAGACTGGTAGTCTTGTTCAGTGCCGTGGCAGGTTTCTCTACCTTTAATTGCACCTCTACTTTCTGAATGTCCTCGAATGACTTTTCGAGTTTTGCGACTTTCTTGTTAATGAACTCTTGTAGCTTCTCGGTAGCATCGAAATGTATCGACTGAATTTTAATTTCCATAGTTACCTCCAGTTTTAAAAGGTTTATGCCCGTGGATGGGCTGATTGATATTCTCTCTTCAACTGCTCGAAAGTTGTGTGGGTGTATATCTCCGTCGTGGCTATGCTGGCATGGCCAAGGAGCCGGCTCACACTCTCGAGTTCCGCATTGTGGTTCAGCATCGCTGTCGCGAAAGTATGCCTCAGCACATGCGGTGAGCGTTTCTTCATCGTGGTAACCTTCGCGAGGTTGTCCTCTACGAGTTTCCTCACTTGCTGGTTAGACACTCTCCTACCCTTACGGTTCAGAAAGAGTCCGTCGGTAAGTCGTGTTATCTCTTTATCACGTCGTTCCATATAACAATGGAGCGTGTCGGCGAGTTCCTTACCGAAGGGTATGATGCGCTGCTTGTTGCGCTTACCCGTTACCTTGATGTTACTGTTGACAAAGTTCACATCATCATCATCGAGTCCTGTTAGTTCCGATAGCCTGACTCCTGTCTCGTAGAACGTAATTATTAATGTACGCGCGAGTACATCTATATAAGAGTCTGTCCACATCTGCGGATCAAGAAGCCTGTCCATATCCTTCTCCCGAAGGAAATAAGGCAGAGGCTTGTCGACTTTCGGACCGGTGATAAGATGGGCGGGGTCCTTCTCAACGAGACCATGGCTGATAGCAAACCGAAACAGCGACCGCAGCGCACTAAGCCGTCTGTTGACCGACCGTGCGGTGTTTCCTCTGTCCATCATGCTGCTCATCCAGTCACGGATGACATCTTCGTCAACCGTATCCCATGAAAGATGACCTTCCAAATTTTTGAAATACTGTTCAAACTCTTCAAGATCCCTGCCATAGCTCTCCAGAGTCTGTGGCGAGTAGTTTCGTTCAAACTGTAAGTAGTCCAAAAATTCCTTTATCATCAGCAGAAAACGCTCTTCATTAGTATTTGAGAGCGAATTTACGGAATAAAATCCAAACTACCAAATTTTTCGTGAGAATTTTTTACTCCTCAGCGTCACGGAGCTTCTGAACGTAGACGGCATGCTCCATCTTCAAACGCTTCTTCACCGATGGCTTCTCATACTGCTGACGTGCGCGAAGCTCGCGTACAACACCTGTGCGTTCAAACTTTCTCTTGAACTTCTTAAGAGCTCTCTCGATGTTCTCACCGTTCTTTACTGGTACAATAATCATTCTTTTGTTTTTTGTTATTTAAATTGTTAAACCATTGCCCATCATGGACTTGCCACAATAAGCGGGTGCAAAAGTACATCTATTTTATGAAATACACAAACTTTTCCCATTGTTTTTTCACTTTTGCGCTCATTTACAATGGATAAGAGGAAAAGAAAGAATATACAAGGCAGTTTGTAAAATGACAAAGGAGATATAGAACCTCCTTACAGATTAGAAGGCAAATCAATAGCCTTTTGCAACCTTCACTTTACAAACTCTCAATGTTTTAGGTTTTATAACTAATTTAATATGATATTAATGTGAAATGTACACGATTTTTTGTTAACTTTGCCGTGGAATAACGAGTGAATACTAACAAATTTAAAATATTATCAACAGTTATGAATTTTTTAACTAATGACAAATTGACAATCGTCGGCGCTGCCGGCATGATTGGTTCCAACATGGCTCAGACAGCAGCCATTCTCCGTCTCACTCCAAACATCTGTCTCTACGACGTTTATGAGCCGGGATTGGAGGGCGTAACCGAGGAGATGCGTCACAGTGGCTTCGACGGTGTCAACTTCACTTACACTACAGACGTCAAAGAGGCTTTCAAAGATGCTAAATACATTATCTCATCCGGTGGCGCTCCACGTAAGGCCGGCATGACACGCGAGGACCTGCTGAAGGGTAACGCAGGTGTAGCTGAGGAGCTTGGTAAGAACATCAAGCAGTACTGCCCAGACGTTAAGCACGTAGTCGTCATCTTCAACCCGGCCGACATCACAGGCCTTATCACCCTGATCTGGTCTGGTCTGCGTCCATCACAGGTAACGACACTCGCTGCCCTCGACAGTATCCGTCTGCAGAGCGAGCTCGCTAAGTTCTTCAAGGTGAACCAGAGCGACGTTACCGGCTGCCACACCTATGGTGGCCACGGTGAGGCTATGGCTGTCTTCGCAAGCGGCGCGAAGGTAAAGGGCACACCGCTGACAGAGCTCATCGGCACCGACAAGCTGACTGAAGAGCAGTGGGAAGAGATCAAGCACAAGACCGTACAAGGCGGCAGCAACATCATCAAGCTCCGTGGCCGCTCCTCTTTCCAAAGCCCGGCTTATGTAGCTGTCAAGATGATTGAAGGCGCTATGGGCGGCGAGCCTTTCACATGGCCGGCAGGTCGCTACAGCAACCTCTCAGGACTGGAGCATGTCATGATGGCTCTCGACACACGCATCACCGCCGACGGCGCTTACTACGAGGAGCCGCTGGGCTCTGACGAGGAGAGAGCAGCTCTGAAGAAGAGCTACGACCATCTCGTTACCATGCGCCAGGAAGTTATCGACCTCGGCGTGCTGCCTCCAGTAGAGAAGTGGTCTGAGCTCAACCCGAACCTCCACTAATCGGAAACGACACATTATTATATAGTGGCAATCCCCAATACGCGATCGCGTATTGGGGATTTTTTGTCTTAGACTTGTGGTCTATCAAGCTCATTGTCTTTTTCACCAAATCGTAACGTCAATGAGACGGAGGAGAAACAAGAAAGCCGTTACTTTGCAGCGTACTAAAAGAAAGGTATGCTATGATTGGATTATTTAATGAATGTTTTCCTCCAGTGATGGACGGGGTGTCGATGACCGTCAGTAACCTCGCCAAGAACCTCCATGAGCAAGGACACGACCTATGCGTGGTAACACCCGACGAGCCGGGACTCCAGCCATCAAAATATCCCTTCATGGTCTGTCCCTATTTTTCCTTACCAGTGCCCATGCGCCATCCGTACCGCTATGGACTAATCAGCCACGCCGGCGACATGGCTTCACGCACCCTTGTGCGCTCATGGGCGGACATCTCCGAAGAAGTCGCAGACAGGTACATGCACCTCATCGCACGCAAACAACGCAAGATTGTGTAAGTCGCTATTCACAATTTCCCTCAGCCAATGATACTCTTCAGCTTTTCTTCATCAAGGCCGACTATAGAAGATATCTGTGATAACGACATACCTTTTTCCTTCAAAGCCAAGACAAGAGAACGTATCTGAGTATCTTTCTCAGAGAGTCGCTTCGCATTCTCAGAGAGTTGCTTCGCATTCTCAGAGAGTTGCTTCGCATTAGCCTTGAGTTGTTTCTCCTGCTCTTTAATCGTTTTGTCGCGGTTCATTATCGCGGTATCACGGTTCTCTATGGCAGAATAATACTCATCCTCTACATTCATATCCTGACGCATATCACTGTCGGCAGCAGCCTGGGTAAGCCGATGAACGATATATTCCATACTTTCGTCGCCGGCATAGTTTCTCTCGTCAAGACTAAGGATGTGTGGATCATCAGCATCCGCCTTTGTCTGGTCGAACACGCTGAGCACCCTCTCCAGCCGGTTGTTAACCTGACCGTGAAGAAGCGGTATCTGAACAATGATGCTGTCATGCACAAGACTGTCAATAAACGGGTCGGGAACGCCCTTGGTAATCACGTTGCCATCATAGTCGTAAGAATTATGGTTGACATAGACCACCGGTTCCTCAATCTCACCGACGCGGTGTCCGAGAAGGTAAATGGTAACCATCGGAATGGCATAGCCCGCATGACTGTCCTTGTCGATATTACGTTTGTTACTGTATTGAGCGCCAAGGTACTGGCGGAAACGCAAGGTCTCCGTCTCCAGCCATGTCTTCTGCAACTCCACTAAGATAAGATGTTTATTGCCGTCGGGCTCACGGACAGTAGCGGCAAAGTCTATGCGGAACATGGATATCTTGTCGCGAGTCTCGTTAGCATACTCGTGAGGACGCGCTGAGATACCGACGACATCCTTCTTCAGCAGTGCCGACAGTATCGTCTTGGCTATCCTCTCGTCTTCCATCAAATACTTGAAGACGGAATCATAAATCGGATTTGCAATGTGAACTATCATAAGCGTATCTTCCTTTCGACCACAAAGATAACCATTATTTTTCTTTCTCCAAAGAATTAGTCTAATATTATAGGTTAACGTCTGTCTATTTTGTCGTCAATCTATAAATTAAATCAATAAAATATATTCCTGTTATATTGCGTGCAAGCGATTTCAGTAAAAGACATGGCGAGCGTCGCGCAATAATGTGTCGGCCGTCACGTTATCGTATGACGACCGTCACGTTATCGTATGACGACCGTCATAGTATATTGCGACGGCCGTCGCGCGTTAAGCAACTTACACTTTTTGACGCTCTCGTAATTATCTGTTATAACGTAACTCTTAATTAGAAAGAGTCAAAGGACTTATTATTAGCACCATAATGTTCGCAGAACTTTTTTTGTACACCTCAATAAAACATACTTGGAGACAGTGGTTTTACAGGAAAAAGATATAACTTTGCAGGACAATTATAACAAGACAGAAATAAGATCGAAAAATGGGACTAAAGAATGGGAAAAAGGTTCTGCGCGCTCTATCAGAACCTATCATCGAAGAATTTCCGTTGTTTATACTCACCCTCGTAATTGCCAACTTAGGAGTAACAAGAATCATACATGGGTGCATTGTAGCTCATTACGGTATTGATGCCTATGAGAAAATCTTCCGGTTCTTGTCAGTCGGAGCCGTAATGTCGTATCTTTTCACCCTAATCACTTATTACACAAAGAAGAAGTATGTAAAGATATTGTGTTATAGCATACCCATTGCCTTGTTCACAGTCAGCTTCTTCCTTCTTCTATCCTTCGGCTCCGTACTCAATCCGACATACATTCTCATCCTTGGAGAGACCAATCCTGGAGAAGCCTCGGGATTCATTCGCACTTTCCTCTTTACTCAAAACGGAGCCATCACTATTCTCGTCCTGCTGATTATCTGCTCAATCTGCTTCACTGCGGAGAAATATAAGCGCTTTATCCTCAGCTTTATACACAAAGAATGGATAAGCAGAACAATATATATCCTTACAGTACCTTTTCTTATTAATGGCATCTACTGTATATCAAAGACGACTGCTATATTTCATGTCAGGTCGTTGAGGCAATTAGACGAATGGGGGGGGGTAGCCGTACAGAGTCAGCCTGACAACACTGATGTTTATACCAACCTCCTTTATTCCTGTTATGCTCCACGAATAGCACAAAAAGAATGCCACCAGGCTATCAAGTTGTCCGACGGCTTAACAGGCGCGATAACTTCAGACAATGACTCTCTAAACATTGTGCTTATCATTGGTGAATCCTACATCAAATACCACTCGCCATTATACGGATATTACTTGAACACCACACCCAATATGCTTCGAGAGCATAAGAACGGACAGCTCTTTGTCTTCGACAACATCAACAGTCCATATAACACGACATCACCCACCATTAAAAGTCTGCTGTCATGCAACAGCTTAGGACTACACGAAGAATGGCAAGACAGCCCCTATGTACCGGTTATCTTCAGAAAAGCTGGTTTCAAAGTTTATTTTTGGGACAACCAAAATGTTACACATGCCGTTTGGGACTTCACGCTTAACTCGTTCCTCCACAATCAGGAACTGTCCAAAATAGCGTATACAGCAGAAAACAAAGATACATATACTTATGACGATAAACTTATCAAGTCGTTCTTGAGCCAAAAATTTCCCACCACACAGAACAACTTCACGATACTGCATCTTTGGGGGCAACATGTCGCCGCCAAAGACCGTTATCCGCACATCGCTCGATACAGCCGTTTCACCACTGATAGCATCACCATAGAGAAACCATGGCTGACTCATGCGATGCGACAGACCATAGCCGAATACGATAACGCAACATACTACAACGATGCGCTCATCGAAGAAGTCATTAACCACTACCGCCAAAAGAATGCCATCATCGTCTATCTCTCCGACCATGGTGAGGAAGTCTACGACTGGAGGCCGAGTATGGGAAGAAATGGGAAACCGATGTGTGCCAACATGCTAAAATACCAATTTGATATTCCGTTCGTCATTTGGTGTTCAGATAAATATCAGGCCAAGCACCCACAGATAATGGAGGCTATCAAAACCTCGCTCCACAAGCCAATGTCCTCGGATATCGTCTGTAATATGCTCTTTAACCTCGCCGGTCTGAAGACACAATACTACCGTCCATCCTTAGACATTCTAAGCAAAAACTATCACTGCCCCAAGCGCACCGCCTTTGACAAGTACAATTACGATGCCATTAGATTTCTGAAATAAAAGCAAGATCTTATCTGATTCAATTTCGTCAATTACACGCATTAAAATTATGCATTGGATAGCAATTTCTAGCTTTGCAGCATACCTCGTGCATTGTGATGTTCATTTTTGCGATTCTATTTATATCAAAATTATAGGGAAATGGTATAACGAAGAAACGACACTGCCGTTTTTATTATATAACGGATAATAGGTATTTTTGCGGTTTCCATATTAATAGACAAAGTGCGCATTGCAATATGGGATATAATCATTAATTGCTTTTCACGGAAATAAGATCATCATAGGTACTATCTATCATAATGTTCGCATGTTACCTCGCCGCCGTCATAAGGATTACGAGGCCGCTGATGCCGATGTAGGTATAGACGATATACTTGAAGATACCGTTGGAGAGGTGGCGGAAGAGATAACCGCCGATGGTTGTTCCTATGGCCACGCCACCGATGCCATAGAGGTAGCCCATTCCCACGGCACGGGTCATAAAGCCATTGTAGGTGCGGACGAGGGCCATGATGATGTTTCCACTGAGCATATAGACCTGGGCCATCGCCATATACGTGTTCTTATCCTTCGTCGTGGAGATAAAATAAAGTACGGCGGGTGGTCCCTGCATATTGAAGAAGCCACCCATCAGTCCACTGAGCACACCTGTGCCAATCTGTGTAGGCAGGTTCGGACGCAGGTGTATCTTCCTGTTGAAGAACCAGAAATAGACGCTGAACAATATGAGGACCACTCCGAGAACGTACCGCAACACTACGTCGTCGATCTTCTTCAGACAGAATATAGACAGTGTCGAGACCACCATAAAGGCACTGAGTATCGGCACGACCTTACGCCAATGCACATACCTGTGCATGCGGATAGCAATGTAAATGGAGTTGCTCATCGCCAGGAGGCCTGTCAGTGCTGTAGCCTCAGCATATGACGGCATAAGGAAAGGAAGCATGGTCATAATGAATATGCCGAAGCCAAAACCCGTCGTGCGCTGAATGAAGCCCGCGATGATACTCAGAAGAAATATGGAAAGAATGATTGCCATTGAATTCACGCATGATATGTAAAGTCCTCGTGCAAAGTTACATAATTCTTTTCACATTACACAAAAGACACACCGGGTAATCTTAAAATCCAATTTTCTAACACTTACCTTTCATATAACAGATTCTTAATAAACTGATTACCAGTTTGTTTTTAGAAGGAACAAAAAAAGCCGGAGCTATTGCCCCGGCTATGCTTTCTCTAAAACTATTTTCTACTTGTTCTTGCTTTTGCCGTTCTGTGTCAGAATCTCATGACGGCTTGCGAGCATCCTTGCTATCCGCGCGTCAGCCTCGCTACGCTCTGCAACATTAACGTTGATAAGTTTGCTGTACGTCATAATTATAAATGTTTTAATTGTTATCCTAAATACCCACCACCTTACGTGGTTTACGCTGGCAAATTTACTAACAGATGGTCGTATGTCGGCAAAAAACATTGGAATAAAATAACGAAAAAGCGACTTTGTTGACTTTCATCAAGAAAAAACAATCATCTTGCGCAACCGATTGATTAAAGCATACTGTCAGATTATTTCATAAACAGGAAAGCCTCCCCAAGCCCCTCCGAATGGAGGGGATGTTGAATACTTTTAAACCCTGGTGAATGGGGATAAGACACAATCCTACATTGGCGCGAGGCGGTAGTATAATACCTTAATATGGTAGGGATTGTAAAAAAAGAAGAGATTTTAGGTACTACAAATTGCTTACTAATCACGTAACTAGAGTTTAGGAACTTGGATTATTTTTCAGTGACCGCCGTTTCGTACATTCTCTGTATCTCCATCTGTATATATTCCCTGAAATTGTCGTCGTCAAGGATTTCTATATCCTCATACAATCCAAGGACGAAACGTCCTATGCCACGATAGTCGCACACCTCAATGTCCAGTATCCAATGGTCGGGATATGTCGGGTCGGGCTGTACGTTGCGCACCCCCATAGGATACTCCTCTATGAAGAGGTTCCGTGAGAGCTGGCCGAGTCTCAGCCGTACGTTGTGGTGCGACTCACCGCTGAACATAAACACATCCGTGAACATCTGCTTATGTTCCTTCTCATGTATCCAGGAGTCATCGAGGACCTCCACGTCGCTCATCCGTGCTAGTTTGAATGTCTTATTGATGCCCGACGAGGTCTCATAGCATCTCACATCACGGTTGTTGTTCATCAGAAGGAAAGGTTCCACGAGACGGTCGCGTAGCGTATGGCTGTGCGGCGACGAATAGTCGAGTAGACGTACCATACGCTTACGGGCTATAGCCCCTTCCAGCTTCTTCACGATGTTGGCCTTCTTGCGAGCCTCCGGAGTGCTGATGACCGTTGAGAAGTCATAGGCGGCATCAAGCTTCCGGCGTAGCGTGTTCACGGTCTCGTTGCCCATGCCGACAGTACCAAGGAGGTTCCAGATTGTCAGCAGCTCGTTGTCGGAGAACTGTACGCTTTTCACAATCTCACTGATGAACGGTGAGCGGCGGTCCAGATGATAGCATCCACGCTGCTTGAATACAATGAATCCGTTGGAGCGGAGAAATTCCAGCAAATAATACAGTGTCCGACGTGACACACCCACCTGCTCGCATATCCACTCTACACCGTGATCACTGGTGTCAAGCAGCCGCAATATTAGTTTCAGGACCTTTTCAGTTGTTTCGTTGCGCATAATGGTAGTCGTTTATTTCTTAAGTTATATTTCGGATAAATAAAATTACATTTAGACCCGTGGAGGATGGGGATAAACCCCACCCCTACACTAAGGTTTCACAGTCCGATGCACCTTTCCTTTAATGCAGAGAGATACATTTCTTCTTCAAAGATAAGCCATTTTTTGAAGAATAAGTGCGCAACAGATGAATGTTTTGTGAACGGATGTTAACGTTTAACATAATATAACTAACAAATTTTTGGTTGTGAACATTTCGTGCACACACGGTTCGTAATTTTGCCCACAGAAAACAAAAGAAAGGAAAATTATTATGAAAAAGGAAATGACACTTAACTATTCATCCATTGATGAGACCAACGATAAGCAGGTAGTGGAAATGATAATGGACTCGGCACGCATCCCCGGCCAGTGGCTTCGCAAGTACTATTCGGCTATAATAGGCCACGAGATAAGTTCCGGTCAAGCCTGGCTCATTACCCGCACACAGATAGCCCTTATCGCCACGATACTCACCGCAGGCCATTCCGTACTGCTTCTTGCCGCTTCCGCGATATGGTTTGCAGTATCGCTGTTGAAGTGCAAGCTCTATATATAATAATGTATACGAAAGACGCCACCCGGCAGTAACAATTGTTACCACCGGGTGGCGTCTTTTTTATGTCATTACATATTACTTTGCCAAAGGCTTCAGCGTAGCGGCAATTCTCCGCAGTCCCTCTTCCAGCGTAGCACGCGGACAGGCGATGTTCAGACGGATATAGTCGCGGCCGTCCTTTTCGCCATACATAGTTCCGGCACTGACCATCACACGCCCATCACGTAGCAGGCGGTCGGCAATAACGTCGGAAGGCAGTCCCAGCGACGCCGTGTTGACCCACACCAGATAAGTACCCTCAAGACGGGTAACGCCGAGCTGTGGCAGTTCTCTTCTGAGAGTGTCCTTCAGGAAGCTGTAGTTGTCGAAGATATATGCGTTGAGCGCGTCGAGCCAGTCCTCACTTTCATTATAGGCGGCTTCGAGGGCGACGGGGCCAAAGGGATTGACATCGCACACCTCAAAGATATTTATGACACGGTCGATGCGGCGACGCCACTCATCATTCCTGCAAATGATGTTGGCAATCTGCAGTCCTGCTATGTTGAAGCTCTTCGACGGGGAGTTCAATATCACTGAATTGTCGCGGCACTCCTCGCTCACCGAGGCAAAAGGAGTGAAACGGTAGCCGGGCATCACCAGCTCACAGTGTATCTCGTCGCTGACGACTTTCACGCCGTGGCGCAGACAGATGTCGTTCATATGGCTCAGCTCCTCTGCTGTCCACACACGTCCGGTGGGGTTATGAGGGTTGCAAAGCAGGAAAACGGTAGTCTTCTCCAACGCACATTTCGCCTCAAAGTCATCCCAGTCCATGACGAAAGAGTCGCCGTCGGGCCTCAGCGATGTCTCCAGTATCTGACATCCCTGGTTGCGGATGGAAGAGAAGAAGCAGTTGTAGGCCGGGCTCTGCACGAGAACATTATCGCCAGGGAGCGTCAGTGCCTTGATGGCTGCCGACGTTGCGGGGACAACCCCACTGGTATAGATAATCCAGTTGCGGTCTATCGTCCAGTCATGGCGTCTCTTAAACCATGAGACGATGGCCTGATAATAGCTCTCCGGCACGAGTTCATATCCGAACACACCATGGGAGACGCGCTCGGCAAGAGCTCTTCTGATGGCCGGCGCGGCCTGGAAGTCCATATCTGCTACCCACATCGGAATGACATCATCGCCGTCGGGAACATCCCATTTCATGCTCTGTGTGCCACGACGGATTATTTTCTTATCGAAGTCGAAGTTATTTGTCACTTTAAAAAGATTTGTCTGTAACGAACAAGATAATTTTCCATTCTCAAACATGACAACCGGGAGATACCGGTTGCACGCCACATGTCACCAATCGATTATTTCCCCGTCTCAACGATTTCCGTGTCATGACCTTTGGCGTACTCGTCATAGGTCACGGAACCGACGTGGTCGGCAACGATACGTCCGGAGATAGGGTTCTTGATGTTGGTTATCGAGCCCTTTATCCTGGCGTTGATGTTTGTGCAGTCCTCGAAGACACGGTCGCATGAAGCGTCGAAGGTGCAGTCCTCCAGAATGACGTTGTCGGAATAGCAGAGCAGCTGCTCGCCACTGAGATGACAGCGGACGAAGCGTACGTTCTTCGAGTGCCATGCCAGATACTCACCATCGAGTTCCGAGTCATAGACGGTAACGTTGTCGCACTCCCAGAAAGAGTCCTTGGTGGTAATCTTGGCGTTGTGGACCTCCACGTTCTTACAGTACTGGAAGACATACTTCGCGTCGGAGACGAGTCCGTCGACATATATATTCTTCGAGAACATAAACGGATAAGTGCCTCCGTGGAGCTCCACGTTCTTCAGCTTAAGTCCGTCAATGCGCCAGAATGTTTCGTCGGCATCATTAATCTTTACGTTCTCAAGGCTCACATCCTTCATCTCGCGGAAGAGTTTCGGCGCGTCGATGACGGTGTCCTTCATCACCATGTTGTTGCTGTACCAGATGGCAGAGCGCGACTTCGGGTCGAAGTAGCAGTTGGTGATGACGCTGTTGTCGACATGCCACCAGGGATATTTGCCATAGAACTTCGAGTTATGACACTCTATGTCATGGCACATCTTGATTGCCGACTCACCGTCGGTAACGGTAATATTATCGAGTATTGTATCGTGAATACCGAAGAGCGGACGCTCGCCGCCGAACTGTTTATCTTTTATAGTCTCCATTGCTAATACCTAATATATTATATGTATGATTTGATTATAGCCGCAAAGGTACAAACATCGTGCCAAAATGTGATTATCCTTTTTCACGTTTATGTTACCAAATTTGCAGATTGTACAAAATTAGCAATTAAAAGACCGCGTCAATCGTTATTTTTAAGTAATTTTGCAGTCACAAAAGCATCTCCTTTAAATGAAGATTCCAGAAGACATAATAAGAAGAGAGCCACAGCAGGTACAGGATTTATTCACGTTCTGGTACGACATCATGGACCGGGAGGTAGATTTCTGGCCTCTTAAGGGCGAGTTCGACATACACACTGAAGGCCACTGTGAACGTGTACTGCTCTTAGCATTGAAAATAGGCGCACGGCGACGGCTGTCAGACCGCCAGATGGAGGCTCTGTGCCATGCCAGCATCTTCCATGACACCAGACGGCTGAACAACTATCTGGACAAGGGGCATGGCGAGCGGGCAGCCAGTTATTACAAGGAAGAAGCGCGGCAGATGGGCATTACCTTCCTGCCGGAGGCCTATGCCGCGATACGTTTCCACGACCAGGATGACAAAGACGGGGAAGCGTTCATCAAGGAATGGACAACAAATGATACTGAAGGTCTTGAGGAAAATGATTTAGGGACAGCGGAAGCCTGGACGGAGGTATTCCGCGACTTTAAGGACGCCGACGCACTCGACCGTCTGCGCATGGGTCCTTGGACTCTTGACAAGCGGTTTCTGCGGACGGAAGAGGCTAAAGGTCTCATTGGCTTTGCCCAGGTGCTCGTCGACAACACCATGACCAAGGAGGAATACAAAAAGATAACGGACGCCACACGGCCTTTCGCCGACAAATTCTCCAATAAAGACAAAGAAAAATGACTAACGGAATAGAGACAATATTACTTCTCGTTGTAAGCAACATCTTCATGACCCTGGCCTGGTACGGTCATCTCCGGCTGCAGCAGTCGGGCATTAGCAGCAACTGGCCATTGATAGGCGTCATCGCATTCTCCTGGGGCATAGCGTTCTTCGAGTACTGCTGTCAGGTGCCGGCAAACCGCATCGGCTTCAATGGCAACGGCGGTCCGTTCTCACTCGTACAGCTGAAGGTCATCCAAGAGTGTATATCGCTGATGGTGTTCGCCATCATCGCCAATGTCCTCTTCCAAGGACAGGCCCTTCACTGGAACCATGCCGCCGCATTCCTATGCCTTATTGCCGCGGTGTATTTCGTCTTCATGAAATAAGACCGACAGTACCTCCGGACGAGGCGTCCCGCTTCAGGCGAAGAGTTCCTTCAAGACATCAAGACAGCGGAGCTCCGGCATGTCGGGAACATGCAGACGGTAGAAATACAGTATCTGTCCTACGATATCGTTGCGCTGCTCCCGGCTCAGTCTGAGCAGGTGCATATTGCGGTAGTTGAGCCGTAGGAGCGTCGGGAGAAAATGCGCCTGCGAAGGCTGGAGAAAGTCGTGGTGCAACGGCACAACATGTGTGAAACACCCTTCGCGAAGGTCGAAGAGACTATCATCGGAATAGTCATCGAGGCTGGGCTGAAAACCAATGAACAGGCTGAGACGTGTTATGAAAACAAGATGGAAGTTAGTATAGCCGCCGTCAGCGTCATCGAGCCATCTAAGACTGGACTCCACAAAATCGAAAAGCGGTACGTTCTGCTGCTCATCACGCGTCGCATAGGTGAGGAACTCGGCGAGGAACATCACCAAACTGATTTTCATCGGGTCAAAAGGAATCGTAGCAAACGGCTGCGACACACTTATATCCCTGATATGCTGCAAGGAAGAGCGCTGACGGAAATCGAACACCAGCGCGAGTACCGTCAGCGGCTGAAAGAACTGCTTCTTAAGTTTTCCCTTCTGCGTCTTCGGTATCCGTACCATAAACGACACACGGCCACACTCACGCGTGAGCATGTCGACGATAAGCGAACCGTCGCCATACTTCACACTTCTCAATACTATAGCCCTTGTTCTTACCTCCATAATCATGGCAAAAGTACAAATTTACAGCCATTTACGAAAATTTCTTGTAGAAAATTTGGTCGGTTGAAAGAAAACAAGTACCTTTGCACCCGCATTTCGAAGCGTCGGTCCCTTCGTCTATCGGTTAGGACGAGAGATTTTCATTCTCTAAAGAGCAGTTCGATTCTGCTAGGGACTACTATCAAAGGTTAATGGGCAAGAAGTAATAAACAAAATATCAGCTTCCACTTCCCTCCCACGAGCCAACAAGAAGGAATAAAATAAAGGTAAAGATAAAAGATGGCAAATCACAAATCAAATCTAAAGAGAATCCGCCAGGACAAGAAGAAGGCTCTGCATAACAAGTACTATGCAAAGACCATGCGTAACGCTGTGCGCAAGCTGCGTGCCGTTACTGACAAGGACGAGGCTGTTAAGCTCTATCCTTCTGTACAGAAAATGCTCGACAAATTGGCAAAGACCAACATTATTCACAAGAATAAGGCTGCTAATTTAAAGGCAAGCCTGAGCCGCCACGTCGCTACTCTGGGCTAATCTGTCCTTATAGGAGTCATAGTCATAGCATAAAAATATAATCAAAGGTCGCACTTCCACGCGAGGTGCGGCCTTTGTGTGTTTATACGGTCCGAAAGAAACCAAAAAAAGATGTGCTGAAGCACCCCATTTTTTGCATATTTAAACACGCGAAAATTTCTGTAATCCAACTATTTTTCGTATCTTTGCATCTATATAATTAGAAACTTTTCAAAATGGCAGTAGATAAAGAAGCCGAAGAGAACTATTCGGCGAAAAACATTCAAGTACTTGAAGGCTTGGAGGCAGTGCGCAAGCGCCCTGCCATGTATATCGGAGACATCTCCGAAAAGGGTCTTCACCACCTGATAAACGAGACCGTTGACAACTCCATCGACGAGGCTATGGCAGGTTTCTGCCACAACATCGAGGTTACGATAGGCACCGACGGCTCATGCACCGTCCAGGATGACGGACGAGGAATTCCGGTAGACGAGCACAAGAAGCTGCACAAGAGCGCACTCGAAGTCGTTATGACAGTGCTCCACGCAGGCGGAAAGTTCGACAAGGGCTCCTACAAGGTCAGCGGCGGTCTCCATGGCGTTGGTGTCAGCTGTGTGAACGCTCTGTCGACGCACATGATGTCGCAGGTCTTCCGCGACGGAAAGATATATCAGCAGGAGTACGAAAAGGGAAAGCCTCTGTACCCCGTCAAGGTGGTAGGCACTACCGACCGCACCGGAACAAGACAGCAGTTCTGGCCGGACCCAACGATATTCACCACGACGACATTCAAGTGGGATATCGTGGCACGCCGTATGCGTGAGCTAGCCTACCTCAATGCTGGCATTAAGATTACGCTCACCGACCTGCGCCCGGACCCAGAGACAGGCAAGACCCGTACCGAGGTATTCCACGCCAAGGACGGACTGAAGGAGTTTGTCCGCTACATCGACCGCCATCGCGCTCATCTTTTCGATGATGTCATCTATCTTAAGACAGAGAAGCAGGGCGTTCCTATCGAGGTGGCTATCATGTACAACACCGACTACAATGAGAACCTTCACTCCTACGTGAACAACATCAACACGATAGAAGGTGGTACTCATGTGACCGGTTTCCGCATAGCCCTCACCCGCACGCTGAAGGCCTATGCCGACAATGACCCGCAGATAAGCAAGCAAATAGAAAAAGCAAAGATAGAGATTAGCGGAGAGGACTTCCGTGAAGGCCTTACCGCCGTCATCTCCATCAAGGTCGCAGAACCACAATTCGAGGGACAGACAAAGACGAAGCTCGGAAACTCCGAGGTCGCCGGTGCCGTTCAGCAGGCTGTCGGCGAGGCTCTCTCCAACTACCTGGAGGAGCATCCCAATGAGGCTAAGCTTATCTGCAACAAGGTTATCCTTGCTGCTACAGCCCGCATCGCTGCCCGCAAGGCCCGTGAGAGCGTACAGCGCAAGAACGTTATGAGTGGTGGCGGTCTGCCAGGAAAGCTCGCCGACTGCTCCAACAAGGACCCGAAACAGTGTGAGATATTCCTCGTCGAGGGTGACTCCGCCGGTGGCTCGGCCAAGCAGGGCCGCGACCGCTATACGCAGGCTATCCTTCCTCTTCGCGGAAAGATTCTCAACGTGGAGAAAGTACAGCGCCATCGCGTCTTTGAGGCTGAGTCGGTGATGAACATTATCCAGTCCATTGGCGTACGCTTCGGCGTCGACGACAAGGACTCCTTCGAATGCAACACAGACAAGCTGCGTTATGACAAGATAATAATCATGACCGATGCCGATGTCGATGGTTCCCACATCGACACGCTTATCATGACACTCTTCTACCGTTATATGCCGAAAGTGATTGAGGAGGGACATCTCTATATCGCCACACCACCACTCTATAAGTGCACGTTTAAGAAGATATCAGAATACTGCTACACCGACCAGCAGCGGCAGGCGTTCCTCGACAAGTACGGCAACGGCGTTGAGGATGGAAAGACAATCCACACACAGCGATACAAAGGTCTTGGTGAAATGAACCCGGAGCAGCTTTGGGAGACGACCATGGACCCTAAGACACGTCTGTTGAAGCAGGTCACCATCGACAATGCGGCAGAGGCCGACGAGGTCTTCT
Source organism: uncultured Prevotella sp. (assembly GCA_900316565.1). Taxonomy (GTDB): domain Bacteria; phylum Bacteroidota; class Bacteroidia; order Bacteroidales; family Bacteroidaceae; genus Prevotella. The sequence continues at coordinate 59,199 of ONDK01000009.1, read as the reverse complement.
CCATGCTCATGGGTGATGACGTAGAGCCGCGGCGCGAGTTCATAGAACAGAACGCCACCTACGCCAACATTGACGCATAGGCAGACCAGACAAGTAATACAAAAGCGACGGACAGCCCCGCCTTTGTTAACCTAAAGAAACACAACAAGCCATGGGGCAGCCGCCTGAAAAAGACGGTTGCCCCATATTGTTTTAACTTCTGTCTACTATTCTGACTGACAGAACATCAACAAGACACCTCGACATCACTTTAAATCACGTATCGATAACTAGAAACTGACAATATGATGAAAAGCTTTATCCTTACAGCAATTTTAGGAATGAGTCTCACCATCCAGGCACAGCAACAGCAGCCCATGCGCCTGTGGTACGACAGTCCGGCACGATACTTCGAAGAGAGCCTGCCAATAGGCAACGGGAAGATTGGTGCGTCCATCTACGGCGGTGTCAACAACGACATCATCTATCTCAACGACATCACTTATTGGACAGGAAAGCCCGTCGACCACAATGAAGGCGCGGGGAAGTCGAAATGGCTCAAACCCATAAGGGAAGCACTATTCAAAGAGAACTACCGCCTAGCCGATTCACTCCAGCATGAACTGCAAGGGAAGGAAAGCGCCAACTACCAGCCCCTCGGTACCCTCAATATCATCAGTCACCATAGAGGTGATGCAACAAGCTATAGACGCGAGCTCGACATCGACAGCAGTCTCGTACACGTAAGCTACGTGCAGGACGGCATAAGATTCAAGCGGGAGTATTTCTCCAGCTACCAGGACCGTCTTATCGCCATCCGACTTACTGCCGACAAACCGTCGAGCATCAGCGCGTCGGTTTGTCTTACGGCGCAGGTTCCACACCACGTCAAGGCCGACGGCAACCTGCTAACGATGATTGGACACGCCATGGGGCCGGAAGACGAGACGATACATGCCTGCACCACGCTCCTCATTGTAAACGAAGGAGGTTCTGTAACACCGTCCAACAGTTCATTAATCATCAACGGTGCCGATGCGGCAACGATATACATTGTCAACGAGACCAGCTTCGGTGGTGCCAACGCACAGCCCATCACACAGAGCTCCGACTACAAAGACAAGTCGCTTGGCGAGATTATGCATGCCAAGAACGTGCCCTTCTCCACAATACGCAAACGTTGCATAGACGATTATCGGCAATATTACGAACGCGTGAAACTGTCCTTCGGCACGCAACCGTACGCTAACAACATACCAACCGACAAACTCCTAAGGGCATACACCAAACGGACAGAACTCGGCAGAGCCAACAAAACGGACAACGCATCGGGTTTTGAAGCCGACAACAGTGCCGACCGTTATCTGGAGGCTCTCTATTTCCAGTACGGCCGTTATCTTCTCATCTCGTCTTCACGCTACAACAACGTCCCTGCAAACCTCCAGGGGCTGTGGACGCCATACCTCTGGTCGCCGTGGCGAGGAAACTACACGATGAACATCAACCTGGAAGAGAACTACTGGCCGGCGGAAGTTGCCAACCTCTCGGAGATGACTAAACCTCTTTACGGGTTCTTCAACTCCCTGCGCGCCAATGGTACATACACAGCCCGCAACTTCTACGGCATACAGAACGGATGGTGCTGCTGCCATAACAGTGACATATGGGCCAAGACAGCACCTGTCGGCGGTGGCACACAGAGTCCGAGATGGAGCAACTGGAACATGGGGGGAGCATGGGCCGTCAACGCCTTATGGGACCATTACCTCTATTCCAACGACAAGGAGTTCCTCCGCCGCAAGGCTTACCCGATAATGAAAGGAGCGGCAGAGTTCTGTTCCGACTGGCTCATCGTAAACCCTAAGAAGCCAACAGAACTGATTACGGCGCCGAGCACGAGTCCCGAGGCCACTTTCTACACCGACAAAGGATATGAAGGGGCTACTTGCTATGGCGGAACAGCCGACCTCGCCATCATCCGCGAGCTCTTCACCAACGTCATCGATGCCGCAGACATCCTAGAGGCTGACAAGCCCTTCGTCAAAAAGTTGAAAAAACAACTTGCCAGTCTACATCCTTACGAGGCAGGAAAGCACGGTGATCTGAACGAATGGTACTACGACTGGAACGACGTCGACATTCACCATCGTCACCAGAGTCATCTCTACGGGTTGTACCCCGGCCACACCCTGCCGGAAGCATTCCACGATGCAGCACGCAAGACGCTGGAGATGAAAGGTGATGAGAGCACAGGATGGAGCACAGGATGGCGCGTAAACCTATGGGCACGCCTCGGCGACGGCAGCCATGCCTACAAACTCTACCGCATGCTTCTGCGTTACGTCTCACCACAGAACTACAACGGCCCCGATGCCGTGCACCACGGCGGCACATATCCTAACCTCTTCGATGCCCATCCGCCATTCCAGATTGACGGCAACTTCGGAGGAACGGCGGGCGTATGCGAGATGCTCCTGCAGAGCACGCCAAAGAGCATCACTCTCCTGCCAGCCTTACCGGCAGCATGGAAGGACGGTACCGTGTCAGGACTGCGAGCCCGCGGCAACTTCACCGTCAGCATGACATGGCGCAACGGAAAGGTCACCAGTTACACTATCACCAGTAAGGAGCAGGGTTCCACAATGCTAACGGTAAACGGTACGACAAAGAAGATAAAATTGCAGAAGAGAAACGGAGAGGCTCTATTCTCCGCGTCGGAAAAATTTGAAGATACAGCACAGTAAACGGCACTAGCCTGTGCAGTACGTGGCTAGGTAGGGTCATGGAGCGTTCACAGGCAATCAACTTACTATATCACTTATTCGTTTGACATGCGTGTGAAGGGTTTGGCCTTGTGGCAGTCCGCCAATAAAAGACATAACAACTCTATGTGGCGGACAACCCCCGCACCACGCAGTCACTAACCAATGCAGCAGTAAACTTGCGGTAGATGTTATTATGGTATGCTATAGATTATTTGATATATCCCTGCTTTTTCAGTTCTGAAGCCAACTGACAAAACTCATCATACCACTTCTTTCCGAAGCGCTTTATCAGAGGCTCCCGGAGGAACTCATAGACATGTATGCCAAGTTTTCTGCCCTTGGCCACAGCATCCTTGCAAACACTCCACCGATTATAATTTATCCCTATCACGTCATTGCCGAAATCCTTCACACGTATAGGGTACAGGGCACAAGAGATAGGTTTCACGAAACCTATCTTTCCCATTCTATAGGCACGTTCCAAGGCACAAAGGCAACAGTTGTGTATAGTGTCTCCGCTGTCTCTGTCCTGGATATCCTCGTAGCAGGTGAACACGCAGTCCTTTCCGTGAACGATACTCGTCACCAGGTCGCCCTCAACATCGGTGTAGGCCACGCCTTGCTTGTCGATAACACTCTGCGCCGACGCCGCAAGGTCCTCCCACACCATGTCAAGGGAATTCTCTATCTCCATAACCTCATCGAGGGTTACAGGCGCTCCGGCATCTCCCTCGACACAACACTGTCCCTTGCATTTTGACAAGTCGCAACAAAACTTCTCTGTAAATACATCCGGCGACACCAGCACATTACCCACTTGGAGAATGTGAAGGGCCTCTGCGCCATTCTCACCCTCACTGACGGAAGACGGAACCATACCGTCCCCTGATGATTTCTGTTGCTTATTATCCATTGTTATCATATATACTATATCACCACACTATAGGCTCAATGCCGTTGGCCTTAAGGTATTCATTACAGCGAGAGAACTGATGTTGTCCGAACCATCCGCCACGGTTGGCGGAGAGTGGCGACGGATGGACGCTCTCCAGCACCAGATGCCTGGTCTGGTCGATGAGAGCCTTCTTGGAACGCGCATAGCCACCCCACAGCATAAAGACAATATGCTCACGTTCGGCACTCACAGCCTTGATGGCAGCGTCGGTAAATGTCTGCCATCCCAACGCCTGATGGCTATTGGCCTGATGGGCTCTGACGGTGAGGGTGGCGTTCATCAAAAGCACACCCTGCTGCTCCCACCGCGTGAGATTGCCGCTCATGGGGACGGGAGTACCTATATCATCACGTATCTCCTTGAAGATATTCTGCAGCGAGGGTGGCATCATCACACCGTCGGGGACGGAGAAGCTCAGACCCATGGCCTGTCCCGGCTCGTGATACGGGTCCTGTCCGATGATAACAACCTTCACTTTGTCGAAGGGACAGAGGTTGAACGAGTTGAAGATGAGCTTTCCTGGCGGGAAACACTGATATTTATGATATTCTTCCCGCACAGCGGCGGTCAGCTTGGCAAAATACGGCTTTTCAAACTCCGTCTCCAGCACTCTTTTCCACGACGGCTCAATCCTTACATCCATTTGCTTTTTCAGTTTAACTTATTACCAATGCCCTTAGACAAACGTCTGCAAAGGCATATAATCCGTGCAAAGTTACAAAATATCGCATAAAGGGACGCTATCGTCAGACTATTTTTTCTTTACGTGAACATCAAAAAAAACAGCCGACAAAACAATGACGAACGACGCAAAATAAATCAGTCCATAAGAAATCCATCGTATAACAACTTTTATTATATCCTATTTTGAGAAGAAAAATATAATGACTAATTTTGCATAATCAATTAAGGCAATCACCTAATAACAACTTATTATGCAACAAAAAAAGCTATTGGCAGCTTTTGCCACCTTATTCTTATCAGCATCTGTTATGGCACAAAATGGACCACAGCTCACAAGCAAGAACATCGATGAGGTACTGAAGTCGATGACCTTGGAAGAAAAAGTACAACTACTCGTCGGCGACGGCAACTCAGGCTTCGTAGGCTCCGGTGCCATGCTCGGACATCAGTCGCGCCTTGTGGAGGGAGCGGCAGGACAGACAGTAGGCTTTCAGAAGTACGGTATACCAGCGACCGTCCTCACCGACGGTCCTGCGGGAGTACACATCAACGCCACCCGCGAGGGGACGTCCAAGACTTATTATGCTACTGGATTTCCTGTAGGCACATGTCTCGCCTCGACATGGAATCCGCAACTGGTCTACAAGGTAGGCCAGGCCATAGGCAATGAGACCCTGGAGTACGGATGCGACGTCGTCCTCGGACCAGGCCTCAACATTCAGCGCAACCCTCTTGGCGGCCGCAACTTCGAATACTACAGTGAAGACCCTTGCGTAACAGGCATCATAGGCACCGCTATGGTCAACGGAATACAGAGCGAAGGCGTGGGAACAAGTCCAAAGCACTTTGCCGTCAACTCACAGGAGGGCGACCGCACACGTGTCGACGAGCGCGTCTCACAGCGTGCACTACGTGAGATATACCTCCGCGGATTCGAGAGAGTGGTGCGTCAGGCACAGCCATGGACGGTCATGGCATCATACAACCGCGTCAATGGTGTATACTCCCAAGACAACCACGACCTTCTCACCACCGTTCTCCGCGATGAATGGGGCTTTAAGGGTATCGTGATGACCGACTGGATTGGCAAGCGCCGTGACCTACCGACAGAGAGCGAGGTACATGCCGGCGACGACCTTCTTATGCCTGGCTACCCGCAACAGGCACAGGATATTGTAGCTGCAGTGAAGAACGGGACCCTCGACGTCAAGGACGTGGACAGAAACGCACGTAACATGCTGGAATATATCGTCAAGACTCCGTCCTTCCGCCATTACAAGGCTTCCGACGCACCGGACCTGAAGGCTCATGCGGCCATAACACGCCAGTCATCAGCGGAGGGTATGGTACTCCTGAAGAACGACAACAACACACTACCTATAAGAAACCTCAAGATCGTAGCACTCTTCGGTGTCAACAGCTATGACTTTCTCAGCGGTGGACTGGGCTCCGGTGCCGTCAACGTACCGTATGTCGTCGACATGGTGCAGGGTCTAAAGAACATTGGAGTGAAGACAACTGCGTCGCTGACCGATATCTACGAGAAATACGTTCCTTACGCCAAAGCCAAACTAAAGGCCGACAAGAACCCGGAGATGTGGTTTCTCGACCAAGGACAGCCCAAGCTCGACGAGATAGAGATTTCTGACCGTCTCATCAGCAACGAGCTGTCACACGCCGACGCAGCCATCATCACCATCGCACGGCAGGCCGGCGAGGGTATGGACCGTGGGGCAAGCGACTTCAACCTCACAGACAAAGAGCGCGACATGATAAACCGCGTCAGCAGTCAGTTCCACGCCGCAGGCAAACCGGTTATAGTCATCATCAACAGTGGCGCGTCAATAGAGACGGCTAGCTGGAGAAGTCTTGCTGATGCCATCCTCGTGGCATGGCAACCGGGAGAGGAAGGCGGCAACAGTGTGGCCGACGTGCTCACAGGAAAGGTCTGCCCGTCGGGACATCTCACCGCCACATGGCCACTCTCCATCGGCGACGACCCATCGACATGCAACTTCCCACAGCAGCCCGACTATTACAACCTCACCGAGAAGTTCGACAATGGAAATCTGAAAGGCGTCAACTACAGCAACCACGACGAGGACATCTACGTCGGTTACCGTTACTACGACACGTTCAAGAAGAATGTTGCCTATCCCTTCGGCTACGGTCTGAGCTACACCACATTCGAGTTCAGCAAACTTACAGCGAAGAAGAGCGGCGACAATGTCATCGTCACCGTCAACGTTAAGAACACCGGAAAGGTCAGCGGGAAGCAGGTTGCACAGATATATGTCGCAGCACCAAAGGGAACAATTGAGAAGCCAGCAAAGGAGTTGAAGGCCTTCGACAAGACTGCCCTACTGAAACCTGGACAGAGCGAGACTCTGAAGATGACAATTCCGGTCCGCGACCTCGCATCCTTCGACGAGAGCCACAGCCAGTGGATTGCAGAAGCAGGACGATATGCGTTCCTTGTCGGCGACAATGTCGAGGATATAAAGGAAAGTGTGAGACTGGATATCCCTGAGTACACCGAGAAGGTCAACAACGTATTGGCTCCAAAAACGAAGCTCGACCTCCTTCATCAGTAAGACAGAAAACAAAAAAAAGAAGACCTGTAAACTTGCGTTACGAAAGCACAGCTTATTGCAACGCAAGCTTACAGGTCTTTTTGTATTCTTTAGTCCTTGAAGTCCATGGCAAGTTTACTGGCCTCTTTGTATACTTTAATCCTTGAAGTCTATGGACAATTCTCCTGTGCCGCCAAGGAGATTGAAGGACATGCGGTGATAAGGTGTAGGTCCGTACCTCCGGACCGCCTCCCGGTGCTTCTTTGTTGGATAGCCTTTATTCGACTTCCAGTCATATTGCGGATATTCCTCAGCCAACGCATCCATGTAATCATCACGGAACGTCTTGGCAAGGATGGAAGCAGCAGCGATGGAGAGATACCGGCCGTCGCCTTTCACTATTGTCGTGTAAGGGAGGTCGCGGTAAGGCTTGAAGCGGTTGCCATCAACGATGACGGCCTCAGGGCGAACGGTAAGTTGGTCGAGGGCACGGTGCATGGCAAGAATAGACGCATTAAGGATGTTTATCTTGTCAATCTCCTCCGGAGTGACCACACCCACGGCCCAGGCCAGTGCATCACGCTCCACGACCTTACGGAGTTCATAGCGCCGGTGTGCCGTAAGCTTTTTGGAGTCGTTGAGCTCCTCGTTGTGATAGTCCTTTGGAAAGACCACCGCGGCTGCATAGACGCTGCCGGCTAGGCACCCACGTCCGGCCTCATCACACCCCGCCTCCAGTTCATATTCGTTGAAATAATGACTTGCAAGCATTTTTTCTCTTTTCCCTATTGGCTTCTCTTAGAACATCTTCGACACGCGCTCTATGCCGCTGACCAAGGCGTCAATCTCTTCCTTGGTGTTGTAGAAGGCAAACGACGCACGTACAGTGCCGAGGACTCCCAGCCGGTCCATGAGCGGTTGCGCACAGTGGTGTCCGGTGCGGACGGCAATGCCGAGCTGGTCGAGCAGCGTTCCAAGGTCGGCATGATGAATATTACCGACATTGAAACTGATTACGGCGTCATGGGTGTTGGCCATCGGGCCGTGACTGCCGTCGTGTAGCGAAGCGTCCTCTATTCCCGGACCATAGATATGCATGCCGGGAATTGTCTTCAGACGGCCGATGGCATAGCGTGTAAGGCTCTGTTCGTGTGCAAAGATATTATCCATGCCTATCCTATTGACATAGTCAATGGCAGTGGCAAGGCCGTGTGTGGCTATATAATCCGGTGTGCCGGCCTCAAACTTCAAAGGCGGCTTCTCAAAGGTAGTCCTCTCGAAGCTGACATGTTCTATCATCTCACCGCCCCCCTGGTAAGGAGGCAGCTTGTCGAGCCAGTCCTCCTTGCCGTAGAGGATGCCCACACCCGTAGGACCATAGACCTTATGGCCGGAAAAGGCGAGGAAGTCGCAGTCGAGGTCCTGAACGTCGACATTGAAATGAGGCACGCTCTGTGCACCGTCGACCATCACCGGTACACCATGCTCATGGGCTATGCGGATGATCTCCTTTATAGGATTGACCGTTCCAAGGACATTGCTGACATGGGTGCAGCTCACTATCTTTGTTTTGTCGCTGAAGAGCTTCTCATATTCGTCCATCTTAAGCACGCCCTCGTCTGTCATAGGGATAACCTTCAGCACTATTCCCTTCTTGCGGGCCTGTAGCTGCCACGGAACGATATTAGAATGGTGCTCCATAGTGGAGACGATGACCTCGTCGCCAGGCTTCATAAACTCATCACTGAACGAGGAAGCCACGAGGTTCAGACCCTCCGTGGTGCCGCGCGTGAAGACAATCTCCGTTGTACTCTTGGCATTGATGAACTTCCGTACAGTCTCACGGGCTGCCTCATGGAGGTCCGTAGCCTGCTGGCTAAGCCAGTGGACGCCGCGGTGTACGTTGGCATTGACGTTGAGATACTCGGCTCGCATGGCATCAAGGACGCACAGTGGCTTCTGCGTTGTCGCAGCATTATCGAGATACACAAGCGGCTTGCCGTAGACCTTATGGGAAAGGATGGGGAAGTCTTCTCTTATCTTATTTATATCAAACATTAGTTTATCCTCTTTCATCAAGTTGATTCGTCTCTCGTTGGTACTCTCCCGTGACATCATTTACACAGGCGGCAACCCTCACACTTGTTCAGGCGACCGCGAAAGCGCATCTCCACGAGATGATGCAGACGGTCCTTAAGTGGCTCCAGTTCCATCTTGTCAATAACCTCATTGACGAAGGCAAACTCCAGGAGGAGCCTTGCCTCATCAAGACTCACACCGCGCTGCTGCATATAGAAAAGCGCCGCGTCGTTGAGCTGACCCACCGTAGAGCCATGGTTGCACTGCACGTCGTCAGCATATATCTCAAGCATAGGCTGGGTGTACATGTGTGCCTCCTTAGTGGCGCAGAGGTTCTGGTTGGTTTCCTGAGAGACAGTCTTCTCAGCACCATGGCGGACGAGTATCTTTCCTGCAAAAGCGCCGACCGACTTGTCGTTGAGGACGTACTTATACAGCTCGTTGCTGGTGCAATGGCCGACCATATGGTCGATGAGCGTGTTGTTGTCGACATGCTGCTGCTTGTCGGCGATGACACAACCGTTGCATGAGCACTCGGAGCCTTCACCCCGGAAGACAAGGTCGAGCTGGTTGCGTGTGGTACCGTTGTGGAGTGTTATGACATTATGATTGACACGGCTGTCGCGCTGCTGCTCTATATAAACATTCGAGACACGCACATTCTTATAGTGAGTTTCCTCAAGGCAGTTGAGCTCCAGGCTGGCATTGTCGCCGACAAAAGCCTCTATGACCTGTGTGCCAAGGAAGTTGCGGTCGTCGGCAGCATGGTCGCAGAAGAGGAACTTTGCCTCAGCACCCTCGTCGAGGACGATGAGTACGCGGCGGTTCACCATAAGATCGACATCAGAGCGGAGGATATTGATGACCTGAATGCAACGATCAGCCTTGGTGTTCTTGGGAACATAGACGAAGAGTCCGTCCTGAGCAAGCATCGTGTTGAGGGCTGTTACTGCGTCCTCATCTGTCTTTGCAATCTTACCGTAATACTTTTCCACGAGCTCTGGATGTTCCTTTGCGGCATGGCAGAGAGAATCAACGATGATGCCGTTGCCGGGCTGCACTTTCGGCAGAGCCTTTGTATAGAACTGGTCGTTGACAACGAAGTAGAGAGATGTACTGAGGTTGGGCACATCACAACGGAAGGCCTCGTAAGGGTCTACGGGTATCTCCAGACGCTTAAGGTTCAAACCATAATCGGGAGCGAACAGTTTCGCCATGTCGGTGTACTTATAGCGCTCAACTTTCCGACTTGGGAAACCCAGGCGCTTGAAACTCTCGAAGGCACTGTCGCGCAGTGCGTTCATAACATCGGCTGAATGGCTCTTGATAAGCTCCGAAGAGTCGTTGTAAAGACTTATATATTGTTGTTCACTGTTCATATTTTATAGACGTGATAGACTTTTATAGACTATGGATAGATAATGACTGCACGGAGGTTTCCGTGAGGGTCGTGGCAGAGAGGTTACTTTCCGTACTCTTTGTCGGCCTCTTCCTTTATCCAGTCATAGCCGCGCTGCTCAATTTCCTTAGCCAGTTCCGGACCGGCGGTACGTACGATGCGCCCGTTGTAAAGCACGTGGACGACATCAGGCTTTATCATGTCGAGCAGGCGCTCATAGTGGGTGATGACGATGATCGACTTTTTTGGCGTGAAAAGTTTGTTGACACCCTCACCGACGATGCGCATCGCGTCGACATCAAGACCGGAGTCGGTCTCATCGAGGATGGAAAGCTGCGGGTCGAGCATTGCCATCTGGAATATCTCGTTGCGTTTCTTCTCACCACCAGAGAAGCCCTCGTTGACAGAACGGTGTGTAAGTTTCGAGTCGAGTTCCACCAGCTGGCGCTTCTCCCGCATCAGCTTCATGAACTCCGGAGCTTTCAGCGGTTCCAGTCCCTGGTACTTACGCTTCGCGTTGACGGCAGCCTTCATGAAGTTTGTCATACTTACGCCCGGAATCTCCACAGGATACTGGAAGCTGAGGAATATTCCCTCGCAGGCACGTTCGTCCGGTTTCATGGCGAGAAGGTCCTTGCCGTTGAAACTTGCTGTTCCGCTTGTAACGGTGTATAGCGGATTGCCGGTGATAACGGCGCTCAGCGTTGACTTACCGGAACCGTTAGGTCCCATGATGGCGTGTATCTCACCGTCGTTGACCGTGAGGTTTATGCCTTTAAGTATCTCTTTTCCTGCGATGGTAGCATGCAGGTCCTTTATCTCTAACATATTTATATACTGTTTTTTTATTTAACGAATAACCCTATTGTGTCGAAAATTGCATCCACGATAAAATCGCCTGTGGTGTAATCACCACTCATTATCCTTTCCGTTTGGCGTCTATCGTCCTCTTCTTCGAATATTCCCGGCTGATAGAAGTAGTACGTTCCGCATTGATAAGCCTTGGAGTCTATCTTTGCGTCCCGTCTTAATCCGCATAGCATAACAGACGATTGCGGCACGGTGTCCTTCTCTACTTCCAAACTGACAACGTATTTTCTCCATGCCTGCGGCTCCCATGCATAGACAACGGAGCCCATCAGCATCATAACCATACAACAAGCTATCAGTCTTTTCATCGCATTATATATTTAATTCCCTAATAAACGGTCATTCTTTCCAAGAAGAGTCGATGCTGGTTCCTACCCTACCGTTCCTTCCAACGACACGCTGAGCAGTTTCTGAGCCTCAACGGCAAACTCCATTGGCAGCTTGTTGAGTACGTCCTTGGCGTATCCGTTGACGATGAGTCCTACGGCATCCTCCATAGAAATACCGCGTTGACCGCAATAGAAAAGCTGGTCCTCCGAAATCTTCGAGGTTGTGGCCTCATGCTCCACCACGGCCGTATCGTTATGAATGTCGAGATACGGGAAGGTGTGGGCTCCACAGTTGGAGCCGAGCAGCAGTGAGTCGCAAGAAGAGTAGTTGCGGGCATTGTCGGCATTGGCTGTGGCACGCACCAGTCCACGATAAGAGTTCTGGGAGTGGCCTGCCGAGATACCTTTCGATATGATTGTCGACTTAGTGTTCTTACCCATGTGTATCATCTTAGTACCGGTGTCGGCCTCCTGATAGTGGTTCGTAACGGCAACAGAGTAGAACTCAGCCTGCGAGTTGTCGCCACGGAGGACACAGGACGGATACTTCCATGTGATAGCAGAACCCGTCTCGACCTGTGTCCACGACAGTTTAGAGTTCACGCCACGCAAATCGCCGCGCTTTGTCACAAGGTTCAACACGCCGCCCTTTCCGTGTTCATCGCCGGGATACCAGTTCTGAACCGTCGAGTACTTCACCTCTGCATTGTTCATGACCACAATCTCCACGACAGCAGCGTGAAGCTGGTTCTCATCACGCATAGGAGCAGTACAGCCTTCAAGGTAACTGACGTACGAGTCATCGTCGGCGACGATAAGCGTACGCTCAAACTGTCCTGTGTTAATAGCGTTTATGCGGAAATACGAGCTCAGTTCCATCGGACAACGGACGCCCTTCGGTATATAGACAAAAGAACCGTCGGAGAAGACTGCCGAGTTGAGAGCTGCCGAGAAGTTATCACGATAAGGGACAACGGAGCCCAGATACTTGCGTACGAGGTCCGGATAGTTCTTCACGGCCTCACCTATTGAAGAGAAGATGATGCCCTTCTCCGCCAGCTGCTTCTTGAAGGTTGTCTTCACCGAGACAGAGTCCATAATCGCGTCGACAGCCGTTCCGCTCAGCGCAAGCCGTTCCTCGAGAGGAATGCCCAGCTTGTCGAAGGTCTTCTCCAGCTCAGGGTCTATCTCCTTGTTCTTAGGCTTCTTCGCAAGAGGGTCCGCATAATAGGAGATTTCCTGGAAGTCGATGTGCGGAACATGCACATGTCCCCACGTCGGCACCGGCAGTGTCTTCCAATAGCGGTATGCTTTCAGGCGGAAGTCGAGGAGCCAGTCGGGCTCTCCCTTCTTTTTTGAGATAAGGCGGACCACATCCTCGCTGAGTCCCTTAGGGATTATCTCCGTCTGCACGTCGGTGGTAAAGCCGTACTCATACTTCTGGTCTACCACCTCCTTAACAAACTTGTTATCTTTATTTATTTGATCTTGCATAGTAAAGACTTTCTCCCATGCCCCAGTCATAGAGGTGCGTCTTAAAGACGACTTTCGGGATTGTTCTTTTATTAAACATGTGAATTCAAAGAAACAGCCACAAATATTATGCCAAAACAAGATTTGCCGTAACAAACTTTCATGGTCGTAACATTTGTGGCCGTCGCAATGTTCTAAAGCTCCACTATGGGAGCACCGTTGTATGTCAGAGTTTCTGCTCCACCTCAATCTCGGTGAATGTCTCGATAATGTCGCCAACCTGAATGTCATTGTCGTTGACAAGAGAGATACCACACTCCAGTCCGGTAGCGACCTCCTTGACATCGTCCTTATAGCGCTTCAGCTGGTCGATAGGCGCTGTCTTGATGACGATACCGTCGCGGACAACATGTGCCTTGTCCTTGTTATGCACCTTACCCTCGGTAACCATACCTCCGGCAACAGTACCGACTTTCGAAATCTTGAAGACCTGCTTGACCTCAATCTGGCCGGTGACAACTTCCTTCTTGACCTTGTCAAGCATGCCGACCATGGCCGACTTGACATCGTCAATGGCGTCATAGATGACAGAATAAGTGTTGATTTCCACGCCCTCACGGTCAGCGAGCCTACGGGCATCGGCCGACGGACGCACCTGGAAGCCCACGATGATGGCATCAGAGGCAGATGCGAGCATGACGTCGTTTTCAGAAATCTGTCCGACAGCCTTGCTGATGACGTTGACCTGCACCTTTTCTGTGGACAGCTTCAGGAAGGAGTCTGACAGAGCCTCAACAGAACCGTCGGTATCACCCTTGACAATGATGTTGAGCTCATGGAACTCTCCGCGGGCAATACGATGGGAGATATCCGACAGGGTAAGACGTGTCTGCGTGCGCAGTCCCTGCTCACGCTGCAACTGCTCACGCTTGTTGGCAATGTCGCGAGCCTCCTGCTCAGTGTCCATCACATGGAACTGGTCTCCGGCTGTCGGCGCACCGTTCAGTCCGAGGATGACGGCAGGCTCCGCCGGTTTCACGTTGTCGATATTCTGGTTACGCTCATTGAACAGAGCCTTCACACGGCCATAGCATGTACCGGCGAGAACGATGTCGCCGACATGCAAAGTACCATTGGACACGAGGACGGTAGCCACATATCCACGTCCCTTATCAAGACTGGACTCTATGACGGTACCTGTAGCCTTACGGTTAGGGTTAGCCTTGAGGTCCATCATATCGGCCTCGAGGAGCACCTTGTCGAGAAGCTCGTCGACGCCGACGCCCTTCTTGGCACTTATCTCCTGGCACTGGTACTTACCACCCCACTCCTCAACGAGAAGGTTCATATTGGCCAGGTCCTCACGAATTCGGTCCGGATTAGCTCCCGGCTTATCAATCTTGTTTATCGCAAATATCATCGGCACGCCGGCAGCCTGACAGTGGGCGATAGCCTCCTTGGTGGTAGGCATCACCGAGTCGTCGGCAGCGATGATGATGATAGCTATATCGGTAACCTGCGCACCACGCGCACGCATGGCCGTGAACGCCTCGTGTCCCGGCGTATCGAGGAAGGTAACCTTCCGTCCGTTCTTCAGCGTCACGCTGTATGCGCCTATATGCTGGGTGATGCCACCGGCCTCACCGGCGATAACGTTGGTGTTGCGGATATGGTCGAGGAGAGAAGTCTTACCGTGGTCGACATGTCCCATGACGGTAACAATCGGCGCACGTGTGACGAGGTCGTTCTCATCATCCTGCTCCTCACTGACGGCCTCCTGTACCTCAGCGCTGACATACTCGGTCTTGAAGCCGAACTCATCGGCAACGAGGTTGATGGTCTCAGCGTCAAGACGCTGGTTGATTGACACCATGATACCTACACTCATGAGAGTGGAGATAAGCTTTGTCACCGGGATATTCATCATCGTAGCGAGCTCGGAAACGGTAACGAATTCGGTGAGCTTCAGCGTCTTGCTGTCTTTCTTCTCTGCCTTCTGTTCAGCATTTATCTTCTCCTGGACGGCCTCACGCTTCTCCTTACGGTACTTGGCGCCACGCTTGTTCTGGCTCTTCGACGTGAGACGTGCCAACGTCTCCTTTACCTGACGTGCTACAGCCTCGTCGTCGACCTCCAGGGAGCGCTGGTTGCGTCCGCGGTTCTTCTTATTTTTCTTTCCGCCGCCATTGCTGTTGCCACCGTTATTATTGTTGCCGCCGTTCTTCCCGGCCTGCTTTGCAGCAGCGTTGATGTCGACACGCTCGTTCTTGATACGTACACGCTTCTTGCGGTTGCCGTTCTGAGCCTTTTCCTCACGCTCACGGCGACGCTCCTCCTTAGACTTTTTCTTAGGGCGTGTGCTCTGGTTTATGGAGTTCAGGTCTATCTTACCCAGGACCTGCATCTTTGGCTGGCTGAGCATCTGGCGCTCATTCTTCGTCATGAAGATGTTGCTGCCCTTCTTTTCCTCCGCCTGTGCTGTAGCAGCAGGCTTCTCCTGCGCGACAGGCTTAGCCTGGCTTACGGATTGTGCCGGCTTGTCAGCCTTAGGGGCCTTATCCTGCTCCGCTTTCTTAGCGTTGTTGGCGACAGAGGTCTTCTCCGGCTGGCTCTGAGGCTTCTGTGCCCCATCCTTTGCCTTGACATCAGCCTGCGGCGCCTTCGCAGCCGTCTGTGCAGGCTTCGTCTCCACTGGCTGTGCCTTAGGAGCCTCCTTAACCTCATTTTTTGCCGTAGCTTCAGCAGTCTTAGGCTTTTGAGCCTCCGCGGCCTTCGGTTTCTCAGCCTCAGGACTTACGGCAGTAGTTCCTGACTGTGGCTGAGGAGCATTCTTCCCTTCGGTAGCGACCGCCGGCTTGACGACAGGATTGCCGTTCTTGTCGAGTTCTATCTTACCAAGAGGATTGTATTTCTGACGAATACCGGTGATGGTGCCCGTCTTCTTCTCCTGTTTGCGGGAAGGCTTTTTCTCTTCTTTCTCACGCTGTTTCTGCTGAAGGAAGTTGGCAGCGCGGTCCTTCACGTCCTTGTCGCTCTTGAAAGCACTGACAAGGGCGCTGTACTGCGCGTCGCTGAGCTTGAAGTTAGGGTCGCCCTTCACCTCGCCCAGTTCTTTCTTCTTCTCCAGGAACTCCACTGCCGTCTGGAGTCCTATGTTCAACTCACGTATTGCTTTATTTAATCTTATACTCATTAATCTTTACTTTGGTGTTTGTTGTTGGGTGTCGGGTGTTGATGGTTACTCTTTTTCAGAGGAAATAAGCTAAGGCGTTCCGAACATAGGAGCTAATGGCTTCGCCTCACCCTTTTGGCAAACCACTAACACCTATCACCCATCACCTATCAGCCATTGGCAAACTCAGCCCTGAGGACGTTGAGGACATGATCGACGGTCTCCTCCTCGAGGTCAGCTTTCTCGATAAGCATCTCCCGTGGAGCGTTGAGGACCTGCTTGGCTGTATCGAGGCCTATGCCCTTGATGGCATCGATAACCCACTGGTCAATCTCATCAGAGAACTCGTCGAGGTAGATATCCTCCTCCTGTTCATCCTTGTTAACCTCACGGAAGACGTCAATGGTATATCCCGTAAGCATGGAAGCCAACTTGATGTTCAGTCCACCACGGCCGATGGCCAGGCTCACTTCCTCCGGCTGGAGATAGACCTCTGCCTTAAGGTTCTGCTCATCGACGTTCAGGCTGCTTACCTTTGCCGGTGAGAGCGCGCGCTGGATGAACAGCTTGGTATTGGTGGTATAGTTGATGACGTCGATATTCTCATTGTCGAGCTCACGCACGATGCCATGGACACGGCTGCCGCGCACACCGACGCAGGCTCCTACCGGGTCTATTCGCTCATCGTAGCTCTCCACGGCTATCTTAGCACGCTCACCAGGCATACGGGCAATTTTCTTTATGGCAATGAGACCGTCCTGTATCTCCGGCACCTCAGCCTCAAGGAGGCGCTCGAGGAAGGAGTTGTCAGTACGAGAGAGGATAATCTTAGGATTGTTATTCTCATTGTCGACACGCAGGATGACGGCACGCACCGTCTCGCCCTTACGGTAGACGTCGTGCGGTATCTGCTCGCTCTTCGGGAGGATGAGCTCGTTGTTCTGATCGTCGACGAGCAGCACCTCACGCTTCCACACCTGATAGACCTCTGCGGAGATAACCTCGCCGACGCGGTCCTTATACTTGTTGTAGAGTTCGTCGTGCTCCAGCTCCAGGATTTTGCTGGCAAGAGTCTGACGGAGGTTCAGGATAGCGCGGCGGCCGAACTTGGCAAAGTCGACCTTCTCCGACACGTCCTCGCCAACCTCATAGTCGGGTTCTATCTTCTGTGCTTCCTTGAGTGATATCTCCTTGTTCTCGTCCTGCACCTCACCGTCAGGAACGACGGTACGGTTGCGGTATATCTCAAAATCGCCCTTGTCAGGGTTCACGATAACGTCGAAGTTCTCGTCGGAGCCGAAGATACGCGCCAGTACCGTGCGGAAGCTCTCTTCGAGCACGCTGACAAGCGTTGTACGGTCGATGCGTTTCGTATCTTTAAATTCGCGGAACACGTCGATCATATTCGGCTGCTGCTCTTCTGTTTTTCTTGCTGCCATAGCTTTACTTGAATCTTATTATGTATTTTGTGTATTTTACTTCATCCATGTTGAAGGTATGGTCGACGTCCATCTTCACGGGACGCTTCTTTCCCTCAACTTTCACCTTTTCGTTGACGGTTACGGTGAACATATTACCGTCTACGCTCTTGAGGACACCTTTCAGTTTCTTATTGTCCTTGTCCAAGACCTCGACTTCCTCGCCGATGTTGATGACATACTGCTGCGGGACCTTGAAAGGCTGTCCAAGTCCCGTGGAACCCACCTCAAGTTCGTAGTCTTCCTTGTCACGGTCGAGATTGTCATTGATAAATTCCGAAAGGCTTACGCAGTCGTCGATGACGACTCCGTCTTTGTGGTCAATTTCGACGACGACCTTATTGTCATCGTCCACCTGTACGTCTACGAGGAAATACTCTTTCTCACTGTTTTCCTCGAGCCATTTGTTGACTAATGTCTTTACAACGTTTTTGTCTATCATAAAATGGTTTGGTTTCCGCCACGGTTCATGTCTCGCCATGAGCCACCACCGTCGGATAAATAAAAATGAGGAGCTTTTGCAAGCCCCTCATTCCTCTGAACGGTGCAAAGGTACTGAAAATAAGTGGAATTACAAAGGAAAAGGACGACTTTTTTCGTTAACGCCTTATATTTGAGGTGGTTTGAGAGGAGGATGGCAGCAAGGATTTCGCAGAGGCACACCAGCCCGTTGTGCGCATAAGAATTCAAGCCAGACATTAATGCATGATATATGCTGAAATATTTTGACACCAAAACAATACATATGCTTTTACGTTGTAAGTGTGCCCCTTTTACATCGTAAAACCATAACTTTTACCTCGTAAAAGGGGCACACTTACAACGCAAAAGAGCCTCATTTGCAACTATCTGCAAATCAGATCGTTACAAGAGGCTCTTTCTCTATAGTGTATTGTGAAATTATTTTACAGTAAGACTACGACTTCTGGTCCTTTTTCTGCGCAGGGTGCAGAATACTGTTGTACTTCTGCAGGTCGCCGATGAGGTCCACCGCCGCCTTATACTGCTTATCGTTGCGGAGGCTGTTCTCCACAGCTCCACGCTGGTAGTAGTAGACCGCCACGAGGTCGGCCTCTATCAACTGCCGTATGATTTTCTGATTGTAGTCGAGGTCCTTGGCGACATTATGCTTCAGCTTCTTCTCTATGGCGTCGAACTCCGGCTTGGCATCGTCATAATACCCCTCAAACTTAGCAAGTTTCTCCAGTTGTTTCAGATATTTCTCCGTCTCCGGGTCGTACTTGAACTTGCTGGCGAGCACCGTCTGTTTGAAGTCAGAGTAGTCGGCATCGGTAAGATGGAAGTCCTTTGCCGGGGCAATGGTCGGATGTTCCTTCATATATTTCAGTTCCCAGTTGAGAAGCACGTCGGAGGAATCACGGCCTGTGCCGACGAGATAGAAAGCGATATTAGGCAGGGAGTCGGACTCTACCTTTAAATCCGGTTTGATGCCGTTGCCGTCGCGGACCTCACGGCCACCTGCGGTATGGAAGATATGCGTAAGGGAATCGGGCACCTGCTCCACGGAGCCACCATTGGAGTGCTTGTAGCGGAGTGCCTGTATGCAGCGGCCACTGGGGATGTAATAGTATGAGGTGGTGAGTTTGAGCTGTCCGTTGTACGGCATGTCGAGTGTGGTCTGCACTATGCCCTTGCCATAGGTCTTCGTTCCGAGGATTACGGCACGGTCGAGGTCCTGCAGGCTTCCGGCGGTAATCTCCGATGCCGACGCCGTCTCACCATTGACGAGCACGACAATTGGCATGACAGTGTCGATAGGTTCCACCGTTGTGCGGTAGTCGCGGTTCGATTGCTTTATTTTTCCTTTTGTCTTCACGATGGAGATGCCCTTGGGAACGAACATATTCACGATACTGATGGCCTCATTCATCAGCCCACCACCATTGTTGCGCAGGTCCAGGACGAAAGCTTTCATACCGTTCTTCCGCATCTCAAGGAAATCGCGGCGCACGTCGCGCGCACATCCCTCGACATACTGGTTAAGGTTTAGATAGCCTATGCCATTGGGCTGCACGCCATAGTATGGGATGGAAGGCAACTGGATGGCACGGCGCACTATCTTCTTCCTGTATATCTTACCGTTTGCCGGGTGCTTATATTTAAGGACGAATGACGAACCGGCCTCACCACGCAAATGGCTGCTGACATAGTTGACATTCTTACCTACCATCGTGGTGTCGTCGATGGCCAGGATGATGTCGCCTTTCTTCAGTCCGGCCTCATCAGCAGGCATTCCCTCATAAGGCTCGTCGATGACAACGTTGCCGATGGAGAAGTTATAACGTATGAGAGAGCCTATGCCGGCATACTTCCCCGACAGCATCATGTTGAAGTCCTTCGTCTTCTCGGCTGGATAGAACACGGTGTACGGGTCAAGGGAACGGAGCATAGAGTTCACGCCGTTACCGATGACATCGTCAGCGTTGAGCGTATCGACATACATCATGTCCAGGGCCTTGTAGATGGCATTGAACGTCTCCAGGTTCTTCGACACTTCAAAGTTGTGCTCGCTAGCACTGTTCTGCGCAAGCGCCGACGGTGTGAAGCCTTCGAGGAGTATTGCGATTGCAAGAAGTATTTTCTTCATAATATATTGATATTGTTATTTTCGCTCTGTATGAATTGATGTGCAAAGATAGACAATTTATTTCTATCAGCAAACTATTTTAACTTGCATTATGTCTGACATAAAAAAACAGGACAAGAAAGAACCTTTACGTTCTTCCCAGTCCTGCTTACTTTTACATGCCTGCTGTTACCACATACGCAAAAGGGAACTTTAATCCCCTCCATGCGGTATTCCCTTATGCCAGGAACGAGCGGACTATCTTCGAGATGGTGCCTCCCTCGGCCTGACCGGCCATCTCCTTTGAGGCGATACCCATCACCTTGCCCATATCCTTCATTGATGAAGCACCGGTCTTGGCGATAATCTCCTTAACCTTGGCGGTTATCTCTTCCTCAGAGAGTGCCTTCGGAAGGTATTCCTCTATGACGCTGACCTGTGCCAGCTCCTCGTCGGCAAGTTCCTTTCGGCCTGCCTGGATATAGGTCTCCGCACTCTCCTTGCCCTGCTTGGCAAGTTTCTGAAGGATTTTCAATGCTGCGGCATCGCTGAGCTCACCGTCGGAGCCCGGTGCCGTCTTAGCTTCGAGAAACACTTTCTTGATGTTGCGAAGTGTCTCGAGACGGACTTTATCGCGAGCCTTCATGGCTGCCGGTATGTCCTTGTTGATTGTATCGTATAATGCCATAATAAATATATTTTCCATCTGGCTCACCTAAAGAGAGAGAGAGGACTTGAGGAGCCTCTGTCTGTCAAGCTTTGAGCCGGAGGCTTTCTATTGTTCTTCCATACTGAAATCGATGACACCCTGCACCGGTTCCTGCCGTTTCGGAGCTTCTTCCTCCTGCGTTACGCCGCTGCTTACGTTCTTTATGTCGGCAAGCAACTGCTTAGTGCGCTTGTAGGTAGGCGTACTCTCCACGGCGAGGATAACGTCGTCGTTGTCGAGGTCTTCGCTGGAGAACCTGAAGATATGCGGGCGACGCTTGTACTGTGTGTTATCGCTATTTCTGTAATAGCGGTCGCGACGGTCGCGACGGTCTGCAGCCTTCTCCTCTTCCTCGCGGATAAGCTCGCGGTCTTCCTGTTTCTGGTGGTTGAGGTGTTGTCCCATGCCGTCCACGTTCTCTATGCCGAAGCCGGTGGCAAGGATAGTCACTTTCACCTTTTTGTCGAGTTCAGGGTCGAGGGCGATACCCCATTTCAACTCAAATCCATCACCGAACTTATTCATGAAGTCGTTGACATCGTTCATCTCCTCCATGGTCAGGCCACCGCTCTGGCCCTTGTCGCTGCAGAAGTTGATGGAAAGAAGTATCTTCTTAGAGTTGTAGATGTCGTTGTCGTTGAGAAGAGGCGAGTTGAGAGCGTCCTCAATGGCCTGCTTAACACGACCTTCTCCCTCACCATAACCGGTGGACATGATGGCTACGCCACCGTCCTTAAGAACCGTCTTAACATCGTTGAAGTCGAGGTTTATCAGTCCGTGGACCGTAATAATCTCCGCGATGCTCTTTGCCGCGACGCTGAGTGTGTCGTCGGCCTTGCCGAAAGCCTCGAGGACCGGCATATCGCCGTATATCTCACGGAGCCGTTCATTGTTGATAACGAGCAGTGCGTCGACGTGCTTTGCCATCTCCTCGACACCGTCAAGAGCCTGGTCAATCTTCTTGTTGCCCTCAAAGCGGAACGGGATTGTAACGATTCCAACGGTAAGAATACCCATATCCTTGCTCACGCGGGCTATGACAGGAGCGGCACCGGTACCCGTTCCACCTCCCATACCGGCGGTGATGAATGCCATCTTAGTGCCGTCGGAGAGCATCTGCTTTATTTCTTCGATGGTATCCTCAGCAGCCTGACGCGCCTTCTCCGGCTTGTTGCCGGCGCCAAGGCCCTCCTTACCAAGCTGGAGGTGCACAGGTACAGGACTGTCGTTAAGTGCTTGGGCGTCAGTGTTACAAAGCACGAAGCTGACATCGTGGATACCTTCCTTGTACATGTGGTTCACGGCATTGCCGCCACCACCTCCGACACCGATGACCTTGATGATGCTGTTGCTCTTGTCAGGCGCACCGAAGTCCAATATATCTACTTTTTTATTATCGTCTGCCATAATAACAATTCAAAAATCAGTATTCAAAATTTAAAAAGTCTCCCAAAAGGCCTAAAGCGTTATTCGTCCTCCGGGTCCATCATGCCTCCAAGGAACGACTTAACCTTTCTTCCGAACTTACGGAGAGGGCTGTTGCGCCTGCGCTCCTCTTCTTCCTCGCGTCTGCGCTTCTCCTCCTCATCACGCTTGCGTTTATCATCCTCCTCACGCTTACGTCGAAGGTCTTCTTCCTTCTTGGCTTTCTCGGCGGCTGTAAGAACCACGCCCTGTGCTATCTCATCATTGCTGCGTGCCACGCGGTGCACATCGGCTGTGGTAACGCCTGGTTTCTTCTCCTTGTCGAAGAGGTCTGCATTGGCATCATACTCACCACCGGCACAGTTCATATCGCCCTTAGCAAGCAGTCCCAGAAGAGTGTTCATGCGCCCGTCATGACTGTTTATGAGTTTATTGCTGGATGTTATGGTCTGATTGACGAACTTTGCAATACGTATCTTCTCAACATGTGTATCGTTGTGGAATGCCTTCTTGATATTCGTCATATTGGCACCACCACCCGTGAGGATGATTCCTCCGAGCAACTTGTCGTAATACTCCGACGGAACCTGGCACCACACATTCTCTATGATCTCATCCAGACGGGCCTCAACAATCTCAACGAACTTCCGGCTCGACACGGTCCTGTCGTCATCAAGCGGATAGTTGAGTGTATTGTCTATGTCGCTGTTGTCAGTATATGCGCTGCCATATTTAAGTTTCATCTCCTCTGCCTCGCTCTCCTCAATCTGCAGCGATGCGATATCACGTGTGATGTTGCTTCCGCCGAGAGGAATGACGGCCAGATGCCGAAGGATATTCTTATAGTATACAGACACCGTGGTGGTGTCAGCGCCAAGGTCAACGAGCACACAGCCACCGCGCTTCTCGGCTTCGCTAAGAACACTGTCGGCAAGAGCCAATGGAGCGAGATAGAACTCTGCTATGGCTATCCCAGCCTTGTCGAAACAAGTGTTCAAGTCATCATAGAACTGCTTGCGCCATAGGATGTTCAGGAAGTTGCCTTCCAGACGTGTAGCCTTTATTCCTACAGGATCTATCTGATACTGTTTGTCGACCTTATATTCCTGAGTAGCTGCATCAAGAATCTCCTGGTCAGGATAACTCATGCTACGGTTTGCATCCATCAGCTCATTAATCATTTCGCTAGTTATCATCGTCTCCTCCGGAAACTCCTTGACGATGACATTCCTTACGCTTCTTATCGACTGCCCACCGACGCCGACGAACACCTGTGTTATCTCGCGGTGCAGCTGTGCCTTCAGTTTGTTAATGATTGTGGTTATGCACTGTCCGGTCTTGGCAATGTTGTAGACGACTCCCTTGCGGATGCATTGTGAGGAGTCTTCTGTCACAACAGCAAGGACATTGATACTGCCGTCAAGGTTCTTCTTTCCGGCAATACCTCTGATGTTTGATGAGCCTAATTCAATGGCTACTATGAATTCGCTTGCCATATTTTGAGTTATTGTATTATTTTATTTATTCTTTATTCTACTATCCTTACGATTTGGCGAGAGATGGCGGAAGGCCGTTTGGCACTATCCTTCCAGTTCGTGAGCAGCGATAGAGTCGTTGTTCTTGTGTACGCTGTCCTTCTGCTTTATTTCCTTGTTCTCCTCCTTCTTCTCCTGCTGCTGTTCTTCTGCGGACGGTTCGGAGGACTTGTCGCGCTTTCGGCAGACTATCTGGTTGTCGAACTCTACATCTATGTAAGAATACTTGTTCCAGCCCACTACGTTCAGTCCGTATTTATAGAAGGTGAGTGTCCGGTCAAGCTTACTGTTGACATAGTCGGTAACCTCCTTGTTCACCTGCGACCAATATCTGCCCTTCGGAAGCTTACCTATATATATAATGTGGTTGCCCACACGTGGCACAAATTCTATACCGAGGTCCGGCAGCACATTAATCTGCTCTATCTGATTACGCCAAAAGTCGTTGGCCATTATGGCACGGGCGAGAGGCGTAATATAGAATTTTGCGAAGCTCGAGGACACATATCCCGTTACGACCGGCAGGTCACTGGTATACTTCGAGTTAGGCATTATGCCACCATGGTCGTCAAGATAGTAGTCATCTCCCCGGATGCTCTTTACCCTTATGAGTGGAGTGCGCTGCGTAATCGTTATGCACACGTGGCCATCATTAGTCTTATAGCATTCTGCCGTCTTAACAAACGGTATGCCGGAGCCGCCCTCCTTGGGTGCCATAGCCTCCTCCAGGGTTCGCGGGTTGATGGAATCCATCTTCTTTCCCAAAGGATACAAGCCCTTGCTCTGCAGGAGTTGCTTTATCTCAGCGGCACTGAGAAAGCCGGCGTCACTGGAATCAGCGACACTTATCTCCACCTTCGAGCACACCCCATGGTCGACCTTGGGCTTGTTGAACGATGTTACAGCAAGCACGAGGTAGGCACCGAGGATAACGTCAAGGACTCCTATGATGATTTTCTTTACTCGCGGACGCATTTCTTTTGTTAAGCCGCCATTGTGATGCGGCATATCAGACTGATGATGATGTTATTTCTCCTTATCCTCTATAATCTGTGCTATCTGCGGCACGAGGTCATCGAGGTTTCCGGCACCAAGGATTTCGAGGACATCGAAGTCGCGGCTTCTGACATAGTCGAGCACGTCATCCTTCTTTATCATCGTCTTCTCCACTCCCGGCTTGATGTTGTCGAAGATAAGTTTGCTGGTCACTCCAGGTATAGGCTGCTCGCGTGCAGGATAGATATCTGTCAGAACCACCTCATCGAAGTTGCTCAGTGACGCGGCGAAATCCTTGTAGAAGTCGCGGGTACGGGTATATAGATGCGGCTGGAACATAACCGTAATCTTCCTGTCAGGATAAATCTCGCGAAGGCTCTTTGCACTCATGAGAATTTCCTTAGGATGATGGCCGTAGTCGGAGAGGAGAACGTGGCGAGAGTTGCGGATCTTGAAGTCGAAACGACGGTCCACGCCCTCATAAGTCTTCATTCCGTTGCGTATCTCATCAGCCGTGCAGCCGTTGAGCTGTGCCATTGCCATTGCGGCAACTCCGTTCTCGATATTGATTGGAACAGGCTGCCCGAGCTGAATATCCTTTATATTCTCTACAGGGGAGACAAAGTCAAAGATGATTTCACCATTCTCGATGCGGATATTCTCTGCATGGAAGTCACCTTCATCGCGGCTGTAGGTGTAAGTGCGCACACCCTCCTGCACATTCGGCTTCATCTCCAGTCCGGTATGGATTATCAGCGCGCCACCCGGCTGTATGAGCTCCGAGTAATGGCGGAAGCTCTCCAGGTAAGCCTCCTTTGTCCCGTAGATATCGAGGTGATCCGGATCGGTAGCTGTGATAACACTCATCCACGGACGAAGCCAATGGAACGAGCGGTCGAACTCGTCGGCCTCAATGACGACATAGTCGCTCTTGTCGGACAGGATATAGTTGGTGCCGTAGTTCTTGGAGATACCACCGAGGAAAGCATTGCAGTCGACATGACTCTGATGCATGATATGTGCACACATTGTCGATGTCGTTGTCTTTCCATGTGTACCTGCCACGCAGAGTCCCTTATGTGCACGGGTCAGTATGCCGAGCACTTGCGCACGCTTCTGTACCTCGAAGCCATTCTCACGGAAGTAAGTGAGTTCCTTGTGTGTACTTGGTATGGCAGGAGTGAACACCACGAGTGTGGTCTTCGCATCACGGCATGCATTAGGAATCTGTTCCACATCATCCTTGTAATGAAGGATCATTCCCTCCTTCTCAAGAGTCCTTGTCAGAGGCGTCGTCGTCTTGTCATAACCGGCAACGATGAAGCCCTTGTGA
The DNA here is from genome assembly GCA_900316565.1 of uncultured Prevotella sp. GTDB lineage: Bacteria > Bacteroidota > Bacteroidia > Bacteroidales > Bacteroidaceae > Prevotella. Next base: position 32,858 of record ONDK01000009.1, on the reverse strand, counting down.
TTGAAGTAACGGGCGATGGCACTCATGCCAATACCGCCGATACCCACGAAATATACTGACTTAATATCTTTCAGTTCCATTTTTATACAGACGTTTTATCTACTATGATAAATTTCTTTTTCAAACTTCTCGGACCATTACAAACCTTCTGGCAGACACCGGCAGAGAGACAATGGTCCTCGTTTAAGTTGCTATTTTTTAATTAACTTCAGGACCTCATCGGCGATAACGTCGGCAGCATTCTTAAGTCCCATCTTCTTGACGTTCTCTCCAAGCGCCTTGAGTTCGTCGTCATTATTGACCGTCTCAATGGCAAGTTTGAGGAGCTTATCAGGAGCCTCGGCGTCCTCAACATAGAGGGCGGCATGCCGGTTGACAAGAGCCATAGCATTCTTACGCTGATGGTCCTCGGCAACATTAGGACTCGGAACGAGTATCACCGGCTTGCCGATAAGCTGGAACTCACTGATGGAGCTTGCTCCGGCACGGCTGATAACCAAATCGGCGGCCTTGTAGGCTGCACCCATATCACTGACGAAGTCGAGTATCTTAAGATTGGGCAGTTCTTTACCTTTCATGAACTGCATAATCTTGGCGTTATAGTACTTTCCTGTCTGCCAGATGAACTGCAGTCCGGAGTCCTTGACGAGGTCCAGGTGCTGTTGGATGCTCTCGTTCATGGTACGTGCGCCGAGACTTCCGCCGACAATCAGAATTGTCTTCTTGTCTGGATCCAGGCCAAATGCCTTTCTGGCGTCGCCAACCGACAATGGAGAGTCGAGAACATTCTGCCGCACCGGATTGCCGGTCATAATGATTTTGTCGGCAGGGAAGAAACGTTCCATTCCCTCATAGGCCACACAAATCTTGCGCACCCGTTTCGCCAGCAGCTTATTGGTAACGCCGGCATATGAGTTCTGCTCCTGAATAAGGCACGGTATGCCCATTCTGGCACACTCATAGAGCGTGGCTCCACTGGCATAGCCACCCACTCCGACAGCAACCATAGGTCTGAAGTTCTTGATGATTCTACGTGCCAGCCGCAGGCTCTTGAACAGGTCCCACAACACGGAGAAGTTCTTAAGCTTATGCGCACGATTGAAGCCTTTGATAGGCAGTCCCTCTATCTCATAACCGGCAGCCGGTACACGCTGCATCTCCATGCGGCCTTCAGCTCCGACGAAGAGTATCTTCGCCTCAGGGTGTTTTGCCTTTATAGCGTTGGCAATGGAAACGGCCGGAAAGATGTGTCCACCGGTTCCTCCGCCACTTATTATGACTCTCAGTTCATTGTCCATTTTTATAGTCGTTTTTTATTTAACGGCAAAGATAATAATATTTTCGCTTTTATTGTAATTTTACAAGTATTTTAATCATTATCAACATTTCACGCCAACTGCACCTGCGGCTTCACCGATTTGTCGTCTTTCTGTGGCTTTTTCTTTGCCGAACGGCTGACGCTGAGCATGGCACCCATGTAGATACAGTTGATGATGGTTGATGTACCTCCCTTGCTTATCAGCGGCAACGGCTGTCCCGTTACCGGCGCCAGACCTACGGCAACGCACATATTGAACAGAGCCTGAGTTACCAGAAGCAGTGCCAGCCCCATGATGAGGAATGCTGGGAACGCATTCTCACAGCGTCCCGCTATCTTTCCGGCACGGAACAGAAGCACAATGTATAGGAAGAGTACCACCGCAGCACCCTCTATGCCTGTCTCCTCGATGATGATGGCGTAGATGAAGTCGGAGAAAGCCTGGGAGAGGAAGTCGCGTTCCTCAGAGTTTCCCGGTCCTTTGCCTACGATATTCGACGAGGCGATGGCAATGTTGGCATGTGCCACCTGCGCGTCCTTATCCAGGTCGTAGTCCTCCGGGCGCACCTCCTCCGTATCGAAGAAGTTCTCAAGTCGTGCCTTCCATGTGTCGGCGCGGTGGAAGATTTTGTCAAAGATACCAGTTTCCTTCTTTGGCTCTGCCGCCGTCTGCTCGGTGAGCTTGTCCTTACTGTCCTGGACCTTGGTATTGTCGGCATTGCCAACGAGGAGGACCATGACAAGCACGAAAGCCACGAAAGCACCTATACCGCCGATGAGCTTCAGCATCTGCCGTCTGGGCACATGTCCTATAAACATCATCATCATAACGACCGCGAACAGCAGCGCAGCCGTGGAGAGGTTCTCCAAGGCTATCGGTCCTATGAGGACAAAGCTGATGAGCAAGATGTACTTTATCGCTTTTTTGTCGGCCCCGTTCGGTGTCTGCATAGCACTAAGAATCTGCGCCACGGCAAGGATTACCGTTCCTTTCGCTATCTCCGAAGGCTGGAACTGTATGCCGAGAAACGACAGCCAGCGGCTTGCTCCGTTGGTGGAATGCCCGGCGACGAGCACCCATAGCAGTGTGATAAGAGACAGGAAGATGAGTATTGGCGTTATCAGCTTAAAGTACTTGCATGGAACGTTCAGCACGCACAGTATGGCGAAGGTACCGAAGAAGAGAATGGTCACATGGTATATGATTGGACTCCAGAAGTTTCCGCCTTTGTACGACAGTGAGCTGGAAGCCGAATAGACCTCCACAATACTTATCATACAAAGGAAGAAGAAGACCATCCAAATGACCTTGTCTCCCTTAAACAGGTTTCCTATTGATTTTTCTTTCATCCTTTTGACACAAAATATTCCGCTCCGGCTGTCAACGACGGACGGAGCGTGGTGGGAAAGGCACGTTAAAGTGCTTTGACACAAGCCTTGAACTGCTCACCTCGGTCCTCCATGTTCTTGAAGAGATCGAAGCTGGCGCAGCACGGACTGAGGAGAACAGTGTCGCCGGACTCTGCCAGTTCGTAACAGGCCTTCACACAGTCCTTCATGTTGTGAGTGTCGCGTACGGGCAGTCCAAACTTGTCAAAGTTGTCATGGAGCTTCTTGTTATCGGCACCAAGATAGACGAGAGCCTTGCACTTCTGCTTAACGAGGTCAAAGATATGACTGTAGTCGTTGCCCTTGTCCTTTCCACCGAGGATAAGTACGGTCGGAGTTTTCATGCTTTCGAGTGCATACCAGCAGGCATCGACATTCGTTGCCTTGGAGTCGTTGACATACTGCACGCCACGTACCTTGCACACTTTCTCCAAACGGTGCTCAACACCGGGGAAGTCGCCGAGGCTCTTGCGAATGCTTTCCTTTTTGATGCCGGCGATATTGGATGCCAGACCTGCTGCAAGACTGTTGTAGAGGTTGTGCTTTCCGGTGAGGCTGAGCTCTTCCTGTTCCATATTGAACGGTGTAGGCTTCTCGATAGTATACTTCCCTTCCTCTATGTAAGCGATGCTTCCGGCCTCCTTAAGTTCAGAGAACGGATAGAGGGTAGCGTGAATGTCGAACTTCTTCAGTTCCTTGTTTATCACCGGATCGTCGTTCCAGTAGATGAACGCATCGTCAGGTGTCTGGTTCTGCGTGATACGCATTTTAGCGTCGGCATAGTTCTCAAACTTGAAGTCGTAACGGTCCAAGTGGTCGGGAGTGATATTGAGCAGGATAGCGATATTGGCACGGAAGTCATACATATTATCGAGCTGGAAAGAACTCAGCTCTATGATATAGTACTCATGCGGATCTTCAGCAACCTGCAGTGCGAGGCTTCGTCCGATATTTCCAGCTAGACCTGCGTCGTAACCGGCTTTCTTGAAGATGTGGTAGATAAGACTCGTCGTCGTGGTCTTTCCGTTGGAGCCTGTAATGCAAATCATCTTAGAGTTAGTGTACCTTCCGGCAAACTCTATCTCGCTGATGATATGCGTACCCTGCTTCATGAGCTTCTGTATCATCGGAGCCTCCTTCGGGATACCCGGACTCTTTATCACTTCATCGGCATTAAGGATCTTCTCCTCGGTGTGATGACCTTCTTCCCACTCAATGCCGTGGCTGTCGAGCAGGTCCTTGTACTTATCCTTTATCTTAGAGGTATCGGAAACGAAAACGTCAAAACCTTCTTTCTTTGCCAGCACGGCAGCTCCTGCGCCACTCTCGCCAGCTCCTAAAACTACTATTCTTTTCATATATAACCCTCATGCTCTCCCCGCAACCGCAAGGTGGCGGGAAAGAAGTTACGATATTAAAAATCTTCTTTATTCTATTCTCAAGACGATGAAGCGAACAGACAAACCCCTTTCCGCCACTCAGGGAGAAGCGGAAAGAGGAATGATGACTTTATCTCATCTTCAGCGTTATTATCGTCAACGCGGCCAGGATGATGGTTATTATCCAGAAGCGGACGGTAATCTTGCTCTCATGGACGGCCGAATGCGGTACCTTTATAAGATACCGGCAGTCAGGGTCGAGCTGAGAATCGAGGACACGGAAGTTGTCGTGAATAGGAGTACGCTTAAAGATGCGCTGCTTCACTCCGCGCCGCTTTCCCAGTTTGTAATACCACACCTGCACGATAACGCTCAGGCTCTCCACGAAGAATATTCCACATAGTATGGGCAGAAGGAGCTCCTTGTGGATAATGATGGCTCCCACAGCGATGATACCGCCGATGGTCAGACTGCCCGTGTCGCCCATGAACACCTGTGCGGGATAGGCGTTATACCATAGGAATCCTATCAGTGCTCCGATGAAGGCACAGAAAAAGACTACCAGTTCCTCGGAACCCGGAATATACATTATATTAAGGTAAGCGGCATACTGGATATGACTGCTGACATAAGCCAGGATGCCTAATGCCACACCTATTATCGCGGAGTTGCCGGCGCACATTCCATCCATGCCATCATTGAGATTGGCACCGTTGGAGACGGCAGTAACGACAAAGATGGTCATGATTACGAAGAGTATCCAGCCTGCGGCAACCTTATATTTCCCGCAAAAGCCCATTATCTTCGAATAGTCGAGGTTATGGTTCTTCACAAATGGGATAGTGGTCTTCAGTGTCTTCACGGCTTTCTTCTCATGTTTGACGACAACCTCCTGCCCGTCCTTCTGCTGGACGGTGAGGTTCAAGTTCGCCTTTACATCCGGGGAAGCCCACAGGACGAGTCCCACGATGAAGCCTATCGACACCTGTCCTACAATCTTATACTTGCCTTTGAGTCCTTCCTTATTATGTTTGAAGTCCTTGATATAGTCATCCAAACCGCCGAGGAAGCCAAGCCAAAGTGTCGTTATGACCATCAGTATGAGATAGATGTTGCGCAGACGGCCAAGGAGCAGTACCGGGATGAGGATGGCAGTGATGATAATGATACCACCCATCGAGGGCACACCAACCTTATTGACGCCGAAAGGGTCAATCTTTGCATCACGCTGCGTCTCGGTGATCTGCTTCTTTTTCAGCAGCTTGATAAACTTCTCGCCGAACCATGCAGAGATGATAAGAGCCAGGACCAACGCAAGGATGGCACGAAACGATATGTAACCCCACATGTGTGAGCCACTGATACCGAACTGATCGAGCCACCGGAAGATATAGTATAGCATTTTGTCTTTTCTTTTTGTTGTTCGTTGTGAGTTATTGGGATGTGAGTCTTCGAGGACTGGCAACCCGTAAAGGATGGTTATCGGTTACGGGCTGTCTATCGGCAAACACCCGTTGACACCCTACTTCTGAGCGAAGATGTCACGAATGACCTCATGGTCGTCGAAGTGATGCTTCACACCGTTGACCTCCTGATATGTCTCATGGCCCTTTCCGGCAACGAGTATCACGTCACCTTTCTGCGCCATCATGCAAGCTGTGCGGATAGCTTCCTTACGGTCTACGATGGTGAGGACCTTCTTCTTCTGAGTAGCATTGAGACCGGCCATCATATCATCGATGATTGCCTGTGGCTCCTCGTCGCGCGGGTTGTCGCTGGTGAGGATGACCTTATCGCTCTGCTTCACTGCTTCCTGTGCCATCAGCGGACGCTTTCCCTTGTCGCGGTGTCCGCCGGCACCACAAACAGTGATAACGTGTCCACCCTTGGCGTCAAGGACATCATGGATAGCTCTCAGCACATTCTCCAAAGCATCAGGAGTGTGGGCATAGTCGACGATGGCGGTGTAGCCGTCCGGCGACTGGATAGGCTCCAGGCGGCCGTTGACACTCTTCAGCGTGCTCATCACCACCAGGATATCCTCCGGCTTCTGTCCCAGCATGACTGCGGCTCCGTAGACGGCAAGGAGGTTGCTGACATTGAAACGGCCTATGAAACGCACGAAGACCTCACGACCATCGATTTCCAAGAGCATTCCGTCGAAGTGCTCCTCAAGGATCTTCGCAGTGAAGTCGGCCATCCGTTGAGTGCTGTATGTCTTCACGGTAGCCTTGGTGTTCTGCACCATTATCATACCGTTCTTGTCGTCGGCGTTAGTTATCGCGAAGGCTTCCTTAGGCAGATCGTCGAAGAACATCTTCTTAGCGTTGCGGTAGTTCTCGAAGGTCTTGTGGTAATCGAGATGATCGCGGGTAAGGTTCGTGAACAGTCCGCCTACATAACGCAGTCCACCGATGCGGTGCTGGTGTATGGCATGGCTGGAACATTCCATAAAAGCATACTCACAACCGGCATCCACCATCCGGGCAAGGAGCTCATTGAGTTCTATAGGGTCCGGAGTTGTGTGGTCAGCAGGTACAGCCTCACCGTCGATATAGTTGCAGACGGTAGACAGCAGTCCGGCCTTATAACCGAACTTACGGAACATATTATATAATAATGTGGCGATGGTGGTCTTACCATTGGTACCGGTAACGCCGACGAGTTTGAGTTTCCTTGACGGATCTCCATAGAAGAGCGTGGCCACAGGACCTACTGCCTTCTCAGTAGACTCTACCTGAACATAAGTCACTCCGTCCTTCCTGTCCTCCGGAACATCCTCGCAGAGGACAGACGTAGCACCCAGCTCAAGTGCCTTTGGTATGAACTTATGGCCATCGACCTGAGTTCCTTTCATTGCTACGAAGAGGTTTCCGGGCTTCACCTTGCGTGAGTCAATGTTCACGCCGGTAACCTCTACCTCCGCGTCGCCTACGACTAGCAGGGGCTTTACGTTTTTGAGCAATTCTGATAGTTTCATAGTTTTATCAAGTTGTTGTTATTATTATCTTTGATTTGCCGCAATATATATTGCGGCACACGGGACTTCTTCGCCTGAGATTGCCGCAATGTATTGCGGCACACGGGACTATAGCGTGACGATTAACCGCTGGGCGTTGCGGCACACGAGCCTGAAGAGCCGGGCTGTTAGCCCAGCTTCAGGTTGCAGACCATTCCCGGGCGCACCTTCTCACCGGCACCTATGCTCTGTTGGAGCACCCGTCCACAGCCGTCAAGTTTCACCTTGATGCCACGTTTCTCCATGAGAAAGACCGCATCACGCGCTCCCATGTTATGGACATCGGGCACCAGATTGCCCGGTGTGCTGTTGTCGCGCTGCAGGTTGAGTTTACCGGATTTATCGTCGATTATTCCCCACACGGGATCACCGGATGCGAAAGCACCGCCCCAACCGCCGAGAGGATTGAACCCGAGGATATTGAGCACATAGTCGGCTGCATGCAAGTCGCCACTGAGCACCGTCGGGGTGAGCACGGCACCGGAGTCGCGTGCATCAATAGCCTCAAGCTTCAGGTCCTGTGCCATGATGCCCTCAGCAATATTATGGAAGACGACACCACTCATGCCACCTCCTGACGCAGGCAGTCCATGTTTCTGTATACAGACGATACAACTGTAACGTGGCTGGTCGGCAGGGAAATATCCGGCGAAACTCAGATAATAGTCGGTACCGCCGGTCTTATACCCAAGAGCTCCCTTCGACATCTGTGCCGTTCCTGTCTTTCCCGCAACGAGGAACTTATCGGAGCCGGCCTTCTTTCCCAGTCCCTGACTGACGACATGCTCAAGGATAGTCTGTATCTTCTTTATAGCCTCCGGCCTTGCAATCTGACGTTTCACCACCACCGTCGGGAACTCCTCCAGGACCTGTCCGCCCTTCACGATCTCCTTCACGAAGCGTGGCTGGACCATGCAACCGTTGTTGGCGATGGCATTATAGAAGGTAAGGATAGATATAGGAGGACACTGCGTCTCATAACCTATACTCATCCACGGCAGTGTTGTCTTTGCCCAGTTCGTGTACTGTCCGTTCTTATTCTTATGCGGCATGCGGACACGGGCAGGGGTATATCCCGGTATGGGTACATGAAGATTGGCCGTCAGTCCAAAATTATGTATATCCTGCACGAAGCGTTCCGGCTGGTCATGATAATATTTGTCTATGATACGGCTCACTCCGATATTCGAGCTGACGAGCAACGTCTTTGGAAGATACATACCTCCATAGCCGCCACGACGCCAGTTATGGTCCTTCATGTCGCGTCCATACATATTCCAGACACCACCTCCCGTCTCAACATATTCCGTGGTGTCGCAGAGTCCGTCGTTAAGGACGGCGAGGATACTTGCCGTCTTGAACACCGAGCCAGGTTCCATGAGGTCGCTGACAGCATGGTTGCGGATCTCGCGGTATTCACCGTCGAAGCATTTCTCCATATTCACGATAGCCTTGATGTCGCCCGTTTTCACGTCCATCACTATCGCCACGCCCACGCGTCCGTCTATTTGCTTCAGTTCGTCGACGACAGCCCGTTCGGCAATATCCTGCATCTGCACATCAATGGTGGTAACGATGTCGGCACCATCTACAGGTTCTGTATCGGTGATGTCAAGATATTTGCTGCGCACCTTCCGCCTATGGATGATGCCGTTGGTACCACGGAGGATGGAGTCATAGCTTAGCTCCAGCCCACATCGTGCCGTATCCTTCGCTCCGAACATATCGCCGACGGTACGTTGTGCCAGTGAGCCGAAAGGACGGCGGCGCGCGTTGAACTCCTCCCAGTGGAAACCGCTCTTAAATTTTGGAAGATTGAACACCGGCAGAGCCTTCACCTCAGTGAACGTACTGTAGTCTATACGGTCATCCCATATCGGCCAGTGCTTACTGACCTTCTTATATCCTTCCTGAAGATGTGCCTTGAAATCGGCAGCAGAGCATGTTGGGAAGATATGGTTCAGGCCTTGTGCTATGGAGTCCAGTTTCACGTTCCACAGAGAATCATTGCCGGCCTGCTTCAATGCGTTAAAGTCCATATATATCTTGAACTCCGGGAGTGACGATGCCATAAGTTGTCCGTCGCAACTAAGGATATTGCCGCGGACAGGTTTCACCTGCACGCTGTCCTTCTTTTGTCGCGACGCCACCTGCATCCAGTAGTCGCGTCCTGCAGTCATCGTATAAAGCGCCTTGGCTATGACAAACACGCCAACCACTACCAGACACACTGCCAGCAGACTATATCGTGGAATAATGTTCTTATCGTTGAACTTACTGCTCATTAAATTCTAACTACTAACTTCTAACTACAAATTTTCAAACTAATACCGGCTCACACCATGATCCTAAACCGTAAGGACAAAGGACCGGAGATGTCCACCGGCATGATGGCTCGCAGTGTCCATCCTCCATCCGACTATTTGTCGGGCACCTGAATGATGTAAGGTGGCCTGTCGGACATCTTTAATGTACTGTCAGGTCCCTGGCTGAGCGATTCCAGCACATGGCTCTCACGACTTTTCTCTGTGAGATTACTGGAACTGGACAAAGCCCTGTATTTAGCATCATCAAGCTCAGTCTTGAGCTTGTCGAGTTCTATGAGGTTCTTCTGCACCTGATAGCGGTTTGTTATGTATATCACAGCGAAAAGTACGACAAGGACGATGAGTCCTATATTGTTGCGGAGCATCTGAGCCGTTAGAATATCCCCACCCAGAATCTTCCTCAGCGTGAAATTGCTGGAATGTGGACGCTCATCCTCACGGGCCTGCTCATGGATAGCTTCCTTTAGATGACGCTCTGTCTCACTCTCCGGCTGTTCCCTGTTGTCGCCGTCAACCGACTGTGCAGACTTCACCGTCGCGTCGTCGACAGCCACTTTCTTCTCCGTTTCTTGTGCTGTTGTCTTCAGTTCCGGCTCAGTTTTCACATCCTGCTCCGGTCGGACAACGACAGTCCTCTCCGCATCCATCTTAGATACGGGATTCTCCATATTCATATTTTTGTCGTCGTCCATCATTGTCTATATCTTTACTGCAATTCTCAACTTAGCACTTCTACTTCTTGGGTTCTTTTCCTGTTCCTCGGCACCGGGCGTAATCACCTTATTGTTGACAAGACGGAAAGGTGTCTCCACACGTCCAAAGAAGTCCTGGGTGATATGTCCCTCTGCATTGCCACTGCGCATTACGTTCTTCACCAGCCTGTCCTCAAGCGAATGGTAGGTGATGACGCTAAGACGCCCCCCGGTGCCCAGAAGCTCGGTAGCGGCGAGAAGCATCTCGCGCAGAGCGCTCATCTCACTGTTCACCTCTATTCTCAAAGCCTGGAAGACACGCGCCATATCTTTCTTCTCCCGCTCACGCTTCAGCAGTGGGCTGACGGCATCGACAAGGTCCTGGGTGGTGGCGAAGGCTTTCTTTGTGCGTGCCTTCACAACGGCTGATGCCAGGCGTCTTGAGTTTTTCAGCTCACCATAGAGGAAGAACACATCAGCAAGCCGTCCCTCATCATATTCGTTGAGGACATCGGCAGCCGTCTCCTGTGCCTTGTGGTTCATACGCATATCCAACGGAGCGTCGAAACGGAAGGAGAAGCCACGGTCCGCAACATCAAACTGATGACTTGACACGCCGAGGTCAGCGAGCAGACCGTCGATATGCTCCACACCATAGTAGCGCATCCAGTTCTTCAGATAGCGGAAGTTGCTGAGTACGAACGTGAAGTTGCCTGGCAGTGCGCTGTCACCCGCTTCCGTCAGGCGCCGTGCCGCGTCGGCATCCTGGTCAAAGCTATATAGATGTCCACTCCCGCCAAGATGCCTAAGTATCTCGCGTGAGTGGCCACCACCACCAAAGGTGACGTCTACATAGACGCCACCCTCATGGATATCGAGCCCGTCGACACTCTCCTGGAGCAGAACGGGAACATGGTATGACGGTGCTGTTGTTACGGTCACTGCCTTGTTATGGTCGTCAGTAATACTTTCCATCTGTCAATCTTTGAGCTGAAGGTTGTCTCCCATCACATCCTCAAGGGCCTTAGAGAACTCCTCTGCCGACATCTCGGCCTCATCGTTGCCGGTGCTCCATATCTCTATGCAGTCATCCATGCCTATGAAGCTCACCTTCTGGTCGGTGATGCCGGCCCATTCCAGATACTGACGCGGTATGAGGAAGCGTCCGTTGCCGTCAAGGGTAATGCTGACGAGATTGCTTACGAACTGCCGGAAAATCTGCTGGTCACGTTTGTTCCAGCGGTTGAGCCGCTGATGAAGGTTGTCGACCATCTCGTCCCAAACGGATAAAGGATAGAGTACAAGACAATGCTGGAAGACATCCTTTCGCATGATAAGAGTCTCCTCGCCAGACGTTTGCAACGCCTTGCGGAACACCGACGGAAGGAAAGCGCGTCCCTTGGCATCAATCTTTGCCTCTATGTTTCCGATAAATCTCAACAGATAGTGTTCTTGTAAGCCTATTTTGGGTTCAAAGTTACGGAATTTTCCCCACATAGCTCCACATTTCCCCACAATATTTAAGAAAAAAATTCTTTTTTACCAAAATTAACGAGCCGGCTCACATGAGTAAAAACGCATAGTCTCGAGAAGGCCCATTTCTATCACCCAAAAGTAGTATCCGCTTCGCTAGCTTAGCCAATGCTGTTGAGAGTTGGCCCGGAGGCCCTGATGGCATTTTTCACTAATCATGTATTGCCATGTAACGTAACATCAATATCCTTTCCGTTACGAAATTGATAAAAAAAGAATTATTTTTTATATAAAATAACGTTTTTTGAAAACTAATGTGTATTTTTGCAATTTGAAAGCATAGAACTAATCATGAGCGAACAGAAAGAGAAGGTTATTGACATTGACAAAGTGCTGGAAAGCAAGATGGGGAGAAAGGCACGCTACGTACCCCGTTTCCTCGTCCGTTGGCTTAAGCACATAGTCCATGAGGACCAGGTGAACGCATTCCTGTGGGAAACGCGCAACATAGAGGGTACCGAATGGCTCGAGGCATGTGTCAAGTATCTTGACATGACCATCCACATTGAAGGCAAGGAAAACCTACCCGACAAGAACGACGGTAAGCTCTATACATTTGTCTCCAACCATCCCCTCGGCGGCGAGGACGGCGTTGCCCTCGGAGCAATCATCGGACGCCACTACGACGGGCGGTTCCGATATCTCGTCAACGACCTGCTGCTCAACCTTCCGGGGCTGCGTCCCGTATCAATAGGTATCAACAAGACCGGCAAGCAGAGCCGCGACTTTCCGCGGATGGTAGAGGCCGGTTTCCAGAGCGACAACCACATGCTCATGTTCCCGGCAGGCTTGAACTCCAGAAAGATAAACGGCAAGATACACGACCTGCCATGGAAGAAGACTTTTGTCTCCAAGAGCGTAGAGTATCACCGTGATGTCGTTCCTATCTATTTCAGCGGCCGCAACTCGGAACGTTTCTACCGCATTGCCAACTGGCAGAAGAAGCTGCATCTGAAGGTCAACATCGCCATGCTTTTCCTTGTTGACGAGATGTACAAGAACGTCCATAAGACGTTCACCATCAAGATTGGGAAGCCTATACCATGGCAGACCTTCGACCACAGCCGCAAGCCGGCCGAATGGGCGAAGTGGGTAGAGGACAAAGTTTACGAATTATAATCCAGGTGGGAAATGCCGAACGCTGAAAGACAACCCGTGCACCACAGAAGCGAAACGACAGCATCACATCAGCATTCAGCATCCATCATCCAACAGTAAATACGCACAGAAATGGAAGAAGAAATCATCCAACCCATTCCAAAAGACATACTGAAAAGTGAGCTGACGAAAGACCGTCTGCTCCGGACAACAAACAAGAGCCATAACGAGATTTATGTCGTAACGGCACACAATGCCCCGAACGTAATGAAGGAAATAGGGCGGTTGCGAGAGATTGCGTTCCGCACAGCAGGCGGGGGCACCGGGAAGAGCATGGACATCGACGAATTCGACACCATGGACGACCCGTGCCGCCAGCTCATTGTATGGAATCCGGAGGACGAGGAGATCATCGGCGGATACAGATACCTCTTCGGCAACGAATGGAAGTACGACAGCAACGGACAGCCGATACTGGCCACAAGCCATATGTTCCACTTCTCCGAAAAATTCCTAAAGGACTATGCTCCTTACACCGTTGAGCTGGGCCGCTCGTTTGTATCGCTCGACTATCAGAATGTCAGGAAGAACACAAAGTCCATCTTCGCACTCGACAACCTGTGGGACGGTCTCGGAGCCCTGACTGTTATCAACCCAAACTGCAAGTATTTCTTCGGTAAGATGACGATGTATCCATCATACATCCGTCGTGGCCGCGATATGATTCTCTACTTCCTCAAGAAGCACTTCGATGACAAGGAAAGGCTTATCACGCCTATCAAGCCACTGAAGATAGAAACACCGGAGTCGGAGCTCGCCGCCATCTTCACTGGTAAGGACTTCAAGGACGACTATCGCATCCTGAACCACAATATCCGTGAACTGGGTTATAACATCCCACCGCTCATCAACGCATATATGAACCTCTCTCCAACAATGAAGCTCTTCGGCACAGCCATCAACTATGGTTTCGGCGATGTCGAAGAAACCGGAATTCTTATTGCTGTCGACGAGATCTTCGAGGAGAAGCGCATAAGGCACATAGAGTCGTTCGCAAAGAACAACCCTGAAGCCCTTCGTTTCACCTCCGGCGCAAACAACATCATCTACAAGGAGAAGAAATAAGAGCACATTTTTATATAAAAAAGACAGGGTCCCTGCAAGTCGGACATTATAACCGGTTGCAGGGGCCCTTATTTGTTTAAGGCCCTAAAAAAGGGTTTGCTGTCTTATTAGTCAGCAGAAAGAGAGAAGCGCTTGTAAGCGACAATCTTCAGATCCTTGTCCTGCTTCTTAAGCCAGTCCTGAACAGAGATCTTTCCGTCAGCCTCATCAGCGAACTGGAACTCCTGGTCTACGAGGCAGTTGTCCTTGTAGAACTTGTTCATACGGCCCTTGGCAATGTTCTGGATCATGTTCTCGTTGAGCTTACCGGCAGCCTCGCTCTGAGTCTTGGCGATAATCTCCTTAGCCTTGTCAGCGTCCTCCTGAGTGAGCCAGTTCTTAGCAACGTTCGACTCGATGTGCTCCGGAGAGTCAACGAGGTTCGGGTTGATGCCAGCCTTCTTCAGAGCACCGTTGACCTGGCGCTGAACCTGCTCCTCCTTAGTCTTCTCGATAGCAACCTTGAGCTCCTCGTCCTTAACGGTCTGAGGAACAGAAGCCTCGTCGAGAGCTACTGGCTTCATTGCTGCAACCTGCATAGCCACCTTGTGAGCAGCATCCTCATTCTCCTTGTTGAGCTGAACCATGGTAGCGAGAGTGTGCTTACCCATGTGGTCGTAGATAGACACGTTGTCGCCCTCGATGAAGTTGTAACCGTCAAGTTCCATCTTCTCACCGGTGATACCTGAACGACGCTTTACAGCAGTCTCAGCATCATCACCGCTAGCGAGTGTCAGAGCCTTCACCTCATCAAGAGTCTTAGGACGCTTCTCGATGATAGTATCGAGGATTTCCTGAACCATAGCGATGAAGTCCTTACCGGCAGCGACGAAGTCGGTCTCACACTTTACAGCAACCATTGCTGCGAAACCAGGGACCTTCTTTACCAGAACGACACCGTTACTGGTCTCACGGTCAGAACGCTTTGCCGCGATAGCCAGTCCACGCTCGCGGAGCAGCTCCTGAGCCTTTGGGAAATCGCCGTCAGCCTCAGTAAGGGCCTTCTTAACGTCAGCAAGACCTGCGCCAGTCATTGCACGCAGTTTCTTGATATCTGCAATTGAAACAGCCATTTTTTGTTTTCCTTTCTTATTGATAAAAATTAAAATAGGCCTAATAAGCTCAGAACGGGCATATCAGGCCTAATATGCTATTTACTTATAATGTCTTTACTCTGCCTTTGGTGCCTCAGTGTCCTCAGCCTTTGGTGCCTCAGCAGCCTCCTCAGCCTTAGGAGCCTCGTCAGCCTTACGAGCGCGGCGAGCAGCGCGGCGTGGCTTGTCGCCAGCCTCCTCAGCCTGCTCAGCAGCAGCCTTCTCGTCAGCCTTCTCTGCCTTACGCTCCTCCAGGCCCTCAGCGATAGCGTCGCAGCAAGCGCTGAGGATTACCTCGATAGAATCCTTGGCATCATCGTTAGCCGGGATTACATAGTCTACGTTGCGAGGGTCAGAGTTGGTATCAACGATACCGAACACTGGGATACCCAGACGATTAGCCTCCTTAACAGCGATATGCTCCTTCATGACGTCAACGACGAACAGTGCAGACGGCAGACGGTTAAGGTCAGCGATAGAACCGAGGTTCTTCTCGAGCTTAGCACGCTGGCGGCTAATCTGCAGCAGCTCACGCTTAGAGAGGTTAGAGAATGTACCATCGTTCATCATCTTGTCGATGTTGGTCATCTTCTTCACTGCCTTACGGATAGTAGAGAAGTTGGTGAGAGTACCACCAGCCCAACGCTCGTTGATGAATGGCATATTAACGCCAGCAGCCTTCTCAGCTACGATGTCCTTAGCCTGCTTCTTTGTAGCGACGAAGAGGATCTTCTTACCCTGCTTTGCGATGCCCTTAAGAGCCTCAGCAGCGTCGTCAATCTTAGCTACTGTCTTGTGAAGATCGAGGATATGGATACCGTTACGCTCCATGAAGATGTAAGGAGCCATTGCTGGGTTCCACTTGCGCTTCAGGTGGCCGAAATGGCAGCCAGCCTGCAGTAATTGGTCAAATGTTGTTCTTGACATTTTGTTTTCTTTTTTGTTGTTTACTTTCTTTTTAATTCTTGGAGGCCGTCGCATAACGACGGCAAACACAACCCAAGCGCTTTTTGGATGCCGTCACGAATGGCGGCAACACAACCCAAGCGCTTTTTGGAGGCCGTCACTTGAGCGGCGGCATACATAACCCAAGCGCTCCGGCTTAAGGCGGAGATGGCCGCATGGCCATCCGTGGGCTGCTGTTCAGAATCAGCCGGCAAGTAGCCAGAAGGATCCTGCCGGTTTAGATACTAAACGAATATTAACGCTTACTGAACTGGAAGTGACGACGAGCCTTCGGCTGTCCTGGCTTCTTACGCTCAACAGCACGGCTGTCGCGTGTGAGGAAGCCTGCGTCCTTAAGCTGCTTCTTGTCTTCAGCGTTAACCTTTACGAGAGCACGGGCAATAGCGAGGCGCAGAGCCTGGCTCTGACCGGTGAAACCGCCACCGTCGAGGTTTGCCTTAATATCGTACTGTCCCTCAACACCGAGCAACTGCAGAGGCTGCTTTACCACGTAACGCAGGATTGCTGATGGGAAGAAATTCTCGATGTCTCTCTTGTTTATTGTGATTTTACCGGTGCCCTCTGTCAGGTAGACGCGAGCTACCGCACTCTTACGGCGACCGATTGCATTAATTGTTTCCATCGTTCTCTACTTATTTATACTGGTTAATATCAATCTTCTTTGGCTTCTGAGCCTCGAGGCCACCGAGCTCGGCACCTTCGATAACATACAGGTTGTCTATCAGCTGACGGCCGAGACGACCCTTTGGCAGCATGCCCTTCACAGCGTGACGGATCATCTTGTCGATACCGCCCTTGCGTGTACGGAGGTCAGCGGGAGTGTTGAAGCGCTGTCCACCTGGATAACCAGTGTAACGTGTGTAGATTTTGTCTGTCTCCTTCTTACCGGAGAAGACGACCTTGCTAGCGTTGACGATGATAACGTTGTCACCACAGTCTACGTTTGGAGTGAAATTTGGTTTGTACTTTCCGCGGATCAGCTTAGCAACCTTTGAGCACAGGCGGCCCACAATCTGGTCAGTGGCGTCAACGATGACCCACTCCTTCTTAGCTGTCTCCTTGTTGGCGGAAATAGTCTTGTAACTTAAAGTGTCCATAAAGATTAAAAAATGCTACTTTAAAAACGTTTTTATAAAAAGATACTTTGCGAAAAACAGGAACCTTCACGGCGCCTCCAGTCTAAAAGAGACCATCCAGCATTATCCCTGAATGCTTTAATGACAATGATTCCCGAACCACCATGTCCGGCCAAAGACAAAGCTATTCACACACTGCCGGCTATGGGCTTTCTAAGTCCAGCCCACAATCGCGGCTGCAAAGGTACACAAATAAATATAAACGGGAGGGCGCAGACACGGCTTAAATTTCATTTTTATATTTATTTAACGATTAGTAGTCGTATAAAACTACTCAGCACCACCTTTTGCACAAAAGATTTGTCCGTATAAGTGGAAACCATTAACTTTGCAAAGCACTAACTGAGAGAGACTGAAAAAGTGAAGTATGCCGACATAATATTACCATTGCCGTTGGACGGCCTGTTCACCTACGGCGTCCCCACAGCCCTGGAAAGCGCTATGGCCGTGGGAAAGCGTGTGCTGTGCCCGTTGGGAAAGACGAAGAGATATATCGGTATCGTGGCGGCAGTCCATGACCGCAAGCCCGCCTTCGAGATAAAGAACATAGTTCAGGTACTCGATGATGAGCCGTCGGTACCGGAGAAGCAGCTCAGGCTATGGCAATGGGTCTCCGACTACTACCTCTCCCCTATCGGCGACGTCTATAAGGCCGCCTTGCCCTCAGGGCTTAAAGCCGAGGAAGGATGGCGTCCCCGCACCGAGCTTTTCATCGCTTTGTCGCCAACATACTACGGTTCCCGCAGTATCGCCATCGCCCGCGGCATGCTCATGCGCGCGCCCAAGCAGCTAAACGCCCTGAACGTTTTCCTCTCTTTGTCGGGAAGAGCCGATGGCGGCGAACCGTCCACAGAGTCGCCTCTCTTTCCCTCCGTCGATACGAAATCAGCAGTCAAGACATCCTCGGCCGTCACCCGAGAGGAACTGATGAACCAGTCGCATTCCACCCTTGCGACAATAAAGGGACTTACCGACAAGGGCATACTGTATACATATAAGAAAGAAGTGGGACGGCTGAACAATGCCGGAGAGGAACACCTCGACCGCATGAAAACCCTCAGCGAAGCCCAGCAGACCGCCTTCGACGCTATCGGCAAGCAGTTTGCAAGTCATAACGTCGTCCTCCTCCACGGTGTCACCTCATCAGGCAAGACAGAG
This sequence comes from uncultured Prevotella sp., assembly GCA_900316565.1. Classification (GTDB taxonomy): domain Bacteria; phylum Bacteroidota; class Bacteroidia; order Bacteroidales; family Bacteroidaceae; genus Prevotella. The sequence continues at coordinate 14,585 of ONDK01000009.1, read as the reverse complement.
ATATACATACATCTTATAGAAAAGGCCATCAGCGAGCACAAGCAGGTCCTCTACCTTCTACCCGAGATAGCTCTGACGGTGCAGATAACGCAGCGCCTGCAGAACATCTTTGGCAGCAGGCTTGGCATCTACCACAGCAAATACAGCGACAACGAACGGGTGGAGATATGGCGGAAACAACTCTCCGACAGCCCTTACGACATCATCCTCGGTGCCCGCAGCGCCGTTTTCCTTCCTTTCCGCGACCTTGGCCTGGTTATTATCGACGAGGAGCACGAGACAAGTTTCAAGCAACAGGAGCCCGCCCCACGCTATCACGCCCGCTCAGCGGCAATAGTCCTGGCACAGATGTACGGTGCCAAGACCCTCTTGGGCACCGCCACGCCGTCGATGGAGACATACCACAACGCCGAGACCGGCAAATACGGCTATGTGCGCCTCGACCAGAGATACAAGGGCATAGAGCTTCCCGCCGTGGAGGTCGTCGATGTCAAGGACCTCCGCCACCGTAAGATGATGAGCGGCCCGTTCTCCCCACGGCTGCTGTCGGCCGTCCGCGCGGCTCTCAAGAGCGGGCACCAGGCCATCCTGTTCCAGAACCGCCGTGGCTTTGCGCCAATGATAGAATGTCCCGACTGTGGCTGGGTGCCGAAATGCGAGAACTGCGATGTCAGCCTCACCCTGCACAAACGGCTGAACCTCCTCACGTGTCATTACTGCGGAGCCGTCTACCGCATCCCCGACGTCTGTCCGAACTGCGGATGCAAGGACATCCGCGGGCGCGGCTACGGCACGGAGAAGATTGAGGACTATATCCGCGACATCTTCCCTGAGGCGCGTGTGGCGAGGATGGACCTCGACACCACCCAGACCCGCAACGCCTACGAGCGTATCATCAACGACTTCTCCGCCGGCAAGACCAACATCCTTATCGGCACACAGATGGTGACGAAAGGCCTGGACTTCGACAATGTCTCTGTCGTCGGCGTCCTCGATGCCGACACCATGCTCAACTACCCCGACTTCCGGGCCTACGAGCATGCGTTCAACATGATCAGCCAGGTCAGCGGACGCGCCGGACGCAAAGGAAAGCGCGGACTTGTCATCCTCCAAACCAAGAACCCCGACCTGCCTGTCATCCATCAGGTAGTCGCCAACGACTACCGTTCTTTCTACCGGCAGCTGACGGCGGAACGGCGCGCGTTCCATTACCCGCCGTTCTATCATCTTATATATGTCTACCTAAAGCATCGCGACGACAGCGTGGTGGGCAATGCCGCCACCGACCTCGGCAACCGCCTGCGCCAGCTCTTCGGCTCCCGTGTCCTCGGTCCCGACAAGCCTGCCATAGGCAGGATAAAACTGTTGTATATAAGGAAGATAGTGCTTAAACTGGAAAACGGCCTCGACTACCGCCGTGTGCGGCAGTCGCTGCGCGTTGTCCAAAAAGCGATGGAGGATGACCACCGCTACGGGGCTCTGCAGATATATTACGACGTAGACCCGGAGTAACGGTGGCAAGATGGCGCGGTGCCTCCCAGGTTTCGGAAGCATAGATTATTTTCCGCCTCCGGTCTTAATTCCGCCGACGACATCATTGTTCTCAATGGTCTTGTCGGTGTGCTTGACGGAAGTATTGAGTTTTCCGAAACGGTAGGAGATTGAAATACCATACTGGCGGTTGTCATGTTCCCAACGGTTCCATCCCGTCGTGTCACCCTGGACGGTATGGCTGATTATATTGTTATTAGGATGCAGCAGATTATAGCCCTCAAGTCTTACCGTCAACCTTTTGTCTTTCAGGAACGAGCGCTGGAGGGATATGTAGTTCCAGACGTAATGTCCGCCATAGCCGTACACCGTCTCCGGCTCACGTCCGTAGTTGAGACCGCCGCCCATTGACAGCATCAGCTCCCACGGCAGTTTCTGCGATAAGTTCAGCGAGCCATTGCCGCTCCATCCGCTGAGACTCAGTCCTCCGGTCCCCACGCTGGGGTTCTTCTCCAGGGAATGTCCTGTTCCGCCGTTGAACGAGAGGTCAGCACCCTTCCACGGGTTTACCTGCAGATAATAGGTCATCCAGAAGTTATGCTCGTGGACCACGTTGCCATATGTCGACACATCGATGCCTTTACTGACAAAATTTATGTCGTCTATCAAGTCATTGGTGATATACACTGCCGGACTGATGTTGAATGTCACCTTTCCCGTATGCGTAAACGTCAGCGCGAGGATATGGGTCATGGCACTGTTCAAGTCAGGATTACCATAGGTAAGACTTGTAGGAGTGCTTATCCTTGCCGGATTGAGGTAGCTGATGCCTGGACGGTTGATGGATGTGCCATAGTTGAAGCGCAGGTTATTGTCATCGTCAAAGTTATACTGTACGCTTGCCGAAGGACACCAGTCGGAGAGACTTTTATGGAACGACGTCCCCGATCCGTCAGGATATGAGGCGTGCATATAGCTGTACTCATAGCGGAGGCCGGCGCGCGTGCTCCACTTTCCGTACTTCCCGAGCCACTCCGCATAAGCTGCTGCCACCTGCGTTGTATGCTTGAAGCGGTTGTGCAGGTCATTGTCATCGGTGGAATAGTCCATCAGTGTGTTGCTCTTGTTCAGACGGTATATGTATTTCGCGCCACCCTCCAACGTATTGTTCTTGCCTAAGGGACGCACATAGTCGGCCTGCCACGTATGCTCAAAGAACTTCTCTTCCTGATATTGCTTGTAAGCGTCATAGCTCACCGGCATATTGACCATATTGGAGAACGTATGACCCATATTATCGTTCTGGCGCGTGGTGGAGCCCATATACGACAATGTCAGCACCTCGCCCTCGCGGTGCGTCTTATGCTGGTAGTCGACGCGCCCGTTGAAGTTGTAATAGTCGTTTCGCAACATCGCATAATGCTCATCATAGCTGTACAGGGGCTGCATGGCGGCATCGAAACGGCTCGTGGTACCATCGGCGACGTCACCCTTTCTTACATTATAGTAATATCCTCCCAAAGACATCGAAAGCAGGTTCAGCGAGTCGATATCATAGCTGGCGGAGAAATCGACGACATGCACGTTAAGACGGCACTGCGACTGAAAGGTGTGGTACAAGCTCTCGCCACTATCCTTGTAGAAGCTTGCCGAAGCACTCTTATTCTTCTGGTCCTTAGGCATAAGGTGTATGAGGCTGTAGTTCACAGCGAACACAAACTTACCCGTCTGCGCCGTAATGTTCACACCACTGCGCACGCCGCCGTGCTGATTCGTTTCCGCACTCACGTTGCCGGAGACACCACGCATGTTGGTACCGTCGTTCATCACGATATTGAGGATGTAGGTCGTCCCCTCGGCATCATACTTCGCTCCGGGGTCCGTGATAACCTCTATCTTCTTGATGCTGGAAGCCGGCATCGACTTCAGGATCTGTTCCACGCTCTGGCTGCTGAACGACGGGTCTGGGTGGCCGTTTTTGTATATCTTGAACGCGGTCTGACCCTTGACCCTGATCTTGTCCTGTCCGTCGACAGTGACGAGCGGCACCTTTCGGAGCATATCCAGCACCGACTTGGTCTTCGACTCCTCGTCGGCCTGGACGTCGTAGGTCAGCTTGTCGATGTCGCTCTTCACATATTTACGCACACCCTCCACGACGACCTCCTTAAGGTCATACTGTTTGAGGTTTATGGAGTCCTGCGCCGTGAGCTGATAGGTAGAGTCCTTGGGTGCCTGCGCCATGGCAAGGGCGGAGACTGAGGTCATGAAAAATAAAGATAGTAATCGTCTCATATTCTAATCTTGTGTTACTGTTATATCATTGACATGCTCGAGGAGCTCGTCATTGGAGATGCCGAGGAGCCTCATCGTCTTGGCGACCTCCGGCAGGACGTCGCGGAAAAATTCCTTTTTACGTTTCTCAAGGATGTGGTGGCGTGCCTCCGGCGACACGAAGAAGCCCAGTCCACGACGGTTATAGATGATGCCGTCGCGGGCGAGCTCGTCATAGGCCTTCACTGCGGTGTTGGGGTTCACGCCGATGGTCCCGGCAAACTCACGCACCGACGGTATCCGCTCGTCAGGACCGTAACGTCCTGCAAGGATGTCATCGGCAACGTTGTCCGCCATCTGGAGGTATATAGCCTTATTGCTGTTGAATGCCACGGGAAAAAAGTTTTTATTGGTGTATTGTTGTAACTACATCGCCGGAACCCGACGACTCAACGTTGCACGATTTCGCCGTTCCGCGCACCGACACGTCGCCGGAGCCATCGCTGGAACCGGTAATGGCACCGCAGTTGTCGCAGTCCACGACAATATCTCCGGAGCCTGAGGTGTTCAACTCTATTGCCGGGACATTGCCGACGCGGGCGGAGATATCGCCGGAACCTTGGGTCACGATGGATGCCTTCTGCGCACCGGCAACATTGAAGACGATGTCGCCACTGCCACTGGTGGTCAGACTGACATCTGTAGCCTTAATGTCTTTCATTACAACGTCGCCGGAGCCCTGGGTGGAGACGACAAGGCTTCCGCTGCACTCTACTGTCTTCATCCTCACATCACCTGAGCCACTTGTCGTGATGCTGAAATTCTTAGCCTTAAAAGTGCTGTCGCATCTGAAATTGCCGGAGCCAAGCATCTCTACCGATTTCAGTGTAGGTGCCTTGACATATACGTCCACGCCGTCGTCGGCTCTTCCCGTACTGGAGCCAAAGAGGGTTATATGGACATTATTATTGTCGTCGTTCATGTCTATGCAAAGGGTACCATCGTGTACCTTTATCTTCATTTTGTCGATGAGCTTCTGCGGTGCCGACACCTGCACCTCGTAGGTATCGGAAGGAATATAATGTATGTCGGCATAGCCATCGCTCTCTATGTCTGTGAACGGTCCGACGTTGATGGTCTTCTTCGTTATCTCGCCGTAATCCTCTTTCGGAACGACCCTGCACGCTGTCATTGACAGTACTGTAAAGGCCATCACCATGACAAATAACAATTCCTTTTTCATATTATTAATCTATTATTTTTAATTTAAAAATAGCTTTATTATAGTTTCACTATGTATCTCTTGTTCTTTAGAAGTTATACCATCGGTTGGCGGCTACTTGCATTCTGCTGTATATGTGGTAGCCGAACCAGTAGTTGAATGCTGCCAGGACGATGGAGATGGCACAGAGGACGATACTTCGTGGGGTACTGGCGAGGAGTTCTATTTCGTAGCCGTTGTAGCCATATATCATGTCAAGCAAGGATTTCATCAGGAAGGCCGCCACAATTAACAGGACTATCATTCCCATGAAGATGAAGATATTGCTCTTCAGCCACGCATGACGGCGGAAGATGGCACCTACGGCCAGGAACAGTGAGTTGAAATATATCAGTGCCACGAGTGGGTCTATGACATTCAAGGGACCTTCCACGCCGGCAAACGACATATAACCGGCACAGGTGGCGATGATGGAGTTATAGTCGCCGATGGTAGCCTTGGAGAGAATCATCTGCAGTATGTCGCCAACGCCAATGCCGACGAATGCCGCCAGCGGGACGAGGACCATCAGGTGGACGTAACGCGCCAGGAATTTCTCCATCTTGCTTGCCGGAAGCATGAATATGGCGACACGCTGATGGCGGTGGCTGAGGTCGCTGACGATGAACGCGCCACAGGTGGAGAAGTATATCGCTGCTACGGAGCCTATGACACTGGCCAGGCCTGTCGTATAACCATAGCCCGCAGAGTCGCTCAACAGACAGTTAGGTACTGTGGCGAGGAGGATGATGGTCAGGAAGATACCGGCTACCTGAAGGTAGAAGGCCCTGTTGAGCACTATGTAGAAGACCAGCATCTTGCCTAAGCCGCCGAGGGCCGTCGGCATGGTCTCTGTACCAGTAGTGGGCGTGCCCGTCTGTGCTGTATCAGTGCCGTTCTGATTGTATTTGTTTGTTGTGTCCATAATATTTTCTTTTTTAAATCTTTTGTCAGTGTGGAGATGCCGCAGTTATCTTATCGCGCCATGCGACAGTTCTACATAATCGAAGAGCAGTTCCAGGTTCACCTGGGTCTCTGCCTCACCGTCCCGTCTTCTTACTATCGCTGCAAGCCCCATAGGACCGGGCTCGGTGTAGAGGACATCAGTCGACTGGGCCTCTTCCGGCGATACATTACGGAAGGCGTAACGGCTGGTGATGTCGTCGACGGACGCGTCCAGAAGTATATGGCTCTGGTCTAATATAATAATGTGGTCGAGGAGCGGTTCCACGTCGTGGACCTGATGGGTGGAGACTATCATCGTGCGGTCATCACTCATATTCCTCGCCACGACCTTACGGAAGAGAGCCTTCGACGGTATGTCGAGGCCGTTGGTGGGCTCGTCCATGAGCAGGAGACGGCAGCCAGAGGCCAATGCTGTGCTCATGGTAACCTTCTTGCGCTGTCCCATCGAAAGGGCATGGAGGTTACGGATGTCGGTGGGCATGTCGAAATCGGAAAGGCACTGGTAGAATGTCTCTTCGCTGAACATGGGATAGAACGAAGCGCAAATCTTCAAGTACTCCTTCAGGGAGATGCCCGGCAGGGTGTCGTCCTCGGATACGAGGTAGATATCCCGGAGCATTTCAGGCCGGCGCTCGAAACTACTCACGCCGTCGACTGTTACCAAAGAGTCCTTCGAAGGTCGCAGCAGTCCACTGATAAGGTACAGCAGTGTCGACTTGCCGGTACCGTTCTTACCGAGGAGACCGTAAATTCTACCGTCGGAGATCTTCAACGAAAAGTCGGAGAAGACTTTACGGGATGCTCCCGGGTATCTGTAACTGAGGTTTTGAATGTCTATCATATCTTTTTCGTTTGTCTGATGCAGGCGACAGTCTTCGTGTCGCCTGCCAGTTTGGAGTTATACACTTTACATTATATATATTATTCAAGTTTCGGAGGTTTGTATCCCTTTGCAGGGTGCGTCCTTTGTGGCCGTCCATGATATATAAAGTCTAATCTTTATTCCTCCAAAAATCTTTTTTACTTGCTGAGGGCCACAAGGGCCGCACACTGCAAGCGATTGATTCACTTCAAAAATTTGATTATATTATATAAACCACTTTTAGTGTACTACTGTAATAGTACACTGCAAAAGTATGACAATTGAACGACACTTGCAAGAGAAAAGAGTAAAAAGTTAGCGCAAAATCAATTATTTAACGTACGTTAAACATTAGAACTGAGCGGATTCAAATCATATAAAGAAACCTACAGAAACAGCAAATAAGGTTAGGACACTACACTAATGCGTAGTGCGCAAAAAAATTACCAGCCCTGTTTTTTTATTACAAAATGATGTCAAGGAAAATCGTCAATATAGAAGTTAATATCCTTTAAAAGACAAGAAAACAACGGTGATTTTGCGGCAAAAACCGGACTGATTTGTAAAACCATAGGTTTTACGAGGTAAAAGCATAGGTTTTACCTTGTAAATGTACTACACTTATAATGCAAGTGTGGCTTACTTTTCAGACCAAAATAGGCCTTTTTTAAGACACCGGGAATGATCTTAAAAGTAACATACTGATTATCAAGGCAGTACAAAACGGCCATTTTTCGTGTATTTGACGCCATAATTGGTCGCGGTTCAGAATAATCGAAATATGAAGGGGTTAAAATGTCATTTTACTTTACACACAATCCATCAGGAAAGAACTCCGGTTTAACAACAAGACCGACAGTATGATGTCAGATTTGACGGCATGGGTCATATAGCTGGAAATACTTTTGCAAACAAAAAAAACAGCTTTTTCGGGAGATTAAAACACTGGGATAATAAAGCGGAATGAAAATAAAGCAGTATCTTTGCAGTCTAAAAGACTGATTATGAAGATATTTTGCTTAGGAATGAATTATCCCGTGCACAATAAAATGCTGCACGGAACGTTTAACAAACCAGAGGAGCCCGTAATCTTCTGCAAGACCGACTCGGCACTGCTGAAGGACAGAAAGCCGTTCTTCATCCCCGACGACCTCGGGAGAATAGAATACGAGGGAGAGCTCGTGGTGCGCATCTGCCGTCTTGGGAAGAGTATCCCGGAGCGTTTCGCCCACCGCTACTACGACGCCGTCACCGTGGGTGTCGACTTCACGGCACGCGAGCTGCAGGCCAAGCTGAAAGCAAAGGGACTGCCCTGGGAGCGCAGCAAGAGTTTCGACGGCTCCGGTGCCATCGGCGAATGGATACCGAAGGAGAAGTTGCCCGCCATCGACCGCCTCCGCTTCCGCCTCGACATCAACGGGAAAACAGTGCAGGACGGATACACCGGCGACATGTTCTTCTCCGTAGACCGGACGATAAGCTTCATCAGCCGGTGGTTCACGCTGAAGACCGGCGACATGCTGTTCACAGGATGTCCCGTGGGCTGTGGTCCGGTAAACATCAACGACCACATCGAAGGATACGTGGAGGAGCGGAAGACCACTGATTTCTGGTGTAAGTAAAGCAGCCGCGGCCACAACGTAACAGTTAGAACTTTATATCACAGAATGAAAGGAAGCACAACACATAAATTCTTCAGGGCCTTGCTGACCGTTGTCGGCATGGTCATAGCGCTGTCGGCCGGAGCACAGACACAGCGGTTCTTCAACCTCACGGTGGAGGACATCGCCATCGACTCCATGCTGCCAGAGTTCAAATACTCCATACCCCTGGGCAAAAACTACCAGGACTCCACATACACGCTGGACATCCGCTACCCGGAATTTATCGACATGGGCAGTGGCGACATAGCCCTCTACAACAAAATAAGCGGTGCACCGCTGCCACAGCTGCCGGAGATACACAAGCAGATTGTCGTAGACCGCAAGTCGGGAAGTCTGGAGTTCTCGCTGACACCTATCGTGGAACGCGGCGGGAAGAAGGAGTTCCTCGTCAGCTTTATGATTGCGCTGACGGCAGAGCCGAAACATAGGATGGCCAAGAGCGGCACGAGGAAGGCCAAGGCGGACACACGGACTGGCGACGAGTCGTCAGCGGCCTCACGGTATGCTGCACACAGCATCCTGGCCTCGGGACGGTGGGTGAAAATAAGCGTTCCCGAGGACGGGATATACCAGCTCACCGACGCGCTGATACGGAAATGCGGGTTCTCCGATGCGTCGAAGGTGCGCATCTTCGGCTATGGCGGACACCTGAAGGACGAGACCCTCAACGATGAGGACCTGAGAAAATATGATGATGTGCCGGAGGTCCCGACATGCACTGTCAACGGACGCCGCCTGTTCTATGGCCGCGGCCCCGTCAGCTGGTCGTCGGCGACAGCCAATATCCGCACGCGCAACCCCTATTCCAACTACGGCTATTACTTCCTTAGCGATATTGAGGGAGAGCCTCTCACCGTCGACAGTGCCACATTCATGAACGAGGAGTACGTGCGCGACAACGACTACCACTCGCTTCACGAGGTCGACAACTACGCATGGTATGAAGGCGGCCGCAATCTGGTGGAGTACACGCCAATAACATCGGGAAATCCAAAGACCTATACGTTCAAGAACACCGCCAAGGCCACGAAGGGCACGGTGGCGATGACTGTTACTGCCGGAATACCATCGACGTTCTCCGTCACCGTCAACGGCAAGTCTCTGAGAGCGTCGACAAGCACCTACAGCATCACCATCCCCGACCACTATACAGGCAACGAGACATCCATCATCCAGGCCCTCGACACGCTCACCGGCAACGACAGCATTACGGTGACGTGCGTCAGCGGGGGACCGCTCCGTCTCGATTATATCTGTATGACATACGACAAGCCACGGCCGCTGCCGGACCTGTCATCAACGACGTTCCCCGTACCGGAATACGTCTATGGCATCACAAACCAGGACCACCACGCCGACAAGAACGCCGACCTCGTCATCATCATTCCGACGAGCCAGAAACTGCTGGCACAGGCTAAGCGCCTGGCGGCATGGCACGAGAAAAACGATGCCATGACGGTGAACATAGTACCGGCCGACGAGCTGTACAATGAGTTCTCAAGCGGAACTCCTGATGCTGGTGCATACAGGAGGTACCTGAAGATGATGTACGACAGGGCAACAACCGACGCTGAGATACCGAAATCACTGCTGCTCTTCGGCGACTGCCTCTGGGACAACCGCATGCTGACCACCAACGCGCGCAACCTCAATGCCGACGACTACCTGCTGTGCTATGAAAGCGAGAATTCATACAGCGACATTTATTGTTATGTCGACGACGGATGGTTTACACTGCTCGACGACGGCGAGGGAGGCAGCAACTACAGCATCACGCATACCGACAAGGAGGATATGGGCGTAGGACGATTCCCGGTTACCGACGACAGCGAGGCTAAGATTCTCGTCGACAAGATAATAAACTACAAGACCAACCGCAACGCCGGAGGATGGCAGAACGTCATCATGTTCCTCGGACAGGACGGAAACAACAACCTGCATATGACCGATGCGGACCTCGCTGCGGAAGAGACGGCGACGAGCCATCCGGGATACGCCATCAAAAAGGTGTATTGGGACGCATACCAGCACTACTCTACCGCCACAGGAACAACATACCCGGAGGTGAGGAGCGCACTGAACAAGCAGATTGCCGACGGCGCCCTTATCTTCGATTTCGCCGGGCACGGCGCACCGACAACGCTGACCGGAGAGGGTGTTGCAGACCTCAGCGACTTTGCAGGATATACCAACACAAACCTTCCTTTGTGGGTTACGGCTTCGTGCGATATCATGCCCTTCGACGGTACACAGGCCAACATCGGAGAGACGGCCATGCTCAACAGCCACGGCGGGTCCGTGGCGTTCTACGGCACAGCCAGGACGGTGTTCGCCCAGGACAACACACCGCTGAACATAGCATTCATGAGCAACGTCCTCGGCATCGTCGACGGGAAGCCCATCACCCTTGGCGAGGCACAGCGCATCACCAAGAACCAGATGATTTCCGGCCGCAAGGACCTCAGCCAGAACAAGCTGCAATATGCTCTGCTCGGCGACCCGGCAATGTCGCTGAACCTGCCTACGCAGACCATCGTCATCGACTCCATCAACGGCATCAGCACCGCCTCGGATGTAAAGGCACTGCTCAAGGCGGGCTCCGTATGCCATATAAAAGGGCACATAGAGGACAAGGGGCAGATAAACAGCACATTCAACGGACTGCTCTCAGCTACCGTGCGCGACACGCGCGAACTGATAACATGCAAAAGAAACTTCCCAGCAGAAGCCGACCAGGCCTTCCAGTTCTATGACCGGACGAAGACGCTGTACAACGGTAACGACAGCGTACGCAACGGGATGTTCACACTGACGTTTGCAGTTCCGATGGACATCAACTACTCTGACGGCACAGGGCTGATGAACCTCTACGCGGTGAGCAACGACCGCTCGGCTATCGCCAACGGATATTCGGAGGACTTCAAGATTAACGGATCGGACTCCATAGCAAACGACTCCATAGGACCGTCCATATACTGCTATCTCAACAGTCCGTCGTTTGTCAACGGAGGCGATGTCAACAGTACCCCTTATTTTGTCGCGAATATTACGGACCGAAATGGCATCAACGCCTCGGGAACGGGAATAGGACATGACATGCAGCTCATCATCGACGGGGATATGTCGAAGACGTACAACCTTAACAGTAACTTCGCGTTCGACTTCGGAAGCTACACCAGCGGTACGACGTTCTACAGCATTCCGGAACTCGAGCCCGGACACCACCAGCTGCTGTTCCGAGCATGGGACATCCTCAACAACCCCAACACGGCGACACTCGACTTCAATGTGGTGAAAGGGCTGGGACCGGAGCTCACGAATATCAACGTTACCAACAACCCCGCGTCGACGACAACGACGTTCATCGTGCAGCACAACTTCGCCGGCGCCAACGTGGATGTCATCATCGACGTCTTCGACATGAGCGGACGTATATTGTGGCAAAGCAGCACCAGCGGCGTGTCGAGCGGAAACACCTTCACCGTGGACTGGGACCTGACGGCCAGCAACGGCGGAAAGCTCGCCACAGGAGTATACCTCTATCGTGTGCGGCTGGCCTGCGACGGCAGCAAGAAAGCGTCGAAAGCCAAGAAACTGATTGTCGTGAACAATAATTAGCCGTCCTTTACGTTTTAAGGACAGCAACATCAGTAACATTAGGAAAATTAATGAAGAAAACATTTTTCAGACTCTTGGGGCTGACACTGCTCTCCTCGGCTGTGACAACGGCTACGGCACAGGAGAAACAGGATATGTTCAACCCTGAAAGATACGAGGTCACATCACAGATCATAGCACCGGACGCACGCGCAGGAAGCATGGGCGACACTGGAGCGGCAACAGACCCGGACGTGAATTCGCAATACTGGAACCCGGCAAAGTATCCGTTCAACATCAGCCGGGCCGGTGTGGCTCTGAACTACACGCCGTGGCTGCGGCAACTCGTCAACGACATAGACCTCGCATATCTCGCAGGCTACTACCGTATCGGCGACTACAGCGCCGTCAGCGGCTCCCTACGTTATTTTTCCTTGGGTGAGGTGCAGACCGACTACGACCAGGCAGGTTCCTCGATGACGGTGAACCCATACGAGATGTCGCTCGACGTGGCCTACTCTCTGATGCTCAGCGAGAAGTTCTCCATCGCCGCCGCAGTCCGCTGGATTTACTCCGACTTGAAATATGACTACACCGAGGACTCGAAACTGGGCTCTGCATTTGCTGCCGACATAGCATGTTACTACCAGAACTACATCAACATAGGACAACGTGAGTGCCAGCTGGGACTCGGTCTGGACATCTCAAATATCGGTTCAAAGATAAACATGGGCACCGACGACAGAAGTGAGTTCATACCAACCAACATGAGACTCGGTGCCGCACTGATGATACCTATCGACGAATACAATAAGTTCACCATAGCTGCCGACGCCAACAAGCTCCTGGTACCCACCTATCCTAAGAAAGAGGACGGGGAGAGCAACGAGGACTACCAGAAGCGCGTGCAGAAGGACTACTACGACGTGTCGAGTATCTCCGGCATCTTCAAGAGCTTCGGCGATGCGCCGGGAGGCTTCAAGGAAGAGATGCAGGAGGTGCGATGGAGCGTCGGTGGCGAATACACCTACAACGACCGCTTCAGCATCCGCGCCGGCTACCATAACGAGAGTGCCAACAAAGGAAACAGAAAGTATTTCACCGTCGGCGCGGGCTTCAAGATGAGCGTCTTCTCGCTCGACGCTGGCTACGTTATAGCCACCGCCAAGAGTAACCCGCTCGACCAGACACTGCGTTTCACGCTGGCCTTCGACATGGACGGCATAAAGGACCTGTTCCACAGAAGGTAGACGACAAAAAAGGGAAAGACTTTAAGAGGACAAGGGATTGACAACAATACTGAAAAGACTCATCGCGCAGCCGCCGTCGTGGGAGCTTTCGGACAGAACGTTGGTGAGTGGGGACGCCTCATCTATCCGTCGAAGTTCATATACATTATATTATTAGTACAGTTAGTGCTGAGCTTGAAGCATAATATAGAAACACGATATAAAAGGAATATCTAAATGGAGAAAGGTAACACTTCATGTCCGTTCCGTGTGGGAATGGGCTACGACGTACATAAACTCGTGGAGGGACGCGACCTCTTCCTGGGTGGAATAAAGATTGAGAATGACCGCGGACTACTTGGGCACAGTGATGCCGACGTGCTCATCCATGCCATCTGCGACGCCCTTCTCGGCGCCGCCAACATGCGGGATATAGGCTATCACTTCCCCGACACGTCCGACGAGACGCTCAACATGGACTCAAAGGTGATACTCCGGAAGACCGTAGAGCTGCTGGGGACAAAAGGATATAAGGTGGGAAACATAGACGCGACGGTCTGCGCCGAGCGTCCGAAGCTCAACCCGCACATCCCGGCCATGCAGGAGTGTCTCGCCAAAGTCATAGGCTGCGACCAGGACATCGTGTCCATCAAGGCCACGACGACGGAACGACTCGGCTTCACTGGCCGTGAGGAGGGTATCTCCGCCTATGCCGTTGCATTGATTTATAAATAAAAAAGTCTCTGCAAGCACTTCCGAGGGAATGTTTGCAGAGACTTATGGACATAAAAAAAACGCTATAACTCTCACGAGCCGTAGCGTTTAAGCCTATGTTTAACTAAAAATCCTTTTCAAATCGAACAGAAATCTCACGATTTCCATTGTCATCCTAGTACGAATCTGTTAAACTTCTACCTTAAAATAAAATAACTAAAAACCTAAATCTATTACTACTAACCTAAACAATCTATTAACCTTTTGACGGTGCAAAGATACAACGATTTTTTTTATCTGCAATATTTTCGACACATATTTAACTGCTTTTTATATCTTTTTTGACTTATATCAAAACCACAGGGTAAACATGTATCATACCAAACACATTTTCACACTTTTATTTGTGTTTTTCCGCCGTTTTCCTCTACCTTTCCTCTAAAAAAGCTTATGGCATCCACGAGTTTTAACTGATTATAGAGACATCTTTGCAGAACGGACGCATAAACAATCGGGCACGTGTGGTA
>ONDK01000060.1 GCA_900316565.1 uncultured Prevotella sp. | reverse complement strand
GTCGGGCGGTTTGACACGGATATTTCCTGACTTCGTCAATGCGTCACCCTGAATCGAGAATAAGTTTTTGGAAAATAGTCACGTACAGACTTTAGCTCCCCATGGAGCGTAAGCCTGTACATGATTTTCTGCTTCTTATCATCTGGAGATGGCAAGGCAATATGAGTCAGGACAAGGCCATTGACTGTCTGCCGGGCTGTAAGTCACTGTGGTGCTTGGAGGATGGGGATAAACCCCACCCCTACACTTGGGGACAGAGGTCTCTTTCGCTTGGAGGATGGGGATAAACCCCACCCCTACATTGGGGGACAGAGGTTCTCGTAGAATGAGCGCAGCCAGATAAGCAGATGGTGGATTACACACGGTGCCTCGGCTGACTCTCGATAACCCTAGGCTAAGCGAGCGCAGCGAGTGCAGTTTTAGTAACTTAAGGAATGAATCAATCTGCACAGATTGACGGACGGCCACAAGGGCCGCGCCCTGCAAGCGGATGCCACTCCCGTGAACAAGAAAAGGGGAGCGAACAATTTAGTGCTCGGAGGCACACTCTCAGTAACCCCAGGCTGCACTCGCTCCGCTCGCTTAGTCTGGGGTTACTGAGAGTCAGCCTCTCCGAGGCACTGGACGATTACGTAATGAAAAAAGGATGGTAACAGACGCGTCTGTTACCATCCTTTTAGACTGTCTCTTTCGGGCTCCGCTTGATAAAGCCGAGGCGTATCCAGGAATAGATGCCCATGACGATGACGAGGAGTGTCTGCACGGTGTGGACGATGAGCACGAAGTACAGCGCGTCATTGGCGGCGACACCATAGAGCGCCAGCATCGTCTTCACGCTGAAATGCCATGGGCCCGCACCATTCGGCGTAGGCACTATCACCGCTATGGACCCCACGACGAAGCTCACCAGAGCACAGGTCAGTCCCAGGCTCGACGTGAAGCCGAAGCAGAAGAAGGTGAGATAGTAATGCAGGAAATAGCAAATCCATATCGACAGACTGTAGAAGATATACAGCGGAACGTTGCTGACATTCTCCAATGACAGTATGCCCTGGATGAGGCTGTGCATCGTTTGCTTTATCTTGTTGTAGAACGACAGCCGCTTGAGCACCAGATAGATAAGGATGACTGCCGCCACACCGCAGATAATGGTTACTATCCATCCCGTTGTGGAGAAAGTGCCGATGATGTCGTCAAGGCGTGTACCGGTGCGGGAGAAGAATGTGCCGAAGACCTTCACCTGAAGGAGAAACGCTGTCAGCGTGAAGAGCAGCATGATAATCATGTCGACGGCCCGCTCCGTAACGACGGTGCCGAGGGCCTTGGCGAAGTCGGTGTGGTCATGGCGTGCGAGGACACCACAGCGTGCGAACTCGCCAACGCGCGGGATGACAAGGCTGACGGCATAGGAGAGGAAGATGGCATTGACGCACACCGAGGCGCGCGGCTTCTCACCCAACGGTGCCAGGGTCTGCTTCCACCGCAGTCCGCGGAAGACCATCGCCATGATGCCGAAGGGAAACGACAGTATCATCCATGTCCAGTCCATCTTGTGGAGCAGCACATCGGAGATGCTGGAGAAGTCGAAGTCGCGGTACATCCAATAGAGTATCGCACCGCCGAGTATCAGTGGCAGGGCGATATTCATAATTCTCCGTGCTGTTTTCTTTGTTTCCATCGTTGTCTAAGAGTATGCAAAAGTAATGGAAATCAGATAAACAACAAAATATTTCCGAGGTTTTTATTCTTGTCAGTTCCCATACTGGCAAACATTGTGTATGACTGCTTTCCTCACAAAGTAATCGCTTGCCAAGCCGCCAAAACCGCGAAGGATGCGCAAAGGGTACTGTACAAATCGTTCTTGGCGGAGACTTTGTGTCCTAAAAGCCTAAAAGGCCCTCCGAAAGTAGGGAATGTTAGTTTCTGTCAATGTCTTATGCCTTTTGCAGAAAAAAGCGGGGAACGATTATTCGGGATGGTTTTTTCTTTGTAATTTTGCACGACTGTTAGAAAATGATTGTGAAATGAAAGCACGCAGGATAGCAAAATACAGGATTATTCGTTGTCATCGATGGACCAAGGGCCATAAGAAGCCTCTGCTCATCATCGGCGATGTCCTTCTGTTGCTTCTGATAGTCTGGCAGCTGTGGCCCGTCTCCGAGGCGGAGGTCCGCCGCTGCCGTGTCGATATGGAAGTGGAAAGCTACTATGAGGTCCTTGCCGACGGCCGTCCTGTCTTTTTCTTCGCTGACGTCGACGACTCTATGAATATCCGCGGCGGTGCCGTCCGTCCCGACTCCGTCGTTACCCATAAGATGCAAGTACCGGGCTTCTGGGTAAACAGAATACCGGTTGTCCCCTCCTGCTTCGGGCGCATCATTACCTTCTCTGCAGCCAAGCCCAGCGAGATAGTAAAGCTCGACAACGACCACCTTCATCGTTTCCTCTTTCAACAGTCCATCCGTTCCGACGACCGTCTGGCCGGACTGCAGAGGATGAAGAATGAGCTCACATATTACGTCCGCCGTCATGACATCGCCGACTACGGCTTCCTGCAGGTGGCGAAATATTCCACCGTCGTGAACCGTCAGGTCGACTCCCTGCAGCATGTCGTCGACACTCTGCAGAACATCAGCCCCAAGGCACGGCTCACCATCCGTTATGTCACCCGCTACCGTGCCGTGCGTATGACACAGTCGGGCGACAGCCTGAACCTCCGCTGTAATCTCCTGAAGACCTACAACGGCCAGTTCAGTCTCGTGCAGACTGAGGACAGCCATACACCGTTCTCCGTGCAGTCGCGGCTGAGCATCACACGTGGCATGGAGGAGGTGCTGAAAGTCTCCTCACCCGACGGCGACAAGGGCATCGCCAAGACTTCGGACGGCGGAAAAGCCCAGGCTGCCAAGAGCCGTGTCGTTACATTATATATAGACTCCGTGGGTACCTACGTCGGTGAGGTGGGCAAGGACACCTGCCGTGCCGACACCGGGCAGAACGCGGGACGAGGACGCGGCTTCGGCCTTCTCGTGCCCAACGGCATGGGAAAGATGTACTATGATGACGGCTCCTACTATGAAGGCTTCTGGAGGAACGGCAAGCGCAACGATTTCGGCTTCTTCGTCTCGCCCAACGACTACCTCCAGGCCGGCACATGGAAGAACGATGTCTTCAAGGGCGAGCGCCTCACATACAACGCGAACCGTATCTATGGCATAGACCTCTCACGCCATCAGCACGAGCAGGACGGCAAGAAATACTTCATCGACTGGAGCAATCTCCGCATCACCGACCTGGGCAGTGCCACGAAGAAGACAGTGGAAGGAAAAGTCGACTATCCCATCTCGTTCTGTTATATAAAGTCGACGGAAGGCTGCACGGTCATGAACCCTTACTACGACAAAGACTATGAGATGGCACGGAAGAAAGGCATACATGTCGGGGCATATCATTTCTTCTCGACGACATCGCCGGGATACAAGCAGGCGTGGGAGTTCCTGAAGAAGACAAAGATACAGAAAGGCGACCTTGCGCCGGTCCTCGACGTGGAACCCAACGACTGGCAGGTGAAATGTATGGGTGGTGCGAAGGTCCTCCTGGATAATGTCAGCCAGTGGTTGAGCATCGTTTACAAGCAGACGGGCCAGCGTCCGATACTCTATGTCGGACAGACCTTCGCGCACCAGTATCTCATGCAGGCTCCCGACATCACCGGCAACTACCTCGTCTGGATAGCGCGCTACGGCGAGTACAAGCCTTCCTTGAAACTGGTGATATGGCAGTTGAGTTCCGACGGACGCGTCATGGGTATCCACGGCAATGTCGACATCAATGTCTTCAGTGGCTACCGCTCAGAATACGATGAGTTTATCCGTAACCACACGATAAAGGGCAAATAGCAATGGGCAATGCTCAATGAGCAATGAGCAATGAGGGATGAGCAATGAGGGATGAGGAATGAGAAATGAGCAATGCGCAGTGAGCAATTTCTTCACGGCGTAGCCCATTAGCGTTTAAATGTATTCAACATCCCCTCCTTTCGGAGGGGCTTGGGGAGGCTTTCTCCCCTCCATTCGGAGGGGCTTGGGGAGGCCTTGAGGGGCTGTCAGGCTTCTATCTCCCCACTCCCATAGCACCTATGGTGCTCCTCGTCATATACGACGCAGAACTGCCCTGGTGCCACACCGTGTATCTTCTCGTCCGAGTGGATAATGTAATGGTGGTCGCCGTTGCTGTCGGCGGGGAGGAGCTCCACACTTGCGGGATGGTAGTCGGGGGCGTGGCGTATCTTAAACGTTATCCTCTCCGGCAGCGTGTCGATGCCTTCAGTCAGGAAGTCGAAGCCATGGATGGTAAAGTCCTTCTTATATGCCGTCTCAGGGTCATAGCCGTGGCTGACGTAGAGAATGTTTCCCTCCACGTCTTTCTTCACCACGAACCACGGTCCACCGCCGAGGCCGAGGCCCTTGCGCTGTCCTATGGTGTGGAACCACAGTCCTTTATGCTCTCCAATCTTCTTTCCCGTCTCCAGCTCTATTATGTCGCCAGTCTTCTCGCCGAGGTAGCGGCGCACATATTCGTTGTAGTCGATGTTGCCAAGGAAGCAGATGCCCTGCGAGTCCTTGCGGCGAGCGTTGATGAGATGTTCCCTTTCGGCTATCTCGCGCACCTCGTCCTTGACGAAATGGCCGATGGGGAAGATGGCCTTCTTCAGCTGCCACTGATAAATCTGTGCGAGGAAGTCGGTCTGGTCCTTCACCGGGTCGGGACTCGTGGTGAGCCATTTGCGTCCGTCGATAATCTCCGTCTGTGCGTAGTGGCCGGTGGCTATGAGGTCATAGTCGTGGCCGCGCTTACTGTCGAAGGCACCGAACTTTATCAGACGGTTGCACATAACGTCGGGGTTCGGGGTGAAGCCGGCGCGCACCTTGTCCATAGTGTATTTCGTCACCTGACTCCAGTATTCCTTATGGCAGTCGACGACCTCCAGCTTGCACCCGTATTTCTTTGCCACGGAGGTAGCCATCTCCAGGTCTTCCTCGGAGTTGCAGTCCCATTCCTCTTTCTCCTCCGGTCCTATCTTTATGTAGAAACAGTCGGGGTGTATGTCGTGGCATGTCAGCTCGTGCAGTACCACGGAGCTGTCGACGCCTCCTGAGAGCAGGAGGGCGACGCGCTTGTCTCTTATCTTGTCGTAGTCAATCATTCTTATTCTTCTTTCTTGATACCTTTATACGGTCGAAGCCCATGCCGTAGACACCGCTGACGGCGCTCTGGCTGACGAAGGCCTTCGGGTCTATGTCGTTTACCACTTGGAATATCCCACGCGACTCGGAACGGCGGGCGATGACGAAGAGCATTCCCACGGGCTGTCCCGTGTAGAAGCCGTGGGCGTCGATGACGGTGCATCCGCGGTCTACGTCGTTGTTTATCGCCTGACCTATCTCCTCCCATTTCTGTGAGACGATGAAGAACTGCACCGAGGAGCGTGCTCCATTGACGACATAGTCGACGAGGTAGCTCATCACAAACAGTACGATATATCCGTAGATGACTTTTTCCCATGATCCTAAGACAAGGTAACCCGACGTGATGACACACAGGTCGCAGGCCAGGATGACATGTCCCAGGGAGTAGTCGCGGTATTTATGCACCATGGCGGCGATGACGTCGGAGCCTCCCGAGCTCGCTCCGCACTGCAGTGCCGCTCCCATGCCCACTCCCATGAGCACGCCGCCCATCACACAGGCCAGGAATGGCTGGTCGGCGAAGATGATGTTCCCCGCCAGGGCATGCTGAAGGAAGGATGTGCTCAGCGTGAACACTATCACGGCCCATATCGTCCGGACACAGAAGTTCCAGCCCAGCACTATCAGTGCGGCGATGAGCAGCAGGGCGTTTATCACGAAATAGGAGTACTGCACCGGGATGCCCAGTCCCCACAGCATCAGTGAGGAGATACCGGCCACACCGCCGATGGTGATGTGGTGTGGCAGCAGGAAGGCGCACCATCCCAGCGACCCTGCAATCATTGCGGCCGTGATGATGATGTAGTCTCTTACGATGCGTAATTTATTCTTCTTTCTACGGTCTGTCATTATACATTATATATATCTGTATATAACTGAGCCGGACGGCAGTCGTCCACTCCCACCATCGCGGCCCGCCAGTAAGTTTGCTGCAAAGGTAATAAAAAGAAATGAGGATTTAATAATTAGTAATGAGGAATTAGCAGTGAGCAGTGAGCAGTGAGCAATTAGCAATGAGCAGTGAGCAATGAGCAATGAGCAGTGAGCAATGAGCAGTGAGCAATGAGCAGTGAGCAATGAGCAATGAGCAATGAGTAATGAGCAGTGAGCAGTGAGCAATTGTGTGGATGTTAGTGATTTTTCCCATCCGCCAAGCGTAAGAGTCCTCAGTCTCCCAATGTAGGGGTGGGGTTTATCCCCATCCTCCAAGTGAAAGACGCCTCTGTCACCAAGTGTAGGGGTGGGGGGTATCCCCATCCTCCAAGCGAAGGAGTCCTCTGTCACCCAATGTAGGGGTGGGGTTTATCCCCATCCGCCAAGCTCCACAGTGACTTACAGCCTCGGAGATTCTGACTCTCAGTAACCCCAGGCTAAGCGAGCGAAGCGAGTGCAGCCTGGGGAAAATAGATGGTGGAACCAACTCCGTGCCTCGGAGAGGTACATACACATAGTGTTCATCATTTATACCCTAATAGTTGTCTTATAGGACTATTGGCATATAGCTATATATAATGTACACACTACGTGTCTGAACCTCTCCGAGGCTCTGAGCTGACACTCTCCTTTCGATTTATCCCCCAGACTGCGCTCGCTTCGCTCACTTAGTCTGGGGTTACTGAGAGTGTGCCTCTCCGAGGCTGTGAGGTATCCATTCAGTGCGTGGTGTCTGACGGCTGCAGGGTGCGGCCCTTGTGGCCGTCCGTCATAAATTCAATATTCATATGTTTGCGGACGGCCACAAGGGCCGCGCCCTGCAGCCGTCGGTCTGACACGGATATTTTATTTAGCGTTTGGAGTCTGACCGTACCCTGCAAGCGGATTACATTCGCTTGTACTTCCTCTTCGAGGCACTGGGTGGACACTATCCTTTCATCTGTCCCCAGACTGCGTTCGCTTCGCTCACTTAGTCTGGGGTTACTGAGAGTGTGCCTCTCCGAGGCACCGTGTGTAATCCCCCATCAGCTTATCTGGCTGCGCTCATTCTACGAGAACCTCTGTCACCCAATGTAGGGGTGTGGATGCACTTACAGCGCAAGTGTACTTCACCTATATTTGTGTATATTTTTGATATGCTATTCCTTCTCCCCCGCCTTCACTTTCGCACGGTATTCCGATGGCGACATACCCGTTTCTTTCCTAAAGCACTTCGAGAAGTATTTCGGGTCGGTGAAGCCCACGGCATAGGCTATCTGCGAGAAGCTGTCCTTACTCTTGGTGATAAGCTCCTCAGCGCGCTGCAAGCGTATGTGGCGAACAAACTCTACGGGTGGCATGCCCACTATCGACTTCATCTTGCCATAGAAGGCTGTGCGTCCTAGGTTAACGGCCTGGGCGATGTCGTCCATCTTGAGTTCTGAGTCGCCGATATGCTTTTCGAGGAATGCCATGATCTTGTCCATCAGCACCTTGTCCTGGTCGATAATCTCCGGTGAGCTCAGCTTGAATTCTGTTCTGCTTCTCTCTTCCTTAGTTTTACTGCCCTGCTGCGACAGCTCCACGAGCACGTCCTGCTGCAGACTGCGCCGCCGTGCTATGATATTAGCCACCCGCTCCTTAAGATATGTCGCCGAGAACGGCTTGGTGATATAGTCGTCGACGCCCTCACGAAGCCCCTGCAGGCGGTCGGTCATCGATGCCTTTGCCGACAGTATGACGATTGGGATATGGCTTGTGTTCTTGTCCTGCTTGAGCTCATGCACCATCGTCATGCCGTCCATGACAGGCATCATCACGTCGGTGATGATGAAGTCGGGCATCTCCGAGCGCGCTTTCTCCAATCCCTCCTGTCCATTCTCGGCAGCGATGACGCTATAGTCGGAAGAGAGGATGGTGAAGAGAAACTGACGAAGGTCGCGCGTATCCTCAACGACAAGCAGCTTCACGTCGGAATTAGTTGGCGTGGTACCGGCTTCTGTGGCAGGGACATCGTTGCCGTTGATGTGTTCCGTCACATTGTCGTCGACAAGATAGTTGTCGGGGTTATGGTCATAGTCAAGCATCTTGTTCACCAGCGTGAGCATGTTGTCGCTGTTGCGTCTCACCATGCCCAGCAGCTCCTGACCACGGTCGGAGAGCTTCTCGCTTTTCATCACTTCCGTCACCGGTCCGCCGATAAGTGTGAGTGGCGTGCGCAGCTTATGTCCGATGTTTGTGAAGAACGTGGTCATCATTTCCCTCATCTCTGTCTGCATCTGTATGCGTTTCTTCTGTCCGTAGAGATAGAAGGCGATGAACACCAGTCCGCCACCTATTATAATATATAGGAGCCATCCCATCCACGACTCCCAGAAGGTGGGCTCCGCATAGATGTTCAGAGCGCGTATGTTGTTCTGCCAGACGCCATCGGCATTGGTGGAGCGGACCAGGAGACGCAGATGACCGTGGGGGATATGGCTCAGCGACGCGCTGTGCCCATTGTCGACGTATGTCCATTTCTCGTCGCTTCCCTCGAGCATGTAGGCATAACGGATGTGCCTGTTGTCGGAATAGTCGAGCGCGGAGAACGATATCGTCAGTGTGCGTTTATTGCTGGGGATACGCAGCTCCCGGATGTTGAGCAGAGAGTGCGACTCGGTGTCGCCCTGGTACTGTACCGCCGTGAAGATTATCTTAGGCACGAAGCGGCTCTTCACCATGTCGCCCGGCTTGAAGGCGAGGAAGCAGCCGTTGCAGCCCACCAGCAGGCGCTGTCCTGCGGCATCCCATACGGGCTTGGCCTCGGAGAACTGCTCTACGGAGCCGATGTCGCCGGCATTATAAACGGCGACACCACCGTTAGACGGTGAATATCTGTCAATGGAGCCTTCCCTTACAAGCCATATATTGCCGTTTCCGTCCTCGACAATCGACTGTATGAGGCCCTCGTTGATGTTTGCATCGCCGATGGTCTTGAACTTGAGGTTGTCGTGCAGCAGGCTTCTCTCAGTGTTGGTCTGCAGGTATCCGCGCATGGTACACACATAGACGGTGCCACTGCGGCTGACGAGAGTTTGCATGACGTCGGTCCCCGCCAGCGACGAGGTGTCGTCGGAGATATGTGTGGAGGTGTGGAACTGTATGTCCTGAGGCTTGGAGAAACGGTCGCTGAACGTTACTATACCGTCGGTCGTGGCGACAATCATATCACCGCCCACCGTATGTGTGATGCGCCGTGTAAACTGATATTTTTCCCGTGGGTAGCGCCTCAGGAGATTGTTACCGTTGATGAACCGTGTCTTGCCACCCTGCTCTTCCACGAGGTTAACGCCTTGTCCGTAGGTGGCCACCCAGAGCCGTCCACGTGTGTCCTCACAGATGTCGTAGATATTGTCGTTGCTCAGGCTCCATTTGTCTTTTGTGTCGTGGGAGAAATGTCGTACGCTTGTGCCGTCGATGCAGTATAGG
This sequence comes from uncultured Prevotella sp., assembly GCA_900316565.1. Lineage (GTDB taxonomy): Bacteria > Bacteroidota > Bacteroidia > Bacteroidales > Bacteroidaceae > Prevotella. The sequence continues at coordinate 1,296 of ONDK01000060.1, read as the reverse complement.
CCGCTTTCCTTTCCTCCGACCCAAATGCGTCCGCGCTTGTCCTCGAAGATTGTGTAGACACGCTTGGCGAAAGCTACGGGTGTCGTCTGCAGGCTGCCCGACGGAGCGACGTATCCTTTCAGATTGAGGTTACGGTCATAAACGGCAAGCAGACCGTTATACTGCCCCGCCCATATATTGCCGGAGTGGTCTACGCACAGTGCCCGCGTGTCTATTCCCGGTGTGGTGACGATGCGCTGCACATGCCGCATGCGGAAGTTCACCTCCGTGAGGCTGTGTTCACCGGAGAACCAGAGGTTGTTCTGGCTGTCGACAAAATACTTCTTTATAACCGGGATACACTGTCCGGGAACGACGTTGTCGTCAAGAGGGTAGGGCACCAGCGTGTGGCTGCCCTCATCGTAATAGCAGAAGGTGCCGCCGGTGGGTACCATCCATACTGTGCCGTGCTCGTCCTCATGAAAGAAGGGTGTCGAGCTGGTGGTGAGCTCCTGTGGTGTCCGTGGTAATGCCTGCAGGTGATAGGTGCTACTTCCGTCGCGCATGTCTACGCCCTCCGTCGCGCTGAGCGTCCACACACGGTGGCGGCTGTCTACGAAAGTCCTGCTCTCCGACTCCAAGGTGAACGGGTTGCGCTTGCCGCCTCTTGCTTCCTGCATGGCTTTCTGCTTGGGGAAGTCGTTGTAGATGGTTATGCTGCCGTTGCGCTCCTCGTCTGATGTTGCTGAGGCGAACCCTTTGTCGTCGATGCGCAGCGTCAGACCGGTGTCGTGCTCGCCGGTAACCCATGTCGTGCCGTTGTCGAGGGAATATATCCATCTGAACTGAGCCGGCTTCTTCAGACGTGACGCTATCAGCGCATTGATGTCGACATACTGGCATAGATGTGTGTCGAAGAGATAGAGCCGCCGGTCATAGGTGATTACCCACAGGTTGCCGGCGGCGTTGGGTTCAAGATGGAGTATGCGGTTGTTCGACAGCATGTCGCCGCCTCCCGGTGTGCCACGGAAGGTGGTGAAGCGGTAGCCGTCGAAATAGCACAGCCCGTTCCATGTCCCGAACCACATCAGGTCGTCGGAGGTCTGCGTAATCCTGGAGATGATATTGGCAGTGAGACCATCGTAGAGTGAGAAGGTGCGCACGTCGCAATATGGCTGGGCTGTCGTGTGGGCAACTCCGGCAATGGCAAATATGAGTAGTAGGCTGTCAAAAATTTAAGCCGTTTTTCGTTTCTTACTTTTGAGGTCCAACATTCTCCTTACTTGCCAATTGTCAAGCAGAGTCATTTCTTTCCAA
>ONDK01000020.1 GCA_900316565.1 uncultured Prevotella sp. | reverse complement strand
GATAAGAATTACGATACATTCAAAATGATATTCCATGGCACCGGTAAGGACGTGCCTATCGTCTACACGATCTATCCTTGGAACCCTATCCAAATGGATATCGGTATCTCTGGTGTCTATCAGTTCAATGTAGTCGAAAAAGAGCCTACCCACTTCGTCATAGACCCGAAGAAGCAGGTCAACAGTGTGGGACAAACCATCCCTTGCCCGAGCATCAAGGTCGCAGATCAGTTCGGTGTGGATGTCACCGACCAGTTCGACTTGACAAGAAGCCAGTCGGCAACAAGCAGCGATTGGACCCTCAAAGAGGACGGATCCGTGACAAGCAGTAAAGCTGGTACCTATACTGTCAATGTTAATGGTACCCGGAATAGCACGAGCACGAAGCCTTTTGAGAACCCTTCTCAAGACTTCTATGAGATGATCTTCCAACAAGGCTCTACCGGTTCCACCGGTGCATACGAAGTCATTTATGACAAGGATCACAACGAGAAGATGGGCAAGCTGCACTTCATCACAGCCGGTGACTTCTTCCCGGGCACGACAGCCTACCATGAGGTGCCGGGCATCAACATCACGTTCGGTAGTGCTGATGACGCGGAGAACGGCAATGTCAATGTATGGACACTGATAGCATCGCCTATAACCGATGCCAAGTATTTTTCAGACGACAAGTTCCAAGGTGCCGACAATGACAAGGACTGGGCTGACAAGACGAATAATAAGCTGCAGAAGATTACCGTCACAGCCAATGCCACGAAGTTCGGGGACGACAACCTGCCCACGGGCGGTGGCTTCCTGAAGATTGAGGCTGTCACGAACGGCTGGCTGTATATCGACGGTAACTTCCAGTATGACACAGATAAGAAGAAAGGACGCCACTATATCATCGTAGATGCCAGTTCTAAAGAGCAGCAGACCATCGGTTACATCAAGAACCCGAAGAGTCCGGAAGCGAACAATGTCGCCGAGGTGAAATTCCCGAAGCCTCTGCTTGCCGGTCATACCTATTATATCTATACGGATGATGGTGGCATGCGTATTCATGGCTTGCGCTTCGAGCCGGGCTTCATCGATCCTGTCACCGACGCACTGCCGTGGGCCCATCCAGGAGCCGTCGACACGGAACCGGTGGCGGCTTCTACAGCGTTCCTCAACGGATACACGGGCAACCTGCCCACCCTCGCCTTCCACCAGCCGGATCCTACCGTGAGATGGTACTGCGACGATGTGAAAGAAGACAATACCAGCAACACGATCAAAGACATCGTGCAGTGTAAGGACAAGGAGGGTAAGCATGTGAATATCTCCAACACCAACGGAATCGTCCTGGGTAAAGCCATGACGAACGAGGCACCGCTCAACGACAAGAGCCGCACCGGTTATGCCAACGGCCGCGTGCGCGTCTATGGCGAGGTGAAAGGTATCGACTACGGTGAAGGCAAGCAGGTCATGAAGACCCCGGCGTATTATCTCTTCGTCGGTGACATGCCTACCTATATCGTCCAGGAAGGCGAGAAACACGACCAGGACGAGCGTGTCTCCACGACGAACATCCCGACGCGTATCTGGATGACGTTCGGCGGATGGCACTGGACCAGCAACACCGACTATCCTTATTATAAGGGCAATGATCCGAAGAGCACCTGGCTCGATGATGAGTGGAAAACGGCGAAGATGGACTCGGTGGGTCATAACGAGCAGACCGTCGACGATTTCAACTTTATCACCTGGGGTGCCCAGAACCCCTCCGATGAGCTCGTACGCGGATGGGACAAAGGCAACCGCAACACCTTCAACCTCCCCGTGCGTGGTACGTATCTGAAGTTCGAGCCCGAGGAGAGCGGCCGGCTGCTCCTGTACGTCTGTATGAACGGTATGACGGATATCGCCAATGGCGACACCGACGCAAAGAAGAATAAGAACGGTCGGTGGCTCCGCCGACGCGCCCTATACATCGTCGACGAGACGGGCAAGCCCGTCGCCATCGACGACAACAGTGGCTGGGAGAGCAAATACACATGGGGCAATTATGTCAACTCCGGTAAGACCAATTCGGACCGGTTCAATGGGTATACCAACCATTATCAGAACTATTATTGTGATGGTGTGACGCGTGCCGCCTGGGAGTATAAGGTTGGCAACACTACTACCCACCTCGATATCTGGGACAAAGCGGAGCAGAAGGATGACAATGATAAGAAGTACAGTTGGATGAATGCCTATGACCGCAACCATAACGGCACACTGGAAGACGCAGAACTGAATAATTTCGATGCCGACTACAACAAGATTAAGGGCTGGTGGACAGCCAGTTCCTACACGTATAAGAAGACCTTGGATGGAACGACTATCGATATGAACTATGAACATCCCAAGCTCGACGGTCCATTGGAGCTCATCCAGCTCTCCGACAGCAGTTATGTGCTGCCTACGAAGGGTTATGTGCGCTTCACGTTCCAGGTCTATGCCGGCAAGGTCTATTATGTCTTCATGACGGGTTCGAAGCTCGGCTTCTGCGGGTTCGGATTCATTCCTTCCAGTTACCGTGCCAATATGAACAAATGGACCGACCATAGCAGTGAGGCAAAGAATGCCGACGGCACGGCGTTCACGGATGCGACCTATAATAAGTTGCCGCAGCCAGATGCCACCACAGATAATCTGTATTTAGACGGCAAGTCGGGTAACGCCCGACTCATGGGTGGTGCCAAGACGCTCGACGTAGCTCTGACAGCCGAGAAGGACGGGAGCTACGCCAAGTGGAAAGATAACGGGTTCTTGTTCTCCGGAGAAACTGACGCCTCGTCGGGGATATCCACGACAACCAAGAACACCGCCCGCGACTTCGTGAACGTAACGCTAAAGCGTACGTTCCTCAACAAACGGTGGGCAGGTATCTGCCTCCCCTTCACCGTCAGTGAGACGCAGATGAAGAAGATCTTCGGCGAGAATATGCAACTCGTCACGGTCGACAGTGTCATGGCAAGCGAAGGCCACGATCGTACGCTCCACCTCACGCAGCATTCCAACCAGCTCTTAGAAGCCGGACGGCCTTACCTCATCTACCCGAACGTCAGTGATAAAAACGCAGGAGATCCCATAAGCGACGGTAGCGTTAAGTTCAATGGGGTGACCGTGGAGAGCGTGAAGCCGATGACGGTCATCATGAAGAATGAAGAAGTCGTCAAACACAACAAGGCTGTTGACAAACAACCGGATAAAGGACAGAAAGTAGAGATCTTCACTTATCAGATAAGTGGGCACTACGACAAGGGGATCATCCCGTGGTACAGTTACTACATGAAGAACAGTACGGAAAAGGACAAGAATAAGTTCTATCGCATCATCAAGCCTGCAGGTTCATCCGCCACAGGCGCCAACCTGCCGGGATGGACGATGGTTCCACTACTGCCCCTGCTAAGCTCGCCGACTTCTGGATCACTGGCGCTGAGGTGGCTGGCAACACGACTACAGGCATCGACGAGATTGTCAATGACCTCAACGCGGCTACAACCACCGCATTCCCGGGCGTCTATGACCTCCAGGGTCGTCAGGTGCGCAGCACTAACGACCTCCAGGGCCTCGCCCCCGGCATCTACCTCATGGGAGGACGGAAATACGTGGTCAGATGAAAACAAACAAGAAAGTGACGATTAGTATGAAAAAATATATAAAACCTGACATTGAGATTATCCATGCCGCTCCAGCGAATCTCATGGGAATATCGGATACGAAACTGAGCACCGACACCAGTGTGATACATAACAGCAGCACACAGGGTGACACTAACTGTAGTATGGTCGGTGGCGACGAAGTCGTCGACGGTGACGTTGACCTGGGAGCCGCGAAGCGTTGGAACGACTGGGGCCAAGACATGGGGTCGGGCTACTCGTCGTGGGAATAAGTCGAGCACCTGACAGCCTCAAAATATTTGCCGCATGAAACAGCCTCGGAGGCTGAATCCTTCATAACCCCAGTCTGAACGAGCGAAGCGAGTGCAGACTGGGGATTTTTGATGGCGCCTAGACTGACTAACGCGTACCTCGGAGAGGCACAATGCGCGAAGCGCGCAGTAAGCCACTAAGATAAAACTCAGATTAGTACGGGCACAGCGTTATAGAGGACCAATAACAATACGACAAAGGGCAGGGGAACGGCGTGGCTGAAGCCACGTCTCCCCTGCCCTTTTTGTATCATTACAGCAGGACCGGCAATTACCGGTTTGCGTTCAGGACGAATTTCTCGACTACATGCGCAACGCCGTCCTCCTCATTGGAGTAGGTTATATAGTCGGCTGTGTCCTGGACATCCTTCGGCGCGTTGGCCATTGCCACGCCCAGTCCGGCATAACGTATCATATTCTGGTCGTTGTAGCCGTCGCCACAGGCGATGACCTCGTCCTTGCTTAAGGACAACATCTCGAAGAGACGGGCCAGTGAACGGGCCTTGTCGATGCCGGGAGGAACACACTCGAGGAAGAAGCCGGCGGAGCGATAAGCATCCATACGGCCTTTGAAGCTCTCTACGAGGCGGAGTTCAAGTTCATGAAGAGGCACCGGGTCGCCGACAACAAGACATTTGTTGATGGGATAGCGCACCTGATGGATGAAGTCGTCATACTCCACCACCGGCATCTTATTGATGAACGCCTCGTGGAGGACATATTTATTGGCTTTCCTTGTCGCTGCTATCACCTCGTCCTGGTAGGTTAGCATCTCCATACCCGCGCTTTTCACAGAGTCGTAGAGAGGCTCCACGACCGACGGCGAGAGCGGTTGGTCGAAGACAACGTCGCCAGTGGCGCAGTCGGTGATACGCCCGCCGTTGAAGGCCAGGATATATCCTCCATAGTCCTTCAGCTCCAGCTCCTCGGCAAGGGCCGTGATGCCATATGTAGGACGGCCGGAGGCGAGGACGACGCGCAGCCCTTTCCGCTCGGCGGCGAGGAGAGTCTCACGCGTTCGTGTGGTCATCTCCTTCTTACTGTTGGTAAGTGTGCCGTCGAGGTCAAGCACTATCATCTTGTATTTCATCATCTGCTGTTCTCCAGAGACAAACGGTTTACTTGACAGCCTCGGCGAAGTCACGTCCGTAAGCCTCACAGTCGGCGAGAGCCTCGCCATCAGGAACCCACAGCTTCTTTATTCCGTCGTTGACAATCTCGAAGCCTGCGCCCTTCAAAGCCTCTGTAATCTGCTTTGGCGCGTCGCCGCTCCATCCATAGCTGCCGAAGGCTGCGGCCTTCTTGTTCTTGAACTTCAGACCCTTTGCCATCTCCAAGATACCGGCAATGGCATAGGAATAGCCGTAGTTGATGGTCGGTGAGCCTACGAGGACAGCCTTCGAGCGGAACATCTCCGTGAGTATATCGTTCTTATCATCCTTTACAGCATTTAGGATCTTCACCGTAACGGTAGCGTCAGCCTCCTGGATACCCTTCGCTATAGCCTCAGCCATATGACGGGTCGACTGCCACATAGTGTCGTAGACGATGGTTATCTGGTTCTCCTGGTATGCATTGGCCCACTCCAGGTACTTCTCCACTATCATCTTCGGGTTCTCCTTCCAGATGATTCCGTGGCTTGGGCATATCATCTTCAGCGGAAGGTTCATCTTGAGAATCTCATTGATCTTCCGCGTTGCCATCATAGCGTAAGGGTTGATGATATTTGTCCAGTACTTCTCAGCCTCATACATGACATCATGAACGTCGGAGCAGTCGTCGAAGAGCGACTCTGTGGCGTAGTGCTGTCCGAAGCCGTCGTTGGAGAAGAGTATCTGATCGGTGTCCATATAGGTGAACATCGTGTCAGGCCAGTGGAGCATAGGAGCCTCAATGAATGTCAGTGTCGACTTACCGATGTTCAGTTTGTCACCAGTCTTGACGTTAACGTAGTTCCAGTCCTGGTGATAGTGCCCGCGAAGTATGGCCTCGCCTTTCTTCGTGCAGTATATAGGAGTGCCCGGGATCTCGCGCAGGAGCTCAGGAAGAGCACCACTGTGGTCGATTTCGTTATGGTTCATGACGATATAGTCAATCTTCTTCAGGTCTATGACCTTCTTCAGGTTGGCCACGAACTCGTCGTCATAAGGCTTCCACACAGTGTCGATGAGCACTGTCTTCTCGTCCTGGATGAGATATGCGTTGTAGCTTGAACCTTTCTCTGTTGACAGTTCATCGCCATGGAAGTGCTTCAGCTCCCAGTCGATTTTGCCGACCCAGGAGACCATGTCTGTGATTTTCTTTGCCATAATCTTATTGCCACCGCACGGAAAGGGACGCCGGAGTGTTCCAGCTTATGCCTCGGTACGGGGGACTTTGTTTAAAGTTGTTCTTATTATCGTGATTTTTATCGTTTTACATATAGCCCAGCCAGCGCAGGATATCGTTGAGGTTGGCAACGATAAGCAGCAAGAGCAGTACCGCTATACCCGCATATTCGGCGTAAATCATAAACTTCTCGCTCGGCTTGCGGCGGGTAATCATCTCGTAGAGCAGGAAGAGTACATGACCGCCGTCGAGAGCCGGGATAGGAAGGATGTTCATGAAGGCAAGGATAATGCTTAGGAATGCCGTCATCTTCCAGAACATATACCAGTCCCAGAACGGCGGGAAGAGGCTTCCAATGGCTCCGAAGCCTCCCAGGCTCTTAGCGCCGTCGGCGGAGAAGAGGTACTGGAAGTTGCTGACGTAGCCCTTCAGCGTGTTGATGCCATAGCTGACACCTGCCGGTATGCTCTCAAAGAAGCCGTAGCTGATGTGTGTCGGCTTGTAATAGTCGGCAAATGAGCTCTGATAGATGCCGAGCTTAAGGTCGGGAGAGAGGACGACAGTAGCCGTGTCGGCTTTTGTGCTGCCCTTATGAAGGAAGACGAGGCTGACGGTGCGCACCTGCAGGGAGTCCTTTGCGGTCTTCTTGCTTTTCAAGATGTCACCGAGGACGGTCAGCTGGTAGTTGAACTTGTTCCAGGAGTCGGTGGGATGGCCGTTGATGGCGAGTATCTTGTCGCCACGCCGTATCCCGGCGGCCTCCGCGGGAGTCTTTCCCCCGACAGAAATCATGCCGGCCTTCACAGCGTCAGCGTGTGAGACAATACTGTCGACATCTGAAGGGAGGTACGGACGGACGAAGACAGGGTCGGACTTCAGCATCGCGAGCATGTCAAGATTACCCGGCATGGGGATGCTCATCCGCTTACCGTCACGGATGATATCAACGCGTTTTGCCTTTGCTATCTGCCTGAAGAAGTCGCCATTGACATCGAGGAACTCCTTAAAGGGTCCCTGATCGGTACCGAGCATGATGTCGTGGTCGCGGAAACCGTACTGTTTGGCCGCTTCGCTGAACTCCATACCCATCGTCATATCTGGTACCTTATAGTATGTCTCGCCCCAGGCGAACATTATACCGGCGTAGATGATGAGCGCAAGGATGAAGTTCACCGTTACGCCTCCTATCATTATGAGCAGTCGCTGCCATGCCGGTTTGGTACGGAACTCCCACGGCTGTGGGTCGCGTTTCATCTGTTCCGTATCCATACTTTCGTCTATCATACCCGCAATCTTGCAGTATCCGCCCAGCGGCAGCCATCCCAGTCCATACTCCGTATCGGAGTTCTTCGGTTTCCAGGAGAATAGTTTCCCGGACCACTTGCCAATCTTGACATCAAAGAAGACAAAGAACTTCTCAACCCTCACGCCAAAGAGCTTGGAAAAAAACACGTGTCCGCCCTCATGGAGCAGCACAAGCAGCGAGATGGACATGAAGAATTGCAGCAGTCGTATCAGAAATGTTTCCATTTAATATTATTCAAATTCAATTTTATGATTATCCTATTTGTTTCGCTCCCTTACAAGTATTGATAAAGCTAATGCCTATATATCCTATTTTAATTACGTACAGTTGTCATACGGTATGCCACAGAAGCCTCCATAAGCTATTTCTTAAGGAAGGAGGCGGCTATCTTGCGAGCCTCAGCATCCGTCCTGATGTACACGTCATAGTCGGGGCTGGCATCGAAGGTAGCCTTCTGCATCGTTTTCTCTATTATGTCGCCCATGTCGAGGAACGAGCATTCTCCACGGCGGAAGGCGGCGTTCACCACCTCATTGGCCGCATTGACGATGCACGGCATGTTTCCGCCCTTGTGTATCGCCTCGTAAGCCATGGCGAGACACTTGAACTTCTCCACATCTGGCTCAAAGAACTCCAGCGGCTGTTTGAACAAGTCGAGACGGTCACCGTTGAGATGCAGACGCTGAGGGAACGAGAAAGCATACTGTATCGGCAGGCGCATGTCGGGCACGCCGAGCTGTCCTTTCACCGCACCGTCAGCAAACTGAACGGCACTGTGGAGGATACTCTGCGGATGGATGAGCACCTGTATCTTCTCAGCGGGCACTCCGAAGAGCCACCGTGCTTCCATCACCTCAAAGCCTTTGTTCATCAGCGACGCCGAGTCGATGGTTATCTTCGCTCCCATCTCCCATGTAGGATGCTTCAACGCGTCGGCAGCTGTTACATTCTTGAGCTGCTCATGGGTGTAGGTACGGAATGGTCCGCCGGAGCAGGTGAGGAGGATCTTCTCAATCTCGTTCCCGTCCTCGCCGACAAGGCTCTGGAAGATTGCTGAATGTTCCGAGTCGACAGGGAGGATTGGCGCATGGTACTCACCGGCAAGGCGGCAGATGAGTTCTCCCGCCACGACGAGCGTCTCCTTATTGGCAAGGCATATCGTCTTATGTGCTTTAATGGCATGTATCGTCGGAGCAAGACCGGCAAAGCCAACCATTGCCGTCAGAACCATATCTATCGGTCCGGCCTCCACTATCTCGTTCAAAGCCTCACGTCCGGCATAGACCTTTATGTCGGGCTCGTCGCTCAGGGCCCCGGTAAGTTCCTTGTAATGGTCCTCATTGGCGATGACGACGGCGGCAGGATGGAACTTCTTCGCCTGCTCAGCAAGCAGCTGCCAGTGGTTGTTTGCCGTCAGGGCGTAAGCCTCATAGAGGTCGGGATGCTGGGATATAACGTCCAGTCCCTGTGTGCCTATACTCCCGGTAGAACCGAGAATGCATATTTGTTTCATGTCTTTTTTCTCTCCACGCCTTCCCGGAAGGGAAGAGTTTGTATTATAAACCGAATTGTTACAGTTCCAGCAGACCGTCGGGAATATTGAGTGTTATTGTCCTTTCCTTCTTGTCCATGCCGGCCATCAGGTCCTCGCTGATGGGAATGAGATGTTCATCGCCATTACTGTCGGCCACCGAGAGCAGCACGTTGATGGTGGTATCGTCGACGGCGCTGATGGTTCCCACGGCTTTCCCGTCTGCAGAGTTCACCACAGTGTAACCGATAATCTCAGCCCATGAGATGTTAGCCTCATCACTGTCGGCCTTCTCCCTTGGGAAGAAGACTTCACATCCCGTCAGCTCGCGCGCACGTTCCGCCGTATCTATATCCTCGAACTTCACCAAGGCCATATCGTCACTGCGGAAGCGATATTCCTCAAAAAAGAACGGCACGAGCAGACCGTCGACCTTCAGGAAGACGAAGTCGGCATCGGTACGGTCGAAGACGTCATCGGTGAACTGCATCTGCACCTCCCCTTTCACGCCATGGGCCTTTCCTATCTTCCCTATCTGATAGACATCCTCATTCATGACACACGTATAATGTTGGCACCAAGGGCATTAAGACGGTTCTCGATATTCTCGTATCCGCGGTCTATCTGCGCGATATTCTCTATGCGGCTCGTACCTTTCGCGCTCATCGCCGCGATAAGCAGGGCGATACCTGCGCGGATATCAGGACTCGACATACGCTGTGCACGCAGCTTACGGCGGTGGTCATGGCCGACGACAACGGCACGGTGAGGGTCGCAAAGGATTATCTGCGCTCCCATATCGATAAGCTTGTCGACGAAGAACAGCCTGCTCTCGAACATCTTCTGATGGAAGAGTACGCTGCCACGAGCCTGTGTTGCAACGACAAGGAGCACGCTGATGAGGTCAGGGGTCAGTCCCGGCCATGGAGCATCACTGATTGTCATTATCGTTCCGTCAATAAACGACTCTATCTCGTAGTGCTTCTGCTTCGGTACGATGATGTCATCGCCCTCTATCTCGAGCTTTATTCCGAGGCGTCGGAAAGCATCCGGGATAATGCCGAGGTTCTCCACCGACGCATCCTTAATGATTATGCCGTCGCCGACCATAGCCCCCATGCCGATGAAGGAGCCCACCTCAATCATATCAGGCAGGATGGTGTGTTCCGCCGCATGCAGACTCTCCACGCCCTCGATGGTCAGCAGGTTGCTGGCTATGCCGCTTATCTTGGCTCCCATGGCGTTGAGCATGCGGCATAGCTGCTGTATGTAAGGCTCACAAGCCGCATTGTATATGGTCGTCTTGCCCTTAGCGAGCACGGCAGCCATGATGATGTTCGCCGTTCCCGTTACGGAAGCCTCGTCGAGGAGCATGTAAGTACCCTTCAACTCGTTGGCCTTTATATCGTAGACATCACGTTCCTCATTATACACAAACTCCGCACCAAGCTTATGGAAGCCCAGGAAATGGGTATCCAGACGACGACGCCCAATCTTGTCGCCACCCGGTTTTGACACCGTAGCCTTATGGAAACGTCCGAGCAGAGGACCAATCATCAGCACGCTTCCACGGAGGGAGGCGCACTTCTTTACAAACTCACCACTCCTGAGATAGTCGAGGCGCAGCTGGTCCGACTGGAAGGAATAGTCGTTAGGCGCCAGCTTCTTAACCTTGACGCCGACTTCCTTCAACAGACCTATGAGATTGTTGACATCCAGGATATTAGGAATATTATGAATGGTAACCTCCTCATCGGTGAGCAGTGTGGCACTGATAACCTCCAGTGCCTCATTCTTGGCACCCTGCGGAGTAATGGTTCCATGCAGACGGTGTCCGCCTTCAATGATGAATGATTCCATAAGCTATTTCTTTTTCTTGCGGTTTTCCTTCACCTCCCGCATGTTTATCTTCTCAAACTTAAACGTGCTCAAGTCGAGTTGTATCTTCCCGTCGGTATAGCGAGCCAGATCATCGGCGACCTTTTCGTCATCGCTGCTGCCATGACTCCACATAACGAGGTCGCGTTTCATCTGATTAGCGGTATACTGTACGAGCATGTCGCGTTCCTTTCCCGGTGCCATCGTCTTCAGCTGGTCGAACAGCTCAAACATAAGTTTACCGTAATGGCGCACCGGTATCCTCGTCATTGGATAGTCCATGGGCTTCGGCTTCTCAGTAATCTGATGAGCCTGAGCCACGTCGAACGGGTAATCAATGTCGAGTTTGAAGTCAGCCATGATAGCCAGATGGTCCCAGAGCTTCTGCTCATGGTCAGCATTCTGCCGGTTCTTTGCCGTCATCAGGTCCATGACAGAGACGATGGTCTCGGCACAGCGCTGCCGTTCCTGACGGTCGGTGAGCGTCAGGCAGTAATCGACCATATTCTGGACCTCCCTTCCATACTCGGGAAGTTTCAGCTTTTCGCGTTGCGTGTTATAGTCTAATCCTTTTATATTCATACTTAGAAGTCCTCCCGTCGCCCGTCAGAAGGGTGACAAAGGGAGAATGATTAATGGCAATAACGCCGGTTTTTTATTTTTATTCTTAACTTTTCTCGTAAAATATTCCGCCACTAAGGGCCGGTCTTCCACCCATAAAAGAAAGGTATCCACCGCCTACAGCAGCTTCTTCGGCTTCTTCGCGACGAAATCCTTGAGGTAGAACGGCACAAAATATGCCACATCCTCAAACTTCTCCTGTGCCACATGCTTTGCCGCCAGCGGATACATATTCTTTGCCAGCGGCTCTATGTCCTCGATGAGATGCGCGTTAGGATGGTTGATGGTCTTCATGCACTTTGCCGCGCCATTGCCGAAGAAGTATACCGGACCTTTGTCTAGGTACTCCTTGTATGTGTTCTCGTCGACAATATCAGAATGGATGCCGCGCACCGGACGCAGGGCACGGTCAAAGACCTCCGCATAGACCTCCATCCTTCGTGCGTCGAGCATAGGAACGATGAGCGCGTTGTCTTCTATCTCCTCATGATGCAACAGCACGGGGACACAGAGAAGCTCCAGCGTCGGCACGCTAAGCAGCTTCACACCGCGTCCGTAACAGATACCCTTTGCCATGGAGACGCCGATGCGCAGGCCGGTGTATGAGCCAGGACCGCTGCTGACGGCTACATAGTCGAGAGGAATGGCATGATTGTCGATGAACGACAGGGCTTCATCGATGAAGACGCCAAGCTTTACTGCATGATTAGGACCGCTGTGGTCTTCCTTGTTGAAGACACATTCAGCGTCGTTGCTGACCGCAACTGAGCACACTGAGGTGCTTGTTTCAATATTTAAAATACAAGACATAATTTAATATGTTCTAAATAAGAATGCAAATTTACTGCTTTTTCCCCGTTTTTTCGTACTTTTGCAAAAATTTAACGCTATAACAACTATGGTATTGTCAATGACTGGTTACGGAAAAGCCGTCGTAACCTATAAAGAAAAGAAAATCAACGTAGAGATAAAGTCGCTAAACAGCAAAGCTCTGGACCTCTCTACACGCATCGCACCCATCTACCGTGAGAAGGAAATGGAGATACGACGCACCATCTCGAAAGCCCTCATCCGCGGAAAGGTCGACTTTGCCATTTGGGTGGAGAAGGACACCGCCGTCGACGCCACACCTATCAACGGGGCCCTAATAGACAACTACTACCGACAGATAAAGGACATTGCCGCCAAGACGGGCATCCCTGAGCCTAAGGACTGGTTCTACACCCTTCTACGCATGCCCGACGTTACGACGAAGACCGACACTGAGGAACTCGACGACGAGGAATGGCAAGCCGCGCAGAAGGCCATCGACGAGGCACTGAAGCATATCATTGAGTTCCGCACCCAGGAAGGCGCGGCCTTAGAGAAGAAGTTCAATGAGAAGGTCGACAACATCGAGGCTCTCCTTCACAGCATAGAGCCGTATGAGAAGTCGCGCGTCCCGAAGATAAAGGAACAGATTATCAAAGGTCTGGAGCAGATACCTGAGGTGGAATACGACAAGAACCGTCTGGAGCAGGAGCTCATCTACTACATTGAGAAACTCGACATCAGCGAGGAGAAGCAGCGTCTTGCCAACCACCTGAAGTACTTCCGTGAAACGATGAAGGAGACCGGCCACGGCGTTGGCAAGAAGCTTGGTTTCATCGCTCAGGAGATGGGCCGTGAGATAAACACCACCGGTTCCAAGAGCAACAATGCCGAGATGCAGAACATCGTCGTCAAGATGAAGGATGAGCTGGAGCAGATAAAGGAGCAGGTCCTCAACGCACTGTAAGCTCCGCTCTTCTGGTATAGGCATCAAGTTTCAAGCAATAATATTTTCTATCTCATTTAATCCCATCACGCCCCAATTAATCCAGTGCAGGGTACGGTCCCTATGGCCGTCCGCAGAGGGAAAAATCAAAGAATACTATGTCAGAAAAAGGCAAATTGATAATATTCTCAGCACCATCTGGCTCCGGCAAGAGCACGATAGTGAAATACTTGATGGAGAAGCATCCGGAGCTGAACCTCGCCTTCTCGATAAGTGCTACTACACGTGCCCCGCGTGGCACGGAGAAGAACGGTGTGGAATACCTGTTTTTGTCGGAGGACGAGTTCAGGAAGAAGATTGCCGACGGCGAGTTCTTAGAGTACGAGGAGGTATACCCCGGCAGATTCTATGGCACGTTGAAGTCGCAAGTCGACTCTCAGACGGCCCTTGGCGAGAATGTCGTCTTCGACGTCGATGTCAAAGGCGGCTGCAATATAAAGAAGTTCTACGGCTCCCGCGCCCTTAGCATCTTCATTCAGGCGCCGTCCATCGATGAGCTCAAGAAGCGTCTCGAAGGCCGTGGCACCGACAGTGCCGAGGCCATCAGCAAGCGCATAGCCAAGGCGAGCTACGAGATGACCTTTGCCCCACAGTTCGATCATATCGTCATCAACGACGACTTGGAAAAGGCAGAGGAAGAGACCTACCAACTTGTGAAGGACTTCATTTAGAACACTGTAATGCCCGGTCAGAAACCATCAACAGCCACAGGCTCTCACCCTGGCCTAAAGACCATCACCAGCATAAGTCCCACAGTAGATGCCCGACGCTCCATCGGCATCTACGGTGGGACATTCAACCCGCTCCACAACGGCCATATCTCACTGGCCAAGGCGTTCTTGGAGCAGGCCGGGCTCGATGAGGTATGGTTTGTGGTTTCGCCCCAGAACCCTTTTAAAGTTAACGACACTATTCTTGACGACAACATACGGTTGGAGATGGTACGGGAAGCTCTTCACGGGGAGAGCAGGCTGAAGGTCTCCGACGTGGAGTTTCATCTTCCCAAGCCTTCTTTCATGTACCGCACACTGCGCCATCTCACCGCAGAGCACCCCGACTGTACTTTTACCTTGCTTATAGGTGGCGACAACTGGGAGGCTTTCGACCGTTGGAAGAACGCCGATGAAATCATAAGAAACTACCATATAGCCGTCTACCCACGCCGTGGCGACACCATCGATGCCGCCACCCTACCCTCCACCGTCATGCTTCTCGACACGCCGCTCATAGACATCAGCAGCACGGAGATACGCCGTCGGGTCCACGACGGGCAGCCTTTCCATAACCTGGTGCCGAAGGAAATCGCCGCTTTCATCGAGAAACACCACCTTTACGCGCCAAAGGTTTAGAAACAAATTGAGTTATAGTATCTGCTTATAAACTATTTTTTATCCCCTTAATATCAGTTATTTGGAAAATAATATGTACCTTTGCAGCCGTTTTGGGATTACAGCCACCCTTTGATGCCTTCATGAGCATCAAGCAGTTATGGATTTTCAGTTGGGAGTTGGTGGTTTATGTCCCATTGTATTCAAGGATTTAAATCATTTAAACAAACAGTGAAGACATTTGAAGAGTTAGGTGTTTCTGAACCAATCAGAAAGGCCATTGAAGAGCTTGGCTTCGAACAGCCAATGCCAGTACAAGAACAAGTTATCCCCTATCTATTAGGCAACAGAAACGACGTCATAGCCCTTGCGCAGACGGGAACCGGTAAGACAGCAGCCTTCGGCATTCCACTCCTGCAGCGTGTGGACAACAAGCGGAAGGAGCTGCAGGCTATCGTGCTGAGCCCCACGCGAGAGCTCTGTCTGCAGATTTGCGACGACATCAACGCCTTCGCGAAGTACATACCGCACATGCATGTCATACCCGTCTATGGCGGCGCAAGCATAGAGGAGCAGATCCGCAACCTCAGGCACGGCGCACAGATCATCGTGGCGACACCGGGAAGACTCATAGACCTCATGCACCGCGGCAAGGTCAAGACCGAGGATGTGCACAACGTAGTGCTCGACGAGGCCGACGAGATGCTCAACATGGGTTTCCAGGAGTCGATAACAGAGATCCTCTCTGCCATTCCTGAAGACCATAACACTCTGCTTTTCTCGGCTACCATGAGCAAGGACGTGGAGCGTGTGGCGCAAGGCTACCTCCACGACTACAAGGAAATAGTAGTAGGCTCACGCAACGAGGGCACCGAGCACGTCAACCACATATATTATTTAGTCAACGCCAAGGACAAATATCTTGCCCTGAAGCGCATCGTCGACTATTATCCAAGGATATACGCTATAATCTTCTGCCGCACGAAACGCGAGACACAGGAGATTGCCGACAAGCTCATCCACGACGGTTACAACGCCGAAGCCCTTCACGGCGACCTCTCCCAGCAGCAGCGTGACCTGACGATGCAGAAGTTCCGCAGCCATCTGACACAGCTACTCGTCGCCACCGACGTGGCGGCACGTGGTCTTGATGTTGATGATCTGACACATGTCATCAACTACGGTCTTCCCGACGACACGGAGAGCTACACCCACCGCAGTGGACGTACTGGCCGCGCGGGTAAGAAAGGGACATCGATAAGCATTATCCATATCCGCGAGAAATACAAGATACGGCAGATAGAGAAGACCATCGGCAAGGAGTTCATCGACGGCACACTGCCCACCCCGGAGGAGATCTGCAAGAAGCAGCTCTTCAAGACCATGGACGACATCATGAAAACCGATGTCGACGACGATGAAATCGCACCTTACTGGACAGAGATAAAGCGCCAGTTCGAGTATATCGACAAGGAGGATATCATCAAGAAGATGATTACCGTTACCTTCGGCCGCTTCCTCGAATACTATAAGAATGCGCCGGTGATAGAGAAGCCGGCACGGAAAGCCGCCAACGGCGGTAGCAAGAGAGACGGCGACGGAGCACGGACAAGGCGTGGCCGCACATCGTCCCGCGACAGCCGTGGCGTTACCGCTCCGGAGGCCGGCTACACCCGTCTGTTTATAAACCTCGGAAAGACCGACGGCTTCTACCCCGGCGAGGTCATGCAGTTCATCAACAAGCACATGCGTGGTCATCAGGAGGTCGGACACATAGACCTTCTGCAGCGTCAGAGTTATATAGAAGTACCTGACAAAGACGCTAAGAAAGTGATGCGCGCACTCGACGGAACGGTCTACAAGGGCCGCCGCGTGCGCTGTAACGATGCCGAGACAGGCGGCGACGACCGCAGGACACGCGGAAAAGGAGGCAAGAGGGGCTACACCGGTGGTGAGAGCCGCGGCACAAGGAAGTACAAGGATCAGAGTTCTTCTCCATTTGACAACAGTGCTGAGAGGGCCGGCGACTGGCGTTCGCTCATGAAAGGTCAGCCTTTCAAGCTTAAGGGCGAAATCCCTGACTTCTCAGAAGAGGGATGGGCACGCCGGAAACCGAAGAAGAAGTAAGCCGTATGCAGTAGAAGTCGGGCGGTTTACAAACGTGGACCGCGCCTCTGCATACGACAATAAAATGCGAAATATCCTTACACTAAAACAAGTGTACTACAGTTGCGTTGTAAGTGTACGGAAAATACATCGTAAATGTGCCCCTTTTACAAAAAAGTATACGGAAAATAGAACGTAAAAGGGGCACATTTACAATTCATTGTCTATCAATATGTTACAAAGGTGTTTTTCAAATATGGAGAGTTTGAAAAACTTTTACATAATCTTTTCTCTTATTCACGTTCCTGAAGGGGGCGCATCTATAAACCGAAAAATATCAAATCATAGTTATAACGGCATCTAATGATCAATAGTTATTGAACAGTTCGAAGCCGAATTTCAGTCCGACACCCTCAAAATGCCGCGGACTGAGCCCCGTGAAAATACCCATAGAGAATACACGATTGGTAAACCCATAGCCCACCTCTATATATGGCAGCATACGGTTTACTGCCAGCGCACTCATATATATCCTTTCTTTCTCGATGACCTGTCCCACTAGCGGACAGAAAGACAGCAGCAGCAAAGGAGCCTCGTAGGTCGCATTGGCACGGACATAATAGCCGGAGGCGTTGTACCAGTTGCTGTTCAGCAGTTCGAACTCACCGCTCCATTTATCCTCCCATCCCAAGGAGACATAGTCTTCCTGGAAGTTATGATAGTCGAGGAAGTAATCGTCGTGTCCCTTATGTGTGTAGAATCCGAAGCCGCTGCGCAACTGCCACGACCTCAGACGCGGCAGGTCGCAGACATACTGTCCATCAAACTCGAAGCGGTCATAGTTGATGGACCCGCCCAAAATCTTCATACCATGTTCCCACTGCGACGTTATCACCAGCGGTACACGGTCGCTCAAAGGACGATATTGTATCTGTAGGAACGGTGCGAAGGTGCGGTAAGTCGACGGCCGTCCCACAGCCTTAAAGCCCTCGCTGTCGACCGCCTTACGGATGTGTGCCGTGAAGCCGGTCTGCACGCCGAGATAGTCCTTGACAATATCATAGTTGATGCCAAGATGGAACCGTGTGTCGGTGAAATAGTCGAGATGCATGGCGTTCCAGTCGATGGAATCGTTGGTTTTGTACTCCATGACGTTATTCCTCACCCTGGAGTTGGAAATATTGTTTCCGTTACCGAACTCCCACTGAACATATCCGTTACGCCGTTTGTTGAAGTCCCACTGCACAGGAAAGCGGTAGAACAGCTGGTGCTGCTTGAAGGAATATCCCATCTTTATCCGTGCGGAGATGCTGTGGTTGTCGGTAAAGTTATAAAAACCGCGAAGGTCGAGACGGTATATCACTCCTTTGTGCTTTGTGTAACCGAAGTAGAACGGGTTGAAGATAGGACCTATGCGCAGTTGTCCTTTGTTCTCACTGCCCAGCCCTGTTGATATCTTGTTCAGGAGATTGTCGCCGATGAGGTCCCAGAAGACATATTTTGCCCAGTGGCGCTTCTTCGGCTTTGCGACACCGGTGGAGTCCCGGGGCACTAGAGAGTCCTCTACGGCCTTGCTGGCGGCATACTCATCTTGATATTCACTTATTATGCTGCGTTCCTCTTCTGTCAGCGGCAATGGGCGGACCTTTTCCATGAGCCCAACATCGCGGCTGTCCTCGATGGAATCGGGCAGAGTGGCTGTAAGGCCGTAGACACTGGTATAATGCACAAGTACCTTGTTGCCCATGAAAGAGAGCTTTGCACGCACGTCACACTCCTTAGGAAACATCAGCTTGTCGGAAGCAGTGTTCATGACTCCGTTCAACGACGAGCGTATCATATCGTACTCACACTGGAGATTGAACTGAAGCACCTGACCGGTACTGTCGTCGACAATCAGGAACCCTTTCCGGATAAGCTGCGTGTTGCGGAATTTGTTGCGGATAAAGATATAAGAGGTACCGTCTTTGTTGCGCATCATCCTGTAGCGGTAGTACTTTCGGTTATGATAGTTGACCGGTGAGAGGATACCATCCTGGAAAAGTTTCTCGTCATAGATATGCGGCGTGAGGTATTTTATCATCAGCGGGAGCGTCGTGTGCCGGTGATAGACGGTGCTAAGATGGATATTGCGGTGTTCGACGGACTTGCCATCGCTGAAGCCGACATGACTGTAGCTCTCTGAGAAGTAACGACGACGATGGTCGCGGAGCAGATAGAACATTGTAGGGACGGCGGCCAGCATAGCATTGCGCCTGACGACATTGATGTCGTATTTTATGTAGACATTGGTGGAGCTGCTGTCGATAATGGCACGGTTCAGATGCTCGCCGAAATGTAGCGTCCGGCGCAGTACGTCGGCATTGCTTCTCTGCCCGAGGCATACCGTCCGGGGAACGATGAGAGCAACCAACAGCAGTAAGATTTTGACAGTCCTCACATCATATAAAACGCTTTTCCCCGTGATTTGTTGTGTGTTTCTTAAATTATAATAGTAACTTTGCAGTCTATAACAACAAAGGTGAATTATGAATGACGATTTCGATATAAGGAATGAGAACGTCAGTCCTGCGGAGAAGGAGTTCGAGAAGGCTCTTCGTCCGTTGAAGTTCGACGACTTCAGCGGACAGAAGAATGTTGTGGAGAACCTCCGTGTCTTCGTGGAGGCGGCGAAATACCGGGGAGAGCCCCTCGACCACACCCTTCTGCACGGTCCTCCAGGACTGGGAAAGACCACTCTTAGCAACATCATTGCCAACGAGCTTGGCGTAGGCTTCAAGATTACGAGCGGTCCGGTATTGGACAAGCCCGGCGATCTGGCCGGTATTCTCACGTCGCTGGAACCCAACGATGTCCTCTTCATCGATGAGATACACCGTCTGAGTCCCGTCGTCGAGGAGTACCTATACTCCGCCATGGAGGACTACCGTATCGACATCATGATTGACAAAGGTCCGTCGGCACGGTCCATACAGATAGACCTCAACCCGTTCACGCTCATTGGAGCCACCACACGCAGCGGTCTTCTCACGGCACCGCTCCGTGCCCGTTTCGGCATCAACCTCCATCTGGAATATTACGGTCCGGAGACTCTGCAGCAGATTATCCGCCGCTCAGCCGGTCTTCTGAAGGTCCCCATCGACGACGACGCGGCAATAGAAATCTCACGGCGCAGCCGCGGTACGCCACGTATCGCCAACTCGCTGCTCCGCCGTGTGAGGGATTTCGCGCAGGTGAAAGGCAACGGCCGCATCACCGCCGACATCACACGGCTGGCCCTTCAGGCTCTGAACATCGACCAGTACGGCCTCGACGAGACCGACAACAAGATACTGCTCACCATCATCGACAAGTTCCATGGTGGGCCGGTAGGCATATCAACCATTGCCACGGCAATCGGTGAGGACGCAGGTACCGTCGAGGAGGTCTATGAGCCGTTCCTTATCATGGAAGGCTTCATAAAACGGACGCCGCGAGGCCGCATGGCGACAAAACTCGCCTACGACCACCTCGGCCGCAATCCGTACAGTGGAAATATTATGGAACCATCATTATTCTAAGTAATGGAAAGGACAGGACTTTTCACCGGCACCTTCGACCCATTCACCGTCGGCCACGACTCTATAGTCCGCCGTGCGCTGCCCCTCTTTGACCGGCTCATCATCGCCGTGGCGGTCAGCAAACTCAAGAACACCGACGAGGAGATTGCCGCAAGGGTTGCCGACATAAAGAAGATATATGCTGACGAGCCACGCATAAAGGTCATCTCTTACAGCGACCTTACCATCGACATGGCCAAGCGCGAGGGTGCCTCGTTCATAGTGCGCGGAGTGCGCTCCGTGAAGGACTATGAGTATGAGCGCGAGCAGGCGGAGTTCAACCGTCGTTTCGGCAACCTCGAGACCGTTCTCCTCTTCGCCGAACCGGGAATGGAGAGTGTCAGCAGTACGCTGGTAAGGGAACTGAAGTTTTTCGGAAGGGATGTCAATGAGTTTCTGCCGTAGACTTACGGGCAGCGACAGTCCTCTGCATTCCGCCCACTAAGCAAATAAACAGATAAAAAAGAAAACGCCTCCCCGGACCTTATAAACAGATGGTCCGGGAAGGCGTTTTCTTATGCTTTCAACGCTCTTGTCGCATTGATGACACAGAGTATCATCACACCGACATCGCCAAAGACGGCCAGTGGCATGGCCAATGCGCCAAGCACTCCCGACGCTGCAAGCAAAAGGATGAGAACCTTCACGATGATGGCAAACCACGCGTTCTCCGATGCTATGCGGATGGTGCGGCGTGCAATAGCGATGGCCGTGGCGATCTTAGACGGTTTGTCGTCCATGAGAACGACGTCGGCGGCCTCTATGGCGGCATCACTGCCTAGGGCTCCCATGGCTATTCCCACATCAGCGCGGGCCAGGACCGGTGCGTCGTTGATGCCATCACCGACGAAGGCCAGCGTCCGTCCATCGCCTTTGGCACGGAGAAGGCGCTCCACATGCTCCACCTTGTCGGCGGGGAGGAGCTCTGAATGATACTCGTCGATACCTAAACGGCCGGCAACATTGACGGCAACAGCCTCACGGTCGCCGGTAAGCATGACGGTATGCTCCACGCCGAGGCGTTTCAAGTCGCGGACAGCCATCTCGGCATCGTCCTTCACCTGGTCGGAGATAACGACATGACCGGCATACGAACCGTCGACAGCCACATGGATAACGGTTCCAACGAGGCTCTTGCAGCGCTCGCACTCCGGGACTTCTATGTCCAGGGCATGCATCATCTTGTCGTTTCCCACGCTGACCTTACGGCCGTTGACGAGAGCCTCGACGCCGTTGCCGGCTATCTCGCGGACGTTCTCTATGCTGCAACCGTCGTGTTCCTCCTTCGGATAAGCCTCGCGCAGGGCGACAGCCACGGGATGGGTGGAGAAACGCTCCACATGGGCGGCAAGATGGAGGAGTTCCTCTGCGTCCATTTTTTCGGGATGAACGGCCTCAACGGCAAAGGCGCCTTTCGTCAGTGTGCCGGTCTTGTCGAAGACGATGGTACCCACCTTCGCCAGCGTGTCCATATAGTTGCCGCCTTTGATGAGGATACCCTTACGGCTGGCACCGCCTATACCGCAGAAGAACGACAGTGGGACAGATATGACGAGCGCACAAGGGCAGCTCACCACAAGGAAGGTCAGCGCACGGTACACCCAGTCGGCCCAGCCGCCGCCAAGGATAAGTGGCGGAAGGATGGCAAGGGCTATGGCCGCAAAGACAACAATGGGAGTGTAGACATGTGCGAAACGACGGATGAAGGTCTCACTCCGCGACTTGTTCTCGCTGGCGTTCTCGACGAGGTTGATGATTTTCGAGGCCGTAGACTCGCCAAACGACTTTGTAACCTTTATCTTCAGGACCCCAGACTCATTGACACAGCCACTGACAACCTGATCTTTCTCTCTGACATCACGAGGCATGCTCTCACCGGTAAGAGCCACGGTGTTGAGCGACGACCGTCCTTCGATGACCTCACCGTCGAGAGGTATCTTCTCACCGGGACGTACGATGATGGTCTCTCCCACCCTGACATCGTCGGGGCTGACGGTAACCTCCACAGCCTTTCCATTAGAAGAGCCGGTGGAAGGACGCAGTACGACGGCCTTGTCGGGACGGATGTCCATCAGGGTGTTGATGGATTTACGACTGTTGTCCTCGGCATAATCCTCGAAGACCTCACCGGCCTGGAAGAAGAGCATCACGAAGACGGCCTCGGCAAACTGAACGTCGGCACCGGGGACGAAGCCTATGAAGAGCGCGCCTAACGTGGCGACGGACATCAGGAAGTCCTCGTTGAAGGGGTCGCCGTCGGTTATCCCCTCCCAGGCCTCGCCGAGGACATCGTAACTTATCAGAAGATAAGGGACGAGGTAAACACAGAGCTGCGCCCAAAGGGGAAGCTGAAAGTTATCGCTAACGGCCCAGGCGGCTGCAAGAAGCAGGGCCGTAGCTGCAATCCTTAGAATTTTCGTTTTCATATAATTGTCGGTTTATGTTCTTATTATCCGTTACCGGTTTATCGGTTGCAAAGGTATGAACATCTTCGTGCAACCAGGTTGCAAAGGAATTTTCATGCCATAGCTGGAGCATAAAGGTCCTAAAAAACACCTATTTTTTTGTGAAATCATTTATTTCTTCTTACTTTTGCATCTTTGTACAAGTATTATGCGGCACGGTTGCCGCTGTCATACACGGTTTTTTATTATGGTTCTGAACTACATTTGGATAGCGTTCTTCGTCATAGCGTTCGCTTTTGGAGTCGTCGGACTGTTCACCGGCGACACCACACTATTCCAGAAGATGGTTGATGCCACCTTCGACTCGTCAAAAACGGCTTTCGAGACATCTCTCGGACTGACGGGTGTGCTCGCATTATGGCTTGGAATAATGAAGATTGGCGAGAGGGCCGGTGCGGTCAACGTACTGGCACGAATGCTCAGTCCCATATTCACGAAGCTCTTTCCTGACATTCCCAAAAATCATCCCGTCATGGGAAGCATCTTTATGAACATTGCGTCGAACATGCTGGGACTGGACAATGCGGCAACACCGACAGGTCTGAAAGCCATGCAGCAGATGCAGGAACTAAATCCAAAGAAAGACACGGCGACGAACCCGATGATAATGTTCCTGGTGCTCAACACCAGCGGACTGACCATTATCCCGACGACGATACTTGCGTTCCGCGCGTCATACGGTGCGGCACAGCCTACCGACATCTTTATTCCCATTCTGCTGGCAACGACTGTCGCCACGCTCGCCGGGATAATCATCACGTCGGCATGGCAGCGCATAAACATCTTCCAACCGGTACTCCTCGCCACGCTCTTAGGGCTCTGCGCCTTCGTGGGTGTGGTGATATGGGGTTTCGGACAGATGGATAAGGATACGATGGCAACGGTGACATCGGTGGCATCCAACATGATACTCCTGACGATAATCGTGACGTTCATCATCGCGGGGTTCATAAGGAAAATTAATGTCTACGACGCTTTCATCGATGGTGCCAAGGAGGGCTTCACCACTGCAGTGAGGATAATACCTTATCTGGTGGCCATACTGGTCGCCGTCGGTGTCTTCCGCGCCTCCGGAGCCATGGACATGCTTATCAACGGAATAAAATGGGTTGTGGAGCAGTGCGGCCTCAACACCGATTTCGTCGGAGCGCTGCCTACGGCATTCATGAAGCCTCTGTCGGGAAGCGGGGCCCGTGGTCTGATGCTTGAGGCGATGAAGAACTACGGTCCCGACTCCTTCGTCGGCAGACTGAGCTGTATCTTCCAGGGTAGTACCGACACGACGTTCTACATCCTTGCCGTCTACTTCGGTTCGGTAAGCATCAAATACACACGACACGCCGTGGCCTGCGGCCTCCTCGCCGACCTGGCAGGAGTCATCGCAGCGATAGTCATCGCATACGTGTTCTTCGGATAGTACACTCTGACGCGACAGATGGTACGGGTCCGGAAGGAAATGGCAGGCCACAAGGACAACGATAACAAGAAAACCGTACTATGGACTACAGCAAGAAGAAACCAGACAGCTACAGGACGCTGCTCGCCTACAAGAAAAGCGAGTGCGTCTTCGACATCACCGTGTACTTCGTCAACCGGTTCCTGGACCGGGCACACGACCGCACGGTAGACCAGATGCAGCAAGCCGCACGTTCCGGCAAGCAAAACATCGTAGAAGGTTATAGCGACGCGGAGGGTTCCAGCGAAACAGAACACAAACTCACGGTGGTCGCAAAGGGCAGTCTTGAGGAACTGAAAGAGGACTACCGCGATTATCTGCGGTCGCACAACCTGGAGATATGGGGACCACGGCATGAGAAATATATCACTTGCCAGAGCTACTTCCGAAAGCATAACGACACAGCGTGGTATATGCGTCAGATAAGAGGACGATCGGATGAAGACATCTGCAACATGGCCCTGATAGTGATATTCCAGGCTCTGGCGCTCCTTCGTGGCCTTATCGACTACCAGGACCGTAAGTTCCTGGAAGAAGGCGGCATAAGGGAGCAACGCTACCGAGCCCGCACGGAAAGCCGCGGCTACGGATATAAAAATGGAAAATTCTATAGACCGGGAACAAGAAGAAAAGATGAATAGGTCTAGTAAGGTTGGTAGGTAGAGTAGGTATGGTAAGTATGGTAGGTAGAGTAGGTATGGTAGGTATGGTAGGTTTAGTAAGTGTAGTAGGGACAACGATCCTACTAAACCTACCACACCTACTCTACCTACTACACCTACCACACCTACTACACCTACAAAACCTACTACACCACACCCCACCCACAAAAACAATAACATCATGGCAAGTTTAAAATCATTAGCTAAGGACACGGTAATATATGGGCTGAGCTCTATCATGGCACGGTTCATCAATTACCTGCTTGTACCGATACAAACCGCAAAGTTCAATGCAGCGGGCGGTCAGTACGGTATTATCACCAACGTCTACGCATACGTGGCGTTGCTCATCATCATACTGACTTACGGTATGGAGACAACATTCTTCCGCTTCATGAGCAAGGAAGGGGAAGACCCGAAGAAGGTATACTCCACGACGCTGCGCACAGTGGGCACCTCATCGTTACTCTTTGCGCTGTTGGTGGTACTGTTCAACAAGCAGATAGCCGGATTGCTGGGCTACAGCGACCACCCGGAGTACATATTAATAATGTATGTCACCGTGGCCATAGACGCCTTCGCGGCAATACCTTTCGCATACCTCCGTTATGCCCACAGGCCTATAAAGTTCGCCTGTCTGAAGATAATGAACATCGTGTTCAACATCACGCTGAACGTGTTGTATCTTATCGTTCTGCCGTCTCTGAGGATAAACCCGTTCGGCATCTACGACGCCAACTTCACGCTCGACGTTATATGGGTGTTCTACATCAACATGTTCTGCTCTGTAGCCACATTACTCCTGCTTTGGAAGGAGCTGCGGGGCTTCCGTTTCCCCTTCGACTGGTCGACATGCAAGAGGATGCTTTCTTATACATGGCCGTTGCTTATCATGGGACTCGCAGGACAGCTCAACCAGTGTGCATCACAGATAATCTTCCCATTCGTCTATGACGGTTCCGCAGCAGAGGCACGCACACAGCTCGGCATATACGGAGCCTGCATAAAGATTGCGATGATAATGGTTATGATAACACAGGCGTTCCGTTACGCCTATGAGCCGTTCGTTTTCGGAAAGGTAAAGGAGAAGGACAACAAGGACACCTATGCCAAGGCGATGAAATACTATATCATCTTCACGCTGCTCGCCTTCCTGTGCGTCATGGGATATATGGACGTCCTGAAGTTCATTGTCGGCCGCAGTTACTGGGAAGGCCTGGAGATAGTGCCTATCGTCATGGCGGCAGAGATAATGTTCGGTATCTTCTTCAACCTCAGCTTCTGGTATAAGCTCACCGACCGTACCATATGGGGTGCCTACTTCTCCGGCATTGGCGCCGTGGTGCTTATCGCCATTGATATAATCTTCATTCCGAAGTTCAGCTATTGGGCATGCGCTTGGGCCGGTTTCCTGAGTTATGCCGTCAGCATGGTGCTCAGCTATTTCTTCGGACAGAAATACTACCCGATAAACTACCCGCTGAAGGACATCACCCTGTACACTGTTGTGGCGCTGATAGCCTTTGCTGCCATCTCGGCAAGCAACGCTTATCTGCCCATTTGGGGTGCGCTGGCCGTCAACACACTACTTATAATAGCTTTCGCGGTGCTCATCGCCAAGAGGGATTTACCACAGGTGATGGCTAAACTCAAGAAGTAAGAATTCCTGACGGTGTACATACGTGCCGTCAGGGGGGCGATGATAACGACAAAGGAAACAATATTTAAAAACAATAATAACAGCACAAATTAAGTATGGGAAAAGCTATCTTCAAGGGAAGAAGAGAGAACAAGGGAACGTCGTGGACAGGAAAGCTGACGAAGGCGGCAATCGTCCTGGCCTCATCAGTATTCTCCGTCCTGCCTTCAACGGCCGACGAGGGCATGTGGACACTGTATAACCTGCCGCAGGCAGTATACGAGCAGATGCAGGCGGAAGGCTTCACACTGCCTTACGCGGACCTCTACGAGAGTCAGAATGCAATAAAAAACAACGTGGTGAACTTCTCCGGCTATTGCTCCGGAGTGGTGGTGTCGCCCGACGGACTTGTCTTCACAAACCACCACTGTGGCTTCTCGGCCATAAACAGTCATTCGACAGTGGAGCACGACTACATGCTCAACGGCTTCTATGCCAAGAGCTACGACGAGGAACTGCCAAACGAGAATATGTTTGTCAGCTTCATGCGCGACCAAAAGGATATAACAGCACAGGTACTGCCGATGCTGTCGGGCAAGAGCACTATGGAACAGTCGGCTATCCTCGACTCGCTGACAAATGCCATGACGGATTCCGTGGAGGCCATTGACAGCACCCTGCACGTTGAGATAGACCCGTTCTATGAGGGGAACAAGTATTATGCCACCACATACCAGAACTTCACCGACCTTAGGCTGGTCTTCACACTGCCGAAGTCGATGGGAAAATACGGTGGAGAGACCGACAACTGGATGTGGCCGCGCCAGACCTGCGACTTCTCGGTGTTCCGTGTGTACGCTGGTAAGGACAACCGGCCGGCTCCATATAGCAAGGATAACGTGCCGTACCATCCGAAGAGCTGGGCACCGGTATCGCTGCAAGGCTACAAGAGTGGTTCCTTCTCCATGACGGTGGGCTATCCAGGCTCCACGGAACGCTACCTCTCGTCATACGGAATAGAGAATATGAAGAAGGCGGAGAACGACACCCGCATACAGGTGCGGGCCATCAAGTTGGCGATACTGAAGAAGTATATGGACGCTGACGAGAAAGACCGCATCAACTATGAGGATGCTTTTGCACGGTCGGCCAACTACTACAAGAATTCCATCGGCATGAACAAGTGCATCGACTCCATAGGCATCATCCAGCAGAAGCAGGCCTACGAGGAACAGATAAAGCACTGGCAGGACACGTCATACGTTTCTGAGAAGGTGGACTTCGAAAAGCTCAAGAACCTATATGCCAAGAGCTATCCTGTAAGCCGTGCGCTGAACTACTGGTCAGAGAGTTTCTGGAACAGTTCTGAACTCCTCGGACGCGCCATAAAGCTTGCCAGTGGCACCATGGAACCAGTAAACCCTGACGCCGGCGAGAAGAAGCAGTATGTGGTTCTCAAGGACAACTATGACAAGTGGAACTTAGAACTCGACAAGGAGCTCACCTGTGCGATGCTGAAGAACTTCGGAAAGCAGGTACCAAAGGAATATCTGCCGCCAATATACACTTATATCCGCAAGAAGTACGGCGACAACTATAACCTCTATGTCGATGAGGTGTACAGAAAGACAAAGCTCTTGACCCCGGGAATGAAGTTCTTCATCAACAAGAAAAGCCTCGGCAAGGACCCTGCAGTGGAGCTGGGTGCCGATCTGGTGAGCTGCGTCTCCGTACTGCAGCTTGCCGATGCTGAGCACAGACAGAACATTAGTGATGAGGAGCGCAAGCTGTGTGCTGCTAAGATACGCATGGAACAGGACATGCCCCACTACAGCGACGCCAACTTCACCATGCGTCTTTCCTACGGACAGGTAGGGGGATACCAGGTGGGAGGACATCTCACCAACTACTACACCGACCCGCAGAGCATCGTGGCGAAGATGGATCAGGGCGACAAGAACCCTGATTACAAGGCAGAGCCTATTATGCGGGAACTGTTGTCGCAGAAAGACTATGGAAAGTATCAGGACAGCACGACGCACACCCTGCAGCTTTGCTTCCTTACCAACAATGACATCACTGGCGGAAACTCCGGAAGTCCTATCTTCGACGGACAAGGACGTCTCATCGGTCTGGCCTTCGACGGCAACTGGGACAGCCTCTCCAGCGACATCAATTTCGACAAGGTCCTCTCACGGTGCATAGGTGTTGACATCCGCTACGTTCTTTATATGATGGACAAGTGGGGACATGCCGACAGACTGCTGAAGGAGATTAACGCAAAGTAAAGCCCACCGGTATACAGGAAGACAACACCTGTACCGGCAACGCATAAAAAGACAGAAGGGACCCGACCATAATCACGGTCGGGTCCCTTCTGTCTTTTTCATTACTCCGTTATATTAATCATCTTCGCTTGTGTGATATTACATCGTCAGATGGTATGTTCCGCCTGCCAACGGTCTTACCATCCCCTTCAGTTCAAGTTCAAAGAGAAGTGAAGACAGACGGCTTACAGGCAGTGAGGTGGCCACAGTGAGGGCATTGAGCTGCTGATCATTGGTCTCACTAAGTGCGTCGACGATGGTCTTCTCCTCGTCAGAAAGGTCGGGAAAGAGGTCGCGCTGGATGCCTCGTTTCCGTGCTTTGCGCAACCGGAGGTCGTCGTTCCACATCATGGCATTGACAAAGTCCTCGGCCGATGTTATAAGCATGCCACCGTTGTCACGGATAAGGTTATTGCAGCCCTGGCTGTATGGCGCACCGACAGGACCGGGGAAGGCAAACACCTCACGGTTATAGCTTCTGGCAATGCCGCACGTGATGAGTCCTCCGCCACGTGAAGCACTCTCCACAAGTATCGTTGCATCGGAGCAACCGGCGACAATACGGTTTCTGCGCACGAAGTTCTTTGCGAACGGTTCGGTGTGCGTCATATATTCAGTGAGCAGTCCTCCCTGCTGAAGCATTTCGATGGCAGTGTCGCGATGTGCCCGCGGATATATGTCGTCAAGGCCGTGTGCCAGCACTGCCACCGTCTCAAAACCGTCCGAGAGGGCCTCACGATGTGCGCAGATGTCCACACCATAAGCCAGGCCGCTGAATATCAGGACCTCAGGGCACAATTCTTTTAGGTCTCTGACGAAAGCCTTTATAAGGTCTCTGCCATATGGCGTACAGCGTCTGGTACCCACGATGTTGATAGTTCTTCTGGGGTTAAGGTCAGCATTGCCGAGATAGTACAGCACCAGTGGTGCGTCGGGGCACTGCCGCAGCCGTTCCGGATACTGCTTGTCGTGGAAAGCCAGTGGCTTTATATGGTGCTTGAGGTCATAGTCAAGCTCCTCCTCAGCACGCCGCAGGCCCTCGTCGAGCCGGCCGAGACCTTCTATAAGATACCGTGAGGCGTCAGGGATGACATCCCTGATGTCGTTGCGGTGCTCAATGACAGCCGTTGCTGAGCCCAGACGGTTGTAGAGTTCCAAGATGCCGGCAGGATGAAAGCGGTCGACACGCGTCAGCGCCATGGCGTTCAGCGTCTCTGTATCTGGTTGTTGTGGCATAGAAGAAGATTTATTGTTTTATAAATGGCGCGAAGGCCTCATCGTATTCCGGGCTCACTGCCAGCCGTCCGTTGACAAGTGTTACCAGTTCGGCGGTACAGTGGAAGCTCAGCTTGTTGTCGCTGGCACGGAAGAGGTCGTGAGTGAAGACGTAACGTATGCCTTCTTTCCGCAGTTTCAATCGTGAGATTATCTCGTCATCGCAGCGAAGAGGAACCTTAAACTGGAGGTTCATCCGTGCGACGACGGCGTCGATGCCTTTCTCATGGAGCTCGGCGAAGCTAACCCCGATGCTTTTCAAGAACCGGTGACGCGTGTGTTCGGTGTAATGCAGGTAGTTGGCATTGTTCACTATGCCTTCAATATCGCACTCATAATCGCGTACTTCCATTCGTGTCTCAAAGATGTATTTTTCCATTTGTCTCTTTTGTTTTATATAGTTAAGATAGGGGTGTCAGCTCTCTTCACGTCATTAGTCTTCTTTACGTCCTTTCAGATACTCATAGCCAAAGCGACACCGGAGGCAGTCCTTCCTGTCGCAGTACTCGTTCTTGAGCTGGATGAGGGCCTGCGAGTCACCGGCATTGTCGACCTGCAGTCCCACCTCACGCCACATACGTGTTATATGGTTATCCTCGGCACGCAGTTCCTCGAGGAAGTCAAAGGCACGGTCGCACAGTTTGTCGTCACTCTTATGTCGGCCGTAGGCAAAGAGCATGGGTATGACAGTATTGATAAGCAGGAGGTTGAGGGACGGTGCCGACAGGTTTTTGGCATTCTTTGGCCCGGGGTTTCCGAAGGTATAGTGTGTCTCCCAGTAAGGAGTAACATGTGTGCTCATCAGGGAGCGTGCTTTCTTCAGCGTATCACAGTCGGTAAGAGCGGCGAGACTCGTCTTCTGCTCGTAATAGAGGTTCGCCAGCTGCGATATTCTGATGTGGGGGAAGTTCTGCGGACGGAGGCGGAGGAAGCGCCAGAGTCCCGCGTCGATGTGATGGAGCGTGAACTTATTGGCAAGATAGAGGTACTCGTTCCTCAGACGTGTGAAATATCCTTCCGAGAGAGCATCCTTCCGGTAGCGTTCCGGCACGGTGCTGATATCGAGAAGTCCCGCTTGCCCCATGAAGAAAGCCTCTATCTGAAACAGGTCATCACGGTGGTGACCGACATCGTTCAGAGGGATGTCCTCTCCCCATGCCTCAAAGGCATCGCCGTTGATGCCAAAGCCGTAGTTGCGGGCAAGGGTTATGAAGTAAGCCTGTTCCCACGAGCCGTTCATCCGCTTGGCCCTTGCAGCGATGGCCTCGGTCTTCTGCTCCAGACGTTCGGTCTGCAGGGCACTCATCCATGAGTGTACCGTGAGCCGCGAGAGGTCGGGGATAATCTTATAGCATGGAGGGTAGCTGTCCGTTGTGAGCAACTCATGATAATGGTCGGCAACGGCCTGTGGGACGTCAAGCCGCATCTGCGGCGGACAATCACCGCGTGAGGTGCGCACCTCCGTGTCGATGACGCCGGCGACATGCAGGATGACGTTGTCATAGTGCGGGTCCTTGTCATGACCATGAAGGAACCAGTCGCTCGACTTGTCATGTATCTCCACATTGCCTACCCACAGCGTGCCGTCAATCTTCACCTTGGCGTTGAAGAAATCCGGTCCCGCATTACTGTTGTGGAGACCCGGGTCGATAACTTCTACCGTCAGCCCGTCGGTAGTCCGCAACTCTGTGATGGGGAACATCTTGTGCTTCCAAACATAATGTAACAGCTGTTCCATAGATTGTTTTGTGTTTTGAATGCAAAACTA
Organism: uncultured Prevotella sp.; assembly: GCA_900316565.1. GTDB lineage: Bacteria > Bacteroidota > Bacteroidia > Bacteroidales > Bacteroidaceae > Prevotella. The sequence continues at coordinate 38,327 of ONDK01000020.1, read as the reverse complement.
CATAAAAATATTGTAATACATAAGCAAAAGAGAGAAAAAAAAGTTACCTTTGCATCGTTTTAATTCGAATTTTAAAAACCTTGTAATATGAAGATTGCTCTTATCGGCTACGGTAAGATGGGGCACATGATTGAGCAGATTGCCCTTCAGCGTGGCCATGAAATTGTATGTAAAATCGATGTTGACAACCTGCAGGACTTCGACTCTCCTGAGTTCGCCAGTGCTGATGTGGCTATTGAGTTTACCAATCCCACAGCGGCTTACGACAACTACCTGCGTGCCTTCAAGCACAACGTGAAGGTAGTCAGCGGCTCTACGGGATGGATGAAGGACCACAAGGCCGACGTGGAAGCCCTCACCAAGGATGGTAAGCAGACTCTGTTCTGGGCTAGCAATTTCTCCATTGGCGTGGCAGTGTTCTCCGCCGTCAACCGCTATCTCGCAAAGATTATGAACGGGTTCCCACAGTATGACGTGGAACTTGTCGAAACCCATCACATACATAAGCTCGACGCACCGTCTGGAACAGCCATCACGCTTGCAGAGGAGATTGTGGACAACATAGACCGCAAGACTTCCTGGAAGGCAGGAACAACGACATGGGACGACGGACACGTAGACGGCAGCGACGACCACAAAGCCGACGAGCTCCTCGTGAAGAGTATCCGCCATGAGGAAGTGCCCGGCATCCACACCATCACCTATGATAGTGATGCCGACCAGATTACCATCTCCCACTCAGCACATTCCCGCAAGGGCTTCGCCTTGGGTGCCGTCCTCGCCGCCGAGTACACTCTGACACACAAAGGATTGCTCACTACCAGCGACTTATTTAAATTCTAATCTCTCAGGTACAATCCGACAAGTACATTGAATCAAGAAACATAATGATTGACAAGGAAAAAGCAAAGCTGAACCCACGCAAGCAGTGGACTAAATTCGGCATAGTAATAATTCTCTACGCACTGTTTATAGCCTGGGTACAGCCACAGAGCATCACAGGATGGATACTTACCGTTATCGGTGCGCTGTTCTTCTTCGACAACTACATCACAAAGAAGATAAACTGGACATGGTGGAAGGATGCGTCTGACGTCACACGCGTCGTTATGAGCTGGGTGGACGCCATCGTCTTCGCCTTCGTCGCCGTATACTTCATCAACCTCTTCCTCTTCCAGAACTTCGTGATACCATCCAGTTCTCTGGAGAAGAGCCTTCTGACAGGCGACTACTTAGCCGTGAGCAAGGTCAGCTACGGTCCCCGCATCCCGGAGACACCGCTCACCATGCCACTGACACAGCACACCCTTCCCATCCTGAACTGCAAGAGCTATATCTCCTGGCCACACTGGGACTACCGCCGCATGAAAGGCTTGGGCCATGTGGAACTCAACGACATCGTAGTGTTCAACTTCCCGGCCGGCGACACCATCATGACCGCCGACCAATATCAGGCACAGGACTACTACGAGATGGTCTACAACATCGGAAGCGGACTGATGGCGCAGCAGAACCCTAACATAGACCTCACAAAGATGGACCCTGCCCAGCAGCGGGAGTTCTACGAAAAGGTATATGCCATGGGACGCCAGTATATCCTCGACAACCCACAGACTTATGGAATCCTCGACACGCGTCCTGTAGACCGTGAGGAGAACTACGTCAAGCGCTGCGTCGGCCTGCCTGGGCAGACGCTCCAGATAAAGAACAGAATCATATACCTCGACGGAAAGCCCAACAAAGAGCCTGACAACGTACAGTACACCTACTTTGTGAAGCTTGCCAACGGCATTACCGTTACCGATTTCATCGGCGATAACTACGATGAGCTCCGCAAGGAACTGGGCATCAGCGAGGAGGATGTACAGTCGCTCAGCCAGCTACACGGCTCCGTTGTAGAGAGTGGAAGTGCCCTAAACCAGAATGCCCTAAACCGCTTCGACGGCTTCATGCCTCTGACCAACTACGCCGCAAAGGAACTGTTGAAGCGTCATATCGTATCCGCCGAGCAAATGGTAACCGACAAGGACATCTATACCGGAGCAGTATATCCCCTCAACGCCTACTATGGTTGGACACGCGACAACTACGGTCCTGTATGGATTCCGAAGCGCGGAGCATCCATCAAGCTCACACTTGCGAACCTTCCCATCTACGAACGGTGCATAACAGCCTATGAGGGCAACACTCTTCAGGTCAAAGGCAACCAGATATACATCAACGGCAAGCTAACAGACAGCTACACGTTCAAGATGGACTACTACTGGATGATGGGTGACAATCGCCACAACTCACTCGACTCACGCTACTGGGGCTTCGTGCCTGAAGACCATATCGTCGGCAAGCCTCTGTTCATCTGGTGGAGCTCCGACCCGGACCGCCACGGCTTCAGCGGCATCCGCTGGAACAGACTGTTCAAGTGGGTAGGCGACATCAAATAAACCATGTCCGACCAATGTAGGGGTGGGGTTTATCCCCATCCTCCTGGGGTTTAACAGTTTCTTTCTTCTCCCCTTTAGGGGAGTTAGAAGGATCCTAGAGGAATCAACAATCATAGCGTTTTATGGAAACAAGCGAAACAACTAAATCATCGGCACCATCCTTCAGTCCTCTCTTAGGACCGGAGAACGAAAGTTCCTGCATCCTTTCCACGGCCTATTTCGGTCCCGTGCAATGGTACCAGAAACTCAACCGCTATCGCACATGCCATATAGAACGCTATGACAGTTTCATAAAGCAGACCTATAGGAACCGCTGTATCATCGCAACAGCCAACGGACCGCAGGCCCTTACCATTCCCGTAGAGCGCCCGGAGAAGAAAGGCGGAAAGCTCTTGGAGCGTGATGTGCGCATCAGCGACCATGGGAACTGGCGGCACCTTCACTGGAACGCGCTGGCCTCAGCATACGGCGAGAGTCCATTCTATGAGTTCTATGCCGACGATCTCCGTCCTTTCTTTGAGCGCAAGTGGACTTACCTTTATGATTTCAACTGGGAGATAACGCTCAAGATATGCGAACTTCTCGACATTGAGCCCAACATGCGGAGCACAGAAGAGTATATCCCGGAAGGCGAGACCCAACATCTCGACGACTATCGTTCCGTTATCCGCCCGAAACATCCCCTTCATGACGATTTCTTCACCCCGAAGGAGTACTATCAAGTATTTGCTTTAAAAACCGGTTTCAGGGCAAATCTCAGCATTCTGGACCTTCTCTTCAATGAAGGCAACGAAGCCGTAATGTTCCTCTAGTGTGGTGTCCTAACCATATTTACGTCTATAATAGGCTCAATTCAAATTTCTAAAGTTACCTAATAACATGAATTATAAGGAATAGAAGCGACTTATGCCAATGTAGGGGTGGGGTTTATCCCCATCCTCCAAGGGTTTAAAGGTAATTTCTTTCTCCACTTTTAGGGGAGAAATGGAGGTGACCTGCCCTTGAAGGATGGGGATAAACCCCACCCCTAGTAAATATGATTAGGACACTACACTAGACATTTTTTACTAAATAAATTATCAAAAATGTTTACACGGAGTACACTTGCATTGTAAGTGTACGGAAAATACATCGTAAATGTGCCACATTTACAAAAAAGTATACGGAAAATAGAACGCAAGTGTACGGAAAATGCAACGCGCTGAATTACAGTGCGTTGCAAGGTGGATTTTAAAAAACTTGAATTTGAAATTTATTTACATGTTTTTCTTCGGCTAAGTCATTAATCACCCACCTAGTGTAATGTCCTGACTTTAGTCTCATCAAACCTATTAAAGATGTAAATTGGCTCAGGACATTACACTAGCCACACACTGCACTGACGGACTTGGCGGCATATATTATATGATTGTTTGAGGTTTTCATTTCACAGTAAATATCAACCACAGCGAGACGGCAATCATCACCCCCGCCACCACACGCTGATAAGGCTTTTTGTTGACATGCTTTATCAACTTAAGGGCTATGAAGTTGCCGAGCATCATGGCACATCCTATAAAAAAGCCATTGAGGAAGATATGCCAGTTCATAAGGTTGAACTTCCCATATGTAACCGCCTTTACCACGTGCATCGCTGCTGCCGCCGTAGCCTCACTGACGATATAGGCCACCGGTGAGAGCTCCAGGGTAAGGAAGACAGCACTGCTCAATGGTCCTGATATGCCAAGCATACCATTGATAAATCCAGTCAGGCCACCGCCGATGAGCATCGTCCGCCGTCCTTTCGGCAGGTGCATCTTCCCTTTCAGCTTCATAATGGAGAACACTATCAGGAAGACGCACAGCAGACGCGTCATAAGTGCCTTGTCGACGATGGAGAACCCGAAGGCGCCGAGAGCCGTAAAAGGCAGAGCCGGCACAAGAAACCATGCCACCTGCCGCCATTTTATCTCCTTCCATCCCATGGCAGCCCTGGAGATGTTACTCATCATCTGCGCTATCGTCGACACGGGAACCGCGACCTCCACGCCATAGAAATAGGTTATCACCGGCAGTAGTATCATTCCTCCGCCGAAGCCTACCGACCCGGAGAGCGTACCGGCCACAAGGCCTACCAATACCAAAGTAATATACATGCTCATCATCCTATGTTTACATCTCCACGGAGCCACCGTCATGTTCCTGCCGTTTCAGTATTTCCCTGCACTCCTCAAGGATATTCAGCAGATCCTCCATTCTGTCAGCCCGCAGCATCTTTATTCTTGTCTGACGGAAGTCGGGGATACCCTTAAAGATAGGACTTGCGGCAAGATGACGACGCGTATGGAGTATGCCGCGGTACTCGTCGATGCGTTCCACATTGATATGCAGCATCTCCTCCAGGACATCTATCTTGTCGTCCAACGACAGTCCGCTGTCGCCGCCATTCTTTATCTCCTGGAATATCCAAGGACGTCCGAAGGTAGCACGTCCTATCATTATAGCATCGACATCATACGTATCGAACTTCTCCTTTGCCGTCTTGTAGTCGACGACATCACCGTTTCCTATTATCGGAATATGTATCTCCGGGTTGCGCTTCACCTCCCCGATGAGCGTCCAGTCGGCCTCACCAGTATACATCTGACTACGTGTGCGGCCATGGATGGTCAGTGCCTGGATGCCACAGTCCTGGAGCTGTCCTGCGAGCTCCGTGATGATAAGGTTGTCCTTATCCCATCCCAGACGCGTCTTCACCGTCACCGGCGTGTGGACAGCGTCGACCACGGCACGGGTGATGTCGAGCAGCAACGGGATATTCCTCAGCATGCCCGCACCGGCACCCTTTCCGGCAACCTTCTTCACAGGACATCCGAAGTTCAAGTCGATGACATCGGGATGAACGCTCTCCACAATCTTCGCGGCCTCCACCATGGAAGCCACGTCGCGACCGTAAATCTGTATGCCCACAGGGCGCTCTTCGTCGTCAATCCGCATCTTCGCCAGTGTCGACTTGATACTTCTTATCACCGCGTCGGCGGAGACAAACTCCGTGTATACCATCGCCGCACCGAAGCGCTTACACATCTTGCGGAAGCCTATATCCGTCACGTCCTCCATGGGAGCCAGGAAGACGGGCCTGTTACCAAAATCTATGTTACCTATTTTCATAATTTCAAGCCGCAAAATTACGCATTATCTTTAACTCCGCCAAAAAACACAGAGCCCTATATTCAGAAAATGCGCAACTGATCGACAATTTCCCCTTGACGACGGTAGAACTCCCTCTCGTCCTTCTCACTCACCGGCTCTATGCCCTCCAGACTGGCGCTGAGGTTTTGCATGTGCCATGTGGTGTTGAAGCCCGCCGCCTTGCGTATGGCTATACAACGGTCAAGCTCATAGCGGGCACGCGGCTTGTCGCTGTTGAAGAGAAGGTCGGCGAGTTCGAGGCGCATCTTCTGCGTGAACTTCTGCTCACGCTGCGTGGCGATGGCACGGCACAGTAGGGCCACCTTCCAGCGGTCGTCGCTGACCAGGGCCGCAAGCTCCTGATAAAGGTAGCTCTGATGATGATGGGCAATAAGGTGGCGGTAGATGTTTATGGCCTTGTCGGTCTTGCCCATAATCTTATATATGATAGCCTTATACCGCTGGTTGTTCATGTTGTACGGACTGTGCTTCAGCGACTCGGCGAGGATGGGCGCTGCCTTCAGTGCCATGTCCGTAGTAGGGTTGCCAGTCACCTCCTTAAAGACCTTTCCGACGATGCGCATGCCAAGGGAAGGGACGACGTGCCCGGCGGCTTTTCCGAATGTCCAGTCGTCGCCGGTAAGCTTCTCTATACCCCATTTGGTGATGAAGTCGAGCATGGAGAACTTAGGGTTATGGTCGAAGACGAGCAGTGCGGCACGCATCAGCGCACTCTGTCCGCGCAGGTCTGTATCTTCCATCGTAGGATAGAGGCGCAGTAATGCAAGGAATATCTTATAAGCCTCCTCAAGACGGCGCTGCTTATATCGCAGCTGCATCATATCCATAGCGACCCAGAACATGCATACAGTGGTGTAATGGCCTTTATGAACGGCATACATGGGACGGATGGCGGCATACGCCTCCTCAATCTTTCCCTCCTTCCGTAACTTGAAAACGTCTCTTACTTCCATAGTAGCTTAGGTTTAAAGTTGAACTTACCAACGGCAAATATACAACAATATTTTTATTTCGTCAAAAAAAATATCAAATAAAAAAGGTGCGCTACTGCCAAAATGCTTCACAGCAGGATGGCAACAGCGCACCAAAAATATCTAAGGTAAGACTTGCTCTCTAGCAAGCAATAATAACCTGAAATTAATCTATATATCTTTTGAATACTTTATTGATCACGGTGCTGACGATGCTCGCCACGAGGACGGCGCTCGCCACGCTCACCACCACGCGGACGGCGTGGGCGCTCAGTGTAGCCCTCTGGCTTCTCCTCGAGCACGCGGTGCGACAGCTTGTACTTACCCGTCTTAGGATCAATCTCCAGGAGCTTCACCTGGATATGGTCACCCTCGTGGATACCAGCCTCCTCAACAGTCTCGAGACGCTTCCATGCAATCTCAGAGATATGCAGCAAGCCCTCACGGCCCGGGAGGATCTCCACGAAGCAACCGTACGGCATGATGCTCTTGACAACACCGTCATAGACCTCTCCCACCTCAGGAACGGCCACGATGGCCTTAATCTTTGCGATGGCAGCGTCGATGCTGGCCTTGTTAGGAGCGCTGACCTGCACCTTTCCTACGCCATCGGTCTCATCGATGGTGATAGTAGCGCCGGTCTCCTCCTGCATCTGCTGGATAATCTTGCCACCAGGGCCGATAACAGCACCGATGAACTCCTTAGGAATGTCGAAGGCCTCGATACGAGGAACCTGCGGCTTGAGCTCAGCACGTGGCTCAGCGATAGTGTCCGTGAGCTTGCCGAGGATATACTCACGGCCAGCCTTAGCCTGCATGAGTGCCTTCTCCAGGATTTCGAACGACAGACCGTCGCACTTGATATCCATCTGTGTAGCTGTAAGACCATCACGTGTACCGGTCGTCTTGAAGTCCATATCGCCCAGATGGTCCTCATCACCGAGAATATCTGAGAGAACAGCGTACTTCTCCTCACCTGGGTTCTTGATAAGACCCATAGCGATACCGCTGACCGGCTTCTTCATAGGAACGCCGGCATCCATCAGTGCCAGGGTGCCTGCGCAGACAGTGGCCATTGATGAAGAGCCGTTAGACTCCAGTATCTGAGACACCAGACGGACGGTGTAAGGGAAGTCCTCAGGTATCTGACCCTTCAGGGCACGCCATGCCAGATGGCCATGGCCAATCTCGCGGCGGCCTACGCCACGCTGTGCCTTAGCCTCACCGGTACAGAACGGTGGGAAGTTATAATGAAGGAGGAAACGCTGATAGCTCTTGTTGAGTACGTCATCGACCATCTTCTCGTCAAGCTTCGTACCCAGTGTACAGGTAGAGAGCGACATGGTCTCACCACGCTGGAAGATAGCACTTCCGTGAGGCATAGGCAGCGGGCTCACCTCGCACCAGATAGGACGGATCTCGTCGCACTTACGGCCATCCATACGCTTACCGGTGTCGAGAACAGAACGACGCATAGAGTCGCGCTGTACATCAGCGAAGTAACGGTCTATCTCTGCGTGCTTCTCCTCCAGGTCCTCTTCGCTGAGGTCTGTGTGAGCAGCGTCATAAGCATCGACAAACTCCTGCTTGATATTGTCGTAGGTCTCCTCGCGGTGCTTCTTGTCGGCATCGCCGGCCTGAGCCTCTGCGTAGCACTTGTCATAAGTCTCCTTACGAACCTGCTCACGGAGCTCCTCATCATTAATTTCATCGTCATACTCGCGCTTCACATCCGTGCCGAGTTCTTTCATCAGTTCCTCCTGAAGAGCGCACATAGGCTTGATAGCCTCATGGGCAGCCTTAAGCGCACCGATAAGGTCCTGCTCGCTGACTTCGTCCATCTCGCCCTCAACCATCATGATGTTGTCCTTGGTGGCACCGACCATGATGTCCATGTCGGCATCCTTCATCTGCTCGAAGGTAGGATCGACGACATACTCGCCGTTGATACGTGCTACACGCACCTCACTGATAGGGCACTCGAAAGGAATATCTGAGCAGGCCATGGCTGCTGATGCCGCAAAACCGGCAAGAGCGTCAGGCTGATCCACACCGTCAGCAGACAGCAGCATCACCTGAACATAGACCTCGCAGTGATAGTCGGATGGGAATAAAGGCCGCAGAACACGGTCTACAAGACGAGAGGTAAGGATCTCGTCGTCGTTGGCTTTGCCTTCGCGCTTGGTGAATCCACCGGGAAAACGGCCTGCGGCAGAATACTGCTCGCGATAATCTACTTGCAAAGGCATGAAGTCTGTACCCGGAACTGCCTCTTTGGCTGCGCAAACTGTTGCAAGAAGGACGGTGTTGTTAAGTCTCAGGACTGCGGCTCCGTCAGCCTGTTTCGCAACCTTTCCGGTCTCAATTGAGATGGTCCTGCCATCTGGCAATTGAACTGTTTTCGTAATTACGTTCATCTAAAAATCTAAAAAATACTTATTGTTTTGACCAAAATCATCTGAAGAAGGGTGTGCTTTCTGTCAGCAGTATGTCCCTTCCGAAATAATTAAACCGTGCAAAATTAGTGATAAACAGCGAGATAAAAGAATTTTTTGCATATTATTTTACTCTAATATTACAAATTAAGAATTGCATACATCACAAGGGTAGAACCCGCCAGAGGGAAAAGTATTTTAGCCAGTCTGTACTTCTGTCTATTATATATTCTTGCCTTTCAACGACAAACGGCCAGATATTTGCCTGGGAGACCACTGCCTAGTAACAAGCAGAGAGACCACCTCGGTCCTTATCCCTGCTTTCACCGCGTGATTGCCGGGATGCCGGTGCTTGTGGTATGTGGCATTATCCTCGACGAGCACATCGACATCACTGACAGGTGTGGTCCGTCAGTTGGATAACGGATGCCGTCTATGAGACAAGTAGAGAAGGGAAAGAAAGCAAAGCGTGCGATGAAGTTATTGATTGAGTGGGGTCGAAGCTATGTTCTTGCGGGGTCGAAGCTATGTTCTTGCGGGGTCGAAGCTATGTTCCCAATGTTGTAACGCTCTAGAAAAAGATCGTTCGCTACGCAGGGAATTATTAAAATCTACGCAGCGAACAATCATTTGTTAGGCAGTAAAAACAAGCGTTGGATATCTTGCTAATTTTTTTACTTTACTACCACCTTGCGGCCACTCTTTACCACGATGCCCTTGTATGAATCGCTGACACGACGACCATCAAGGCTGTATGTGTAGCCGTCCTGAAACTTCTTCTCAGCCATTTTCACTGCCTGTACGGCTGTAGTGCTTGCCTTGTCTATGAGTTCTATCTCCTGACCAGCTACGGTAGGAATGTCATAGAGGTATGTAGTAGGCAGAGTGGTGGCAGGTATCTTTGATGCGTCAGCCACAATAGGCTCTGGCATCACGTATGGCTGCATAAGCACATTGCTGTTAGCACCCTTGGCAGCTGTCAGTGCTGTGCCGTTGGCATACTTCAGTTCAGTATTGCTACGCAGACGGAGATTGCCGCCAATGGTAGATTTCACCTTCAGAGAGGTTATCTTGCCGTCCTTCCATGTCATCTCAGTCACCTCAAAGCCGCCGCGTGAGCGCAAGCCCTTAACTGAGCCCTCTGCCCATGCTGCAGGCAGTGCTGGCAGCACGTGCATGAATCCCGCATGGCTCTGCAACAGCATCTCTGCTATGCCGGCACAGCAACCGAAGTTGCCGTCAATCTGGAACGGAGCATGAGCGTCAAACATATTAGCGTATGTGCCGCCGTCAGCGTCGAACATGGTGGCATTAGGGTCCATCAAGCGCAACTGATTCTTGATGATATTGAGGGCATGGTCGCCGTCGAGCATACGTGCCCACAGGCACACCTTCCAACCCATTGACCAACCGCGGGCAGCATCGCCTCTGCCTACGAGTGACTTATGCACACCCTGATAGATTGTTGCATTAACATAAGGTGACACCTGATCGCCAGGATAAGCACCCCAGAGGTGCGACAGGTGACGGTGAGAGTTGTACTCACGATCCCAGTCTTCCTGCCATTCCTGCACCTGTCCGTATTTACCTATCTTATAAGGTGTGAGCTGTGCCTTCAGGTCGTCAAGAGCATCAGCAAAGTCGGCATCCTTACCCAAAGTGCGCGCAGCCTCAGCGGTATTCTTCAGCACATCATACACCATTTGGTTATCCATAGCCACACCACCAAAGAGGGCGCAGTTCATCTCCTTGTTGTTGTCGTCTACATACTTGCAGATGCCAGGATGGTTCTCAGGAGAGTTTGACGGAGCCACCACCATGTAGCCAGTGTTAGGGTCTTTTACCAGGAAGTCCTGGAAGAACTGCGCACAGCCCTTGAGCACAGGGTATATGTCAGCCAGATACTCCTTATCGCCAGAGAAGAGGTACTTCTCCCACAGGTGTGAGCAGAACCACGCATTACATGTAGGCCATACGCCCACCGAACCGTTGTCCACAGCGCCCGTAGTGCGCCAGATGTCGGTATTGTGGTGCAGTGCCCATCCGCGTGCTCCATACATCTTTGAGGCTGTCTCTGCGCCTGTCACGCTCACGTCCTTAACCATCTCGATGAATGGGTTGTGGCACTCAGAGAGGTTAGTCACCTCAGCAGGCCAGTAGTTCATCTCCACATTTATATTTGTTGTATATTTAGAGTCCCATGCCGGATACTGACGGGCATTAGGGTTCCACAGTCCCTGCAGGTTGGCTGGCTGTGTGCCTGGCTGTGATGATGAGATGAGCAGGTAGCGACCGAACTGGAAGTAGTTGCTCACCAAGCCTGGGTCGTTGCCGCCCATAGAGCGGAACTCCTTGATGCGTGTCTCGGTGTCTTTCTTTTCCTGCACCTCGTTTTTACCTAAGTCAAGGCTTACCCTGTCGAACTGCTCCTGATACTTCTCAGTATGGTCAGCCAGCGCAGTAGCATAGCTCTTCGCCTTGTTCATGTATGCCGTCATATACCCCAGCGCCTTTGCCTCAGCATCTCCACTGATATCGTCATAGTTCACAAAGTTCGTTGCCGAAGAGATGATGATGGTAGCCGCTGTAGCGTTGCTCACCTCTATCGCAGGAGCAGCAGGGTTGCCTGCCACCAGTCCGCCCTCTACCACGTTTTGTGTAGTGCTATTGGTCTGTGTGCCTCCGTCGTTTATCACCTTGATGAAGGTATAGCAGTTCAGTTTGTTATCAACACCCTCCGACTCCTTGCGTGCAGGTATCAGCGATGCCTCTATCATGCCATCGGCAATCTTGTTGATGCCCAACTTAACCATATTGGTCTTCTGTGGGGCAGCGAAGCACACATTGAAGTTCAGCGCGCCAGCCTCAGAAGCCTCTATGCGCATGATGGTCACATTATCGTCGAATGAGGTGAATACGTTTCTTGTGTACGTTACGCCATTCACTATGTATGATGTCGTAGCGGTGGCAGTAGCGAGGTCCAGCGAGCGCACATAGCCCTGTGCGTCTATGGCACCAGCGGTCTGTCCCTTCTCGTCGTCGTCATAGCGATGACCAGGGAATCCGACTAACACACAACCTGCTGCCTGATACTGTGCTCCGTGTGATGCCTGAGACATCCAGTTAGGTATAGCCAGTTTCTGTGCTGCTGCATAGTCCTTGTTGAAAATATACTGCTGCACCTGCTTGAGCACGTTCTTGGCATTGGCATTATAGTTGCGGTTAGGCGACTGCCCCCAGAAGGTGTCCTCATTGAGTTGCAGGGTATCTATAGCCACAGAGCCGCTAACCATCGCTCCAAGGCGGCCATTGCCCAAAGGCAGTGCCTCTTCCCAATATGCCGCAGGACGATGATACCACAGGCGGTTCTTGCTGTCAAGCACTGGTGGTGGCACAGGGCGAGTATCACCTGTGGTGAAGTTCACCGCAATAGGCTCAGCGAGCACATTGCCCGCCATATCTGCCAGCGAGTTGGCAGGCAGTGTCAGGGTGTATGATGTGGTGAGGTCCAGTTCCTCGTATGGAAACGACACCTTATTAATATTTATTACGGGCGCGATAGCAGTGCTCTCATGTGTAGCATTGTTGGTAAGTGTTGCCTTAGCATCGGTTTGTGCAACCACACCCTCGTTGAACAGCATTATCACCTTTCCTGTAGGCAGCACGGCTGTAGCGCCGTCAGCGGGTTTGGTGCTCTGCAACTGTGGCGCCTGTGTGTCCTCTGCCAGTATGTTAACATACTTCAGGTTATAGTTGCTGGTCTTCGTAGCCGACTGTATGAGCATACGCACTATGAGACTCTCCTTGTTGTCAGCATCCAAGGCATAGTTGGCATCCACATAGGTGTTCCAGTGTGAGCCAGAGGTGTAGTCGTCGAGCACCTTCCACGTTGTGCCGCCGTCGGTGGAATACACCACACCAAACTTCGTTGCTGAGCTGGAGCCGTCACCGATGGCGAAGTTCAGTTTCACATTGCGCAGCGAGGTGGTAGGCATAGCTATCTCGAAGTACTGGTCATGCTTAGTGCCGTCAGTATAATCTGCCTTGGCTGTGAACTTGTCCGTTGATGCGGTGTTCAGGCGCAGCAGGTAGTTGGGGCCCGAACCGCTTGATGTAACCTGCCATTTGCCGTCGCTGGTGTGCACGGTCACCTTACATTTTTCGGGCACCAGCGCGCACTCGTTGGGCAGGAAATAAGGCTGTGTCTGCGACCACTTGGTGTTGGCTATCTGCGACCATCCCAGCGTGTTGGGAGTAAAGATGCTCGTAGTGCCGCTCTTCTCTACGTCATAGCCAGTGGAGAACACCCAGCGTGCCACAGCGCTCTCACTTGCCCTGACGCTCATGGCGCATAACAGCATTGTCAGCATCAGTATCGCTGCCTGTGCTGACTGCATAATGGTTTTAGTGTCTTGGTTCTTCATAATTTACCTTGTTTTTTGATTTTTATGTTATTATTGACATTCAATTCTTCCACAAAATTACGTCTTTGAGCATTATCGGATGTGCAAAAAGGGCGCAAGGGTGTAAAAAAAAGGAGCAAAGTTAAAAAAAAGCGATATTTATAGCCTTTTGAATCTTTTTTACTACCTTTGCTCACTGTTTCCTAAATGCTTTTCTATGACCAGGCTATTATATATCTTTCTACTACTAATATGCACAGCCAATATCTTGGGACAGCAGAAGACGGTCACCTATTCCGACCGCCAAGGGTTGTCGCACTGGATTGTATCAGGCATGCTTCAGGACCGTCAGGGCTTCATGTGGTTTGCCACATGGAACGGTCTCAATAGATATGATGGCTATGAGTTTCGCCAGATGAAGTCGATGGCTGGTGATAATACTAATATAGAATCTGATGTCATCCGCCGCATCGCACTTGATGCCGACGGCAATATTCTCTGCCGCACTGAGGCGGGCACATTCCTATTCGATACTCACACCTATCGTCTGCGTGATATCAAGGGCAAGACTTCTTTTTCCGCCATTTCATCGACATCGCCACAGTCCTATAGCGACATCAATGGCATTACATGGAACATCGAGCGCTATGGAGTCAGCAAGACGGTGCCTGAGCATTATCCAGCCACTATAGTGGCTGGCACCGAGGGCCTGCAGGCAAAGGCATTCATGCGTGACGGCAGGCATCGTTGGTGGCTCGCTACCAAGGAGGATGAGAGCATCAGAATCTTTGATGAGCATAACACATTATTAGGATATCTGGGTGCCGACGGCCGTCTGCACCACACATCTACATCCTTCAACCATCGCGCCTACTGCATGATGAGGACACATAACGGTGATATATGGATAGGTTGCAAACCTGGCGCGCTGCTGAGGTTGCGCGAACTGCCTGACGGCAACTATTCCATCAGCGAGATACGCGACAAAGCCCTCACATGCAATATCATTTATCATATCGTAGAGGATGGTCGCGGTCGTCTGTGGCTCGCCACCTTTGGCGGAGGCATAGCATGCATTACCAATCCTGCGGCAGCAGCGCCCACGATAACCACCTTTTCACATATCAAGCCGTTCAACAGTCCTCACCGCGTACGCCGCATCCTCATCACACCTGATTATAAGATTGTTTGCGCCACCACCAATGGATTGATTATCGGTGATGTGAGTCATAGCGACCTCACTAAGAGCACCTTTCGCACACTGCACCGCGAAGGCAGGCGCAAGCAGAGTTTGTCGTGCAATGCTGTGATGGATGTGGTAATGGACAACAAAGGGAATATCTTCGTAGCAACAGAAAATAACGGCATCGATGTGACCACCGAGCGCGACCTCTTTGCAGCACAGCCAGTATTCAGGCACTATAACTGCCATAACTCATCACTAAGCAGTGATGCCTGTCAGGCGCTGGCATTGCAACCTAACGGGCATCTCTTTGTAGTGTGTACTGACAGGGTGCTCGACTTCGATGCCCATGCTGATGTCACCACCACCTTCTCACGGCAGTTCTGGAGCACCACCAGCCATTTCTCTGAGGAGCAGCCCCTGCAACTCTATGACGGCTCGTGGGTATTCGCCCAAGAGCAGGGAGCCTATATCGCCACACAGCACAGTATGCAGTCGCGCGGCTACGTGCCACCACTGCTATTCACAGAACTACATGTCAATGGTCAGCAACCATTCCTTGGCATCTGTGCCGTTGATACCATCACCATAGCCCCCAACGAACGAAACTTTTCCGTTACCTTTGCTGCACTAGACTATAGCGACAATAGCGGCATCCGTTACCGCAACCGCCTCAACGGCGGCCCGTGGACATACGCCAGCAGTAACCGCACCCTTACCTTCTATAATCTTGCTCCTGCTACCTACACCCTTGAGGTGCAGTCAACAGACAAATACGGTCGTTGGGTGCCCAACAACCGCAGTTTGGTCATCATTGTTAAGCCTTATTGGTATGAAACATGGTGGGCGCATTGCCTTGGCATCCTCATTGTCATCATCATCCTTGGTGCCATCGTATATACAGTAATGCACATCCGCGCCCTGCAACGACAGCGCAGCGAACTGCTCACAAAATACATGACATTGTTGGCTACCAGCGAGGATCACATGAGCCGTGAAAGCGAAGCCCCAGCACATTCCAATAATACAGCATCCTCAGACGGTGCTGGCGTTTCAGCGGATGCCGACACACCTTCTGATGCCATGCAGACGCTGTCCCCTACCCTCCCTGCTAAAGATCAACGTTTCCTTGAGCGTGTCAAGGAGTATATAGAGGCTAATGTATCAAACAGCGATGCCAATATCGACGCCATGGCTATACATGCTGCCACCAGTCGCAGCAACCTCAACCGCAAACTGCGCTCCCTCGTGGGTATCACTGCCACACAGTTACTCATCAATGCCCGCATGCAGAAAGCGCACCGACTGCTTCATGACAGCAGTGCCGCGCTCACCGTTTCCGACATCGCCTACCAGTGTGGCTATAGCGACCCGCGCTATTTCTCAAAATGCTATAAGAAACGCTATGGTGTCAGTCCTACCGACCATAAAGAAATTGAGAATTATGATTACTAACTAATAAAAAGGCAACCGCAGAAAACCTATGTGATAATAGCACAAAACATCCATTATCTGCATTTTTTCATGTTGTCTTTTGCAGATATAGAAAAGATTGACTATTTTTGCGCATCGATAAATCAAAACAATAACAAGCGCACTCGATAGGTTGCGGACAAGAAAAGAAAAGGAAACAAGAAAGATGGTGAAAGAAAGCTGGAAGGAGAAAGGATATGTCGATGAGCCCATCGACAAAAACCTGGACTTGAAGAAAGAGATTCGTAAGTTGTGCAAGGAGAAAGATGCCATTATCCTCGCGCACTATTATACCGTTGGCGACATCCAGGACATCGCCGACTTCGTTGGCGACTCCCTGGCCCTGGCCCGTAAAGCCGCCGAGACCGACGCTAAAGTAATGGTCATGTGCGGTGTTCACTTCATGGCGGAGACCTGCAAGCTGCTTTCACCCGACAAGACAGTGCTCTGCCCGGACCTCAACGCAGGCTGCTCCCTCGCCGACAGCTGCAATGCCGAGGACCTGAAGAAATACAAGGAGGAGCATCCGGGATACAAGGTGGTGAGCTATGTGAACACCACGGCTGCCGTGAAGGCTCTCACCGACTGCGTGGTGACCTCCGGCAACGCCGTGAAGGTGATAAACTCCTTTCCCAAGGACAAGAAGATAATCTTCGGTCCGGACTATAACTTAGGAAACTATATCAACTCCCTGACGGGAAGGAAGATGCTGCTGTGGAACGGCGGATGCCATGTCCACGAGAAGTTCTCGGTGGAAGGGATAACGAAGTTGAAGAAGGAGCATCCCGATGCCGTCGTTATGGCCCACCTGGAGTGTAAGGCCCCTGTGCTTGCCATCGCCGACGTGAAAGGAAGTACTGCCACAATGCTGAAATATGCGCAGGAACATCCGGAGCAAAAGGAGTTCATCGTGGCCACTGAGGCCGGTATTCTGCATGAGATGCAGCGCACCTGTCCCTCCCAGACATTCATCCCCGTGCCGCCGGAGGTCAGCGAGGGCAGCTTAGGCTGCTCCTGCAACGAGTGTGAGTTTATGAAGCTCAACTCACTGGCGAAGATTTACAACTCTCTGAAATATGGCTGGCCGGAGATAGAGATAGACCCGGCGATAGCCAAGGAGGCCGTGAAGCCGATAGAGAAGATGCTATCCTTGTCATAGTCCTCACTCAAAGATGAGGGTGGTGAGACCCTCCTTACGGAAAATATCGCATGCGACGTCCTGCAGCTGCCGTGCTGTCAGGGCGTCGATGCGTTTATACAGTCTCTCCACATCCCTCTCCCAGCCGTAATGCAGGAACGCCTTGCCGAAGTCAAGTGCGAAGTTCTCGCGGTTGTCGCTGGCTATTCCTATCTGCCCGCGTATCTGCTGTTTTGCGGCGGCAAGGCTTTCGGCGCTGAGAGGGCTGTCCATCATCTTGTCGAGTTCCTTTCTTACGAGCTCAAGGCAGCGTTCCACATCCTCTGAGTCGCATCCGAAGTAGACTGCCCACAGTCCGGTGTGATGATAGCTCACCATCGTACTCTCAACAGTATATACAAGGCCATGGCGCTCACGGAGGCTAAGGTTGAGACGGGCGTTCATCCCCGGACCGCCAAGGATATTGTTCAGCAGGTAAAGGGCTATGCGACGGTCGTCATCAACGCCATAGGAGCGACGGCCCAGCATCACATGAGCCTGATGGGTGTTGAGGTGGCGGACGACGGTCTGTCCAAAGGCAGCAGCATTGTCAGCATTTGCCGTGGAGGAGGAAGTCGCTTCATGGCATGGCGGTATATCGGAAGACGACGGCAGAATGACTTTCTCCGCGTTTCCGTTATCCTGCTCCGGTGACGCTGCCCTGAGCATTTCCACCACGGCATCGAAGTCGACATCGCCATAGATAAAGAATATCGCGTTGTCAGGACGGTAGAAGGTACGGGTGAACATAAGGGCGTCGGCGGTGGTGAACCGGCGCACGCGGTCGGCGGTGCCGAGGATATTATGACCGAGAGGTGTGCCGCGGAAGATAATGTTCTCAAACTCATCGTAGATAAGGTCGGCGGGAGAGTCGTTGTAGGACTCTATCTCGTCGCAGATAACCTCCACCTCCTTGTCAATTTGTTTCTGTGGATATACGCTGTGGAACACTATGTCGCTCAGAAGGTCTATGGCCCGTGGGAGATAGTCCTTCAAAATGGCGGCATAGTATACAGTATCTGTCTTCGTGGTGTAGGCGTTCAGGTCGCCGCCAACACTCTCCAGGCAGTTTATCACGTCAAGCGATGAGCGGCGGGCGGTACCCTTAAAGGTGGTATGCTCACAGAAATGGGCTATACCCTCATAGCCTTCTGGCTCGTCGGCAGTGCCGGCCTTTATCTCATAACCGCAGTAGACCACCGGCGATGCCGACGGAAGATGAATGACGCGGAGGCCATTGGGAAGTGTTGTTGTATTGTATTTCATGACGAACGTCCACAAGCCCTGTCTGTTCCCCAGGGCCATTGAAATGTTGCCGGTCATAAGCCGGCCTTTTGATAATAATTATTGTGAGCCACAAAAGTACTGATTTTTTGTATAATAAATGAAAAAGAAGGGGCTTTTTGTTTTGCCGTTTCTTTGGAAAACAGTATTTTTGCACTAATAAAACAACTGGAATAATTAATAATGACGGAACCTTCCAAGGACCGCCTTTCCACCTTTCATCACATTGAAAAGGAGTAAGAGAGCGCTGCTGGGAGACCGCCACGGGATTTATATGCGTAAAGTAATTGGTATCGGCGAGACTGTTCTCGACATCATTTTCAAAAAGGGACAACCGGTAAGTGCTGTCCCGGGTGGTTCTACGTTTAATGCCATCATCTCACTGGCACGCGCCGGAGTGGACACGACGTTCATCTCTGAGGCCGGCAACGACCGCGTAGGAGAGAAGATAATAAGCTTTCTGAGGGAGAACGGTGCTGACGCAAGCAATGTCAGCGTCTTCCCGGATTCGAAGTCGCCCATCTCACTGGCGTTCCTAGACGACAACAACGATGCCGACTACATCTTTTACAAGGACCATCCGCACGACCAACTGGAGTTCGCTTACCCGGAGATAAACCCTGACGACATAGTGCTCTTCGGCTCTTTCTTCGCCCTCAACCCGGTGATAAGACCGCAGGTGGCAGCATTTCTCGACTATGCGAAGAGTCATGGCGCTATATTATATTATGACGTAAACTTCCGTCCGGCACATAAGAACGAGATTATGAAGATAACGCCTAACTTCATCGACAACCTCGACTATGCCGATATCGTGCGGGGAAGCTATGAGGACTTCCTGACACTGTATAAGAAGGACAGCGCGGACAAGGTTTACAATGCCGAGATTTCATTCTACTGCCGCAACTTCATCTACACTCACGGCGCCGAGCCCGTGGAGGTCTACGGCAACGGCGGCTTCTCGAAGCATTATGACGTGCCGGCCCAGGAGACCGTCTCCACCGTCGGCGCGGGCGACAACTTCAATGCCGGCTTCGTCTTCGGGCTTATAAAGAACGACATAAGCCTCAGCCAACTGCAAGATGGTCTCACGGCACAGCAATGGGACGACACGGTGCGCTATGCTCTTGCCTTCTCTGCCGACTGCTGCAAGGACATATACAACTATGTCAGCAAGGATTTCGGTGAGAAGATGAGAGGATAACTCACCTAAAGCCTTCCTGGCCTATTCCGACATCTTAGCAAGGAGGGCCAGGGCTTTATTCTCGTTGGCCTCCATAATTTCACGTTCTCCCGGACCTTTATCGTTGATGCCACAGAGATGGAGGATGCCATGTATAAGCACACGGTGGAACTCATCATCATATGATTTGGCATATTTCTCCGCATTTGTGCGGACGGTGTCGAGAGAGATGACGATATCGCCATTTATGATATCGTCCTCGTCATAGTCGAACGTTATGATGTCTGTGTAGTAATCGTGGCCGAGGTACTCACGGTTACACTTCAGTATTCTCTCGTCATCGACGAACATATAGCCTATCTCACCCACTTTGCGGCCGTAGGTGGCGGCAACTTCACGTATCCATTTGTTGGCTTTACGCTTGTGGAACTTTGGCATTTTAACGCCATCGACACTATAGGTTATCATTATCTTTCTGTTTTTATATTGTCGTTGTTATTATGTATCGTTGGATGTAACGGCCGTCAGGCTTCACTTCCACCGTGTAGAGACTTGCTGATGCCGCCGGAACAGTCCTTTATTTGTCCCTTTCGGCAATGACCTGCAAGGCCTTCCGCAGCGTCATATTCTCCTTGTTGTAAATCTGGTAGTACTCGTTGAGCGACCACAGGTCACGGGCTATGAGGGCCTTGAGCTGCAGGGAGAGTTCCGCGACAGTCTCGGCGAGTTCTTCCTTGTCCTTAGGTTCCACCTTCTTCCTACGTCCATCGGCGAAGATGGAGTCGGTGAGGGCCGTGGGAACGGTAAAGTTGCGGTTGAAATCGGCGAAGGTCTTATACCGCTTGGTGAGCTGTTTCCTGTTGCCATCGATATATTCCAGCAGACGCTGCATTATAGCATTGTTGGCGATGAGCTTCCGGTAGTAAGGTGAGAAATGTGTGGTGTCGAGGGGAACGAAGACATCCGGCATGATACCTCCGCCTCCATAGACGACACGATGCAGTCTCCGGGTATAGTACTTTGCGTTCTTGTCGAGGTGGATGGAGTCCACGCTGGTGAGCTCTCCGTGTTTCAGGCGGTTCTCTATATCCCGAGCGTAGTCGTCGGGGTCTCCTTTCTTATACGGTTTCTGAATGCAACGTCCCGAAGGAGTGTAATAATGGGCTATGGTGATGCGCATCATACTGCCGTCGAGCATATCGACAGGCCGCTGGACAAGTCCTTTGGCAAACGTGCGGCGGCCAATTATAACACCTCGGTCGTTGTCCTGGAGCGCGCCGGAGACAATCTCGGCCGCAGAAGCGGTATACTCGTCGACAAGCACATAAGTCTTGATGTCCCGCAGATGACCGTTGCCATGGGCTTTGTAGACCGTCATAGGAACGGTACGGCCATACATATAGACGATGGTGTCGCCATCATCGAGGAACTCGTTGGCAATGGCTACGGCAGAGGTCATCAGCCCGCCGCCATTACCCTGGAGGTCGAGGACAAGGGTTTTCATTCCACTACGGAGAAGGGAGTCCACGCCATTCATAAACTCCTGATGTGTCTTCTCACCGAAGCTCGACATATGGACGTATCCTATGCCGGGAGCTATCATATAAGCGGACTCTACGGAATGGACGGGGATGACATCACGGCAGACGGTGAACTTCAGCATACCATGTGCTCCGGGACGGATGACGCCCAGCCGCACTTTCGTTCCCTTCTTTCCGCGCAGCATCTTCACGATATCAGTACGCGGCTTCTTCACTCCGGCGATAACGGTGCCGTCGACGTTTACGATACGGTCGCCGGGAAGGATACCGACCTTCTCTGAAGGACCGTTGAGGGTTGTCTGAACGACGACGAGGGTGTCGTTGAGGATATTGAACTGTACGCCGATGCCCTCAAAGTCGCCTGCAAGACTCTCATGCATCTCCTTGGCCTCTTCGGGTGTGGAATAAGAAGAATGTGGGTCCAGGCTCTTGAGCATGCCGCGAATGGCGTTCTCCACAAGTTGATTCTCGTTGACAGTGTCGACATACAGGCTGTTGATGACAGTCTCGGCGAACTGCAGTTTCCGCAAGGGCGCGTTCTTGTCGAGTCGGAACGTTATCTGGGCCGACGAGGTCAGAGGGAAAGATGTGAGGAGGAAAAGGAACAGGAAAAGCCTTACTGCCCTTCTGATAGTGAGAAGGGCAGTAAGGCTTTTCCTTGTTTTGGCTGTAATTGTTTTACTCATGAATATGATGGATAATGAGTGTGAAACCTTGAGACTATGGGACTATGCCCTACCCTACGCTGTCTCGTCTTCCGGAAGGTCCTCCTCGATGACCAGGTTGTCGATGATGAAGTTCTGACGTTCCATGGTGTTCTTGCCCATGTAGTACTCCAGGAGCTTCTGTACCTGGTCGTTCTTGTGAAGGGTGACCTGCTCCAGCCGCATATCAGGACCTATGAAGTGGACGAACTCGTCGGGACTTATCTCTCCAAGTCCTTTGAACCGTGTTATCTCCGGGTCCGGTCCGAGGTCGCGGATGGCGTTCAGACGTTCTTCCTCGGTATAGCAGTAGCGCGTTATGAAGTCGCTCTTGCGCTCCTTCTTGCCCAGGCGTGCGTCAGCCTCGGCTATAACCTTCTTGTCTTTTATCTTCGTGCGCTTGTTGCGGACACGGAACAGTGGTGTCTGCAGCACATAGACGTGGCCTTTCTTTATCAGTTCCGGATAGAACTGAAGAAAGAAGGTTATCAGAAGAAGGCGGATGTGCATACCGTCGACATCGGCATCGGTGGCGACGATAACCTTGTTGTAGCGCAAGTTATCGAGACCGTCCTCAATGTTAAGAGCCGCCTGGAGAAGGTTGAACTCCTCATTCTCGTAACAAACCTTCTTGGTGAGGCCGAAGCAGTTGAGAGGCTTACCGCGAAGAGAGAACACCGCCTGCGTGTTTACATCACGGCTCTTCGTGATGCTTCCGCTGGCAGAGTCGCCCTCGGTGATGAATATCGACGACTCTTCCTTACGGTCGTTCTTGGTATCGTTGTAGTGGATGCGGCAGTCGCGAAGCTTACGGTTGTGAAGGCTCACCTTCTTAGCGCGCTCACGGGCCAACTTGGCCACGCCGGCCATTGCCTTGCGCTCGCGTTCGGCTTCCTTGATATGCTCCTCCATGATATCGGCACAGTCGTCTTTATGGATATGGAGGTAGTTGTCGACATTCTGCTTGATGAAGTCTCCGACATACTTGTTGATGGTCTCACCGTCGGGTGACATAAGTGTGGAGCCGAGCTTGATCTTTGTCTGCGACTCGAAGACGGGCTCTTCCACATTGACGGCGATGGCGGCGACAAGTCCGTTACGGATGTCGCTGTACTCATACTTTCCGAAGAACTCCTTGACGGTACGTGCGAAGTGTTCCTTGAACGCCGTCTGATGGGTTCCGCCCTGTGTGGTATGCTGTCCGTTGACAAAGGAGTGGTACTCCTCGCCATACTGCTTGGTATGCGTGAACGCGATCTCTATATCCTCTCCCCGCATGTGGACGATAGGATAGAGAGGTTCCTCCGTCATATTGTCGATAAGCAAGTCTTTCAGTCCGTGCCGGCTCAGTATGCGCCGTCCGTTATACATGATGGTGAGACCGGTGTTGAGGTAGGTGTAGTTGCGAAGCATGGTCTCTACGATGTCATCATGGAAGGAATAGTTCTTGAAAAGGTTGGCACTGCCGTCGGGCTGGAAGAATATGTACGTTCCATTCTCGTCGTCGGTGTCGCGTGTCTCATCGCTTTTCAGCACGCCTTTCTCAAACACGAGGTCCCTGACTTCCCCGTCGCGGAAGCTCATCACCTCAAAACGTGCGCTAAGGGCATTGACGGCCTTCACGCCGACGCCGTTCAGTCCTACACTCTTCTTGAAGGCCTTGGAGTCATACTTTCCGCCAGTATTGAGTACGGAGACAGCCTCAACAAGTTTTCCCTGAGGGATACCGCGGCCGTAGTCGCGGACACCGACGCGGAGGTTGTCCTCGATGTCGACCTCTATTCTGTCGCCTGCATTCATCTTAAACTCATCAATGGAGTTGTCGATGACCTCCTTGAGCAACACATAGATGCCGTCTTCGGGCAGAGAACCGTCGCCAAGACGTCCGATATACATACCGGGACGTGTGCGGACATGCTCCATATCGCTCAGATGACGGATGTTGTCGTCGGTGTATTCGGGTGCGGGGCCGTCACCGGCTGACGACTGCCGGTCGCCGCCGTGAGGCGATTGGGATTGTGGTTTAGCTGATGATACGGTGTCCTGGGACAGGGCATCGCTATCGCCAACAATTCTATTTTTATTATCTTTACTGTTTTCTGACATAGTTATTCCTCCGTTATCGATGCAAGGTCATCACCGTTAGACCAACATCTTCTTGTAACATCTGCGGCGCTTGTGGTTTTCCGGACTGAGAGCGCCCCACTGCCGCTGCACCCCTTCATTGTCCTCCATCTCCACCTGGCTCTCACCCCACTTGAAGCCATAGCTGATATACCGTGGGATAAGGTCGGCGAAGAGCAGCGCGTTGGCGCCTTTAGAGCGGTACTCAGGCAGGACGCCGAGCAGAAGGAGGTCCACGCCCTCCGTCTTATGGCACTTGGCGGCACGCAGCACATGCCACCATCCAAAGGGCAGGAGTCTTCCACGACGGCATTTCTGCATGGCTCTGCTCATCGACGGCATGGTTATTCCGATGCCGACGAGCTTATTGTCAGCGTTGCCATCCTCGATGCACGTTACCAGATTGAGGTCAAGCATAGGCAGGTATTCCTTCACATACTGGTCTATCTGCCGTGGTGTGAGCTCAGAGAAGCCATAGAGGTTCTTGTATGTGTCGTTGATGAGGTCGAAAACCTTATAACCATAGCCTTCACGGATATCCTTCCTCGTAAGCTTTTTCACATGGAGGTTATACCTGTCGGCGATCATAGCGGCAATCTTGGAGTACTTCTCCGGCACCTTCTCCGGCACCCGAATATAGTATTCCACGTAGTCGGTGTCTTTCTCCCATCCTCCCATCTGCTCCATGTGGCGCGGATAGTAGTCATAGTTGTAGATGGTAGGCATCGTACCGAGCTTGTCAAAGCCCATGATGAGCATACCCTCCGGGTCCATATCGGTAAAGCCGAGCGGTCCAACGATCTCCGTCATGCCCTTACGGCGGCCATAATCCTCCACAGCGCGAAACAGGGCACGGCTCACATCGAGGTCATCGATGAAGTCAAGCCATCCGAAGCGCACACTGTTGCGCTTCCATCTGTCGTTGGCCTTATGGTTTATGATACCGGCGATGCGGCCCACGACCTGTCCGTCTTCGTCGTATGCAAGATAGTACTCCGCCTCACAGAAGTCGAAAGCTGGGTTCTTCGACGGCGAAAGGGTGTTCTTCTCATCCATGAACAGGTTTGGCACATCATACGGATTGCCTTTATACAAGTCATAATGGAAGTCTATGAAGGCTCTCAGCTGCTTCTTTGTCTCTACTTTCTGTATTTTAATTGATGACATTTTCCTTGCTTTTAAACATGCAAAATTAGCAAATAAAAATTACATTGCCAAAATTAGACGTTTTTTTTGGTTATTATTAAAACATGACTGCCATCACTATACGTTGTTGCGAAGATATATACATCGCCGCCCTCCTTAATTTTAAGCCGTTTGCGCAATGCGTCAACGGTCATGGGGAAATTCCTTACGGCAATATTTGCCTTAGTTATCCCGGCGAGGGTACGCTTCAGTTCCTTCTTGTTCATCGAAGAGACGGCGACGACACAGAACTGCCGGCCGGGGAAGTCAGCGACAGGACGGGACGAAAGGAACAGGTGTGAGTTGACGCTGATGGCGGAAACGCCGAACTGCCGCGCCAGCTCCGTGAAGCAACCGGCCTTCATCACCGATGCATTCGGGACCAGCAGGAAAGACGGAAAAGATGAAGATGCTGACGGGATCCGCTCCACCGTAACGTCATCGGGGCATTCACTAAACGACGCTATTCTCTCGCCACCAAAGACAAAGGAGAAATCGTCAGCATCGTTCACACAATGAACGCAGACACCATTCTCCCGCTTCTCTTCCGCCTTGTCCCCGTCCATGACCACCAGCAGTTCCTTGCACTCGTTTTTCACCGACACTATGTGGACATCCGTCACGCCAGGGAGTTCACGTACAGCCTCACGCCAGTCGAACATCGGCGACAGCTTTATCATTACTTTGCCGGCCACAGACCGCAACAGTGATGCCAGCGACACCACATCGGGTTCACAGTCCGCGATATTATACACCTTCTTGCCATGGACATCACGACGTGCAGGGTCGAGGTAAATGAACAATGGGAGCCGCACACCGTCCTTCGACATGAGGAGTGGATTGTCTCCTGACAGTGCCTTCAGGACCTCTACGCCATCAGCGTTGACCACCTCTACATTCGATAAGCCTAAAAGGCCGAAATTATGACGCGCGACAGCACACAGGCGGGCATCACGTTCGACGTAGACGGCTTTTGCGAAACACTGGGAGAGGAACGAGAAGTCGACACCGAAGCCACCGGTGAGGTCCACGAGGACACCGTCAACACCACTGCTGTGGCCATCGCTCACAATAGTCTGCTTGTAGCGTGCCGTCTGCTCGCTGGAACACTGCTCCATATTCAGGTGAGGCGGATAGATGATGCCGGGTGTTTCAGCCCACGACGGCAGCTTATACCGTGCCGTCTGCCATCCTTTTATCTGGTCCAGGGCCAGCGGGACATCGACCTCCGGGTTCTTACCGGCAGAGAAAGCAAGACTACGCACATCATCGTTGCGGTGCAGCCGGATAAAATTCTGTGTGGGGATGTTAATCTGTAAGTCTGCTGATGGTTTATTTTCCGTGTTCTTGGTCCGTTCCATTTTTCATTGTCTTCTTATCGACTGCAAACTTACTGAAAAATATCCATGAGACCATATCAATCAAAAGAAAATCACCTTGCCACAGTAATCAGAACAGAAAATAAAAAAGAGAACACTTCACAACCCGCATTGAATAAAGACCCACACACCGGCGACGGTGTCAATGCCACTCGGCGTTTATGGAAAAAAGAATAAAAACAGGCCTGACATTCCGGCCCGCTGACCGGACGGAGGGCATCTAATGCCATCGCCATGTGTGGGATAATACAAGAAACGAATTCTGAAATATTCTCTTTTTTCTTATCACCCCGCCGCCATAAACTTTACAGCGGCAGGGCCAAATCAATACACTTACGGCTTAATAGCCTGGGTTCTGTTTCATAGGTGTCTGGTTCTTGTCGATGGCATCCTGAGGAATAGGACGCAGAATTTTCCAAGCACCATCGGAACCGCGCATTTCATCAGCGGTGACACCGTCCTCATTATACCGTGTCACATAGTCAACGAGCTTGTGGGTACGCTTCAAATCGAACCAGCGGACATACTCACCCGCCATCTCACGGGCACGCTCGTCAAGGATGAAGTCGATGTTTATGTCGCTGCTCTTCACCGTCATCGCGTCGGCATAGCCACTCTTGACGGTTCCAGGCCGCTGCCGGAGCTGGTTGATGAGCTGGGCGGCCTTGTTGTTCTGTCCAAGCTGCTGGTAGGCTTCGGCAGCAATGAGGTAAGCCTCACCCAAACGGGCCAACACTACATCATGGGTGCTACAGCGGGTGGAGCGGTTGCTCATGGAGGTCTCAGTGTAGTCGTCGAACTTCTTGATACAAGGCACACCGTAGTCCTCGCTTCTTCTAACCGTCCACGACTCCGGGATATTCTGACGCGGTGCCAGTCCGCCCTCGGCAACACTCTTGGATACTACCGCGGCGGCCTTCAGACCATGTGGGTCGTCGGCCTTCCACGCTGCTATATCCGCATCCGTGGCCCATGCCGGAGCATAGTAGACGGCGATTGGCGTGGTCGTCGGGTTGTTGTAGTAGTCGTAGTAGCTGTCGATATTGGTAGGACTGGAGCCATGAAGCTCCAGCATAAATGTCTGTTCCAGGCGGCCGTCGCCCCGACCGTACATCTTCACGAGGCGCAGGAACGGTGCCTCAGTACCGTCGATGGCCTTTGTCTTAGGATATTCGGCACCGCCGAGATAACTTCCGAACTGCGCCTGCTGATAACTTCCGTCCGAGGAGGGATTGCCAAGGGTAGCGGAGCTGAACTGCACGGACCAAAATATCTCGCTGTTCTGTTCGTTGTTGACATCAAACGCCTTCTCAATAGAGACCGATGGGATTTCGCCGTTGATGGCCTCCACAGCGTACTTCGCGGCCTTTTCAAAGTCGCCGGCCTGAGCGATGTTTTCCTCCTGGCTCTCATAGTCCTTTCCGTTGAGCCAAGCACGGGTGAGATATGCCTTGGCAAGGAAGATCTTTGCGGCGCGCTTGCTGCACCGCCCTACGTTTGAGGAGTCGTAATCCTTCAGAGCGGAACTGCCCTGCAGATACTCGAACTCGGAGATTATAAAGTCATAGATATCCTTGATGTCGGACTGTTCAAAGTTCATCTGAGCCGTACTGAACATATCCGTCACCAAGGGGACGCGTCCGTAGAGCTGTACGAGCATCAGGTAGTCCCATGCCCGGATGAAACGGGCCTCATCGACGTGCTGGTTCTTAACATTGCTTTCGGCCGTTGTCTCACCATAGTGGATAACGGCATTGGCAAGCTGTATGGACTTATAGAAGTTGGTATACAGCTCCAGCACGTTGGCGTCAGTAGACGTCTGCCGGTAGTAGTTCATTGTCACGCCCGCCGTCTTGCCGTCACCGAAGAGGTCAGTGCCAGCCGTCATGGCCAGTGGCGAGATATTGTATATAGAGCGGAGCGAAGAGTACATACTGTTGGTGAGGCTCTCGAATCCCTCAGAGGTGTTATAGAACGACGGCGCGGTTACATTCGACCTGTTGTCCTGGTCCAGATAGTCGGAACAACCTGTGGCCGCAACGAGCATTACAGCCGCCGCCAAGATATATTTTATTTTCATAGTTGTTGCTGGTTTTTAGAATTTAAGACTCAACCCAATCTGGTAGCTGCGTGAAGCAGGGCCGCCAGCGCCGGTGTTGATGGCTGCGTCAGCCCATTCCGGGTCGAAGCCCTTGTAAGGCGTGATGACAAACGGGTTGACAAAGTTGACGTAAAGACGGAGATAAGACAGCCCTAACGGTGATATCCACTTCTTTGGGAAGGTATAGCCGAGGATGATGTTCTTAACCTTTGTAAAGCAGTTGTTGACGAAGTACTGCGAACCGGTAGAGTTGTTGACCCAGAATGAGCCGCAGCCTTTGTTGTTTCCACCGTTTGTCGGGAACGGATACTTGCCCATGTGAGCCTCCGTAGTGGTGTAGAGCTCACCGTCGTCGCCGAGGAGTCTCACACCTGCCGGAGTGTAGAAGTCCATCTTCAGACGACCCATACCGCGCTGGCTGTAGTCGGTAAACTCAGCCATGAACGGACTGTAGACGCGACTGCCCTGACTAGTGTAGATATTGAATGAGAAATCGAAATTCTTCCAGGTGAGTGAAGAGTTCACGCTTCCGGTCCATGTAGGCTCCGCGTGTCCGAGGACACGGCGGTCTGACGGGTCGATAACGCCGTCGCCATTCATATCCTTAACCATATACTCGCCCTCATGGAACTTTGTCTTCAGGTTGTCGTCGGCAGCCTCACGGGCAGCCTCCTCAGCAGTGCAGATGCCGTTAGGCACATATCCGTAGACTACATCTATAGGCTGTCCTATGAACCATCCGTTACCGGTCATGTCCTGCTTGCCGCCGTTGTTCATACCATATCAGACATGTTCAAACCTTTCATTGTCCTGCTAATACTCATCCTGTTCTCTATACCCACAAGAGGAGAAGACACGAAGCTCACTATCAAATACGATGACTCCAACGGGCTGGTCTCTGAGCCCATCAGGGGTATAGTGCAAGACCACAACGGTCTACTTTGGTTGGCTACACAGCGAGGCCTTACTTGCTTTGATGGATACCAGTTCCACATCGTTACCTTCAAGCCTGGAGACGGGGCACCAATAAGCACTAACCACATACGGAACATAGGTCTGACAAAGGGGAGAGACATCTTGTGTCTTACCGATAATGGAGTCTATCTCTTTAAGATTTCCGACTATACCTTCCACGCTATACCTGCAGCACAACAAAAGAGACTATCCATCATGCTGGACAAAGCCTGGAAAGGATTCACAGACATTTGGGGGGTTAGCTGGACAGCAGATGAAAGATGTCTTTATAAGACGCTATCGGACCATCATCCCGCCAAGATTGTCATAGGCACAGAAAACGGAAGACCGAGAGCTTTCATGCGTGACCGGCAAGAACATATATGGATAGGTATGAGTAAGCCGCAAGGAATAAGAGTATACAACCGCGATTGGTCTGTATGGCGTACTATCTCGCTCCCATTCGCACCATACGTTATCTACAAAACTCGCAATGGGGAAATATGGACGGGCGGAAAACCAGGAGGTTTGATGAAAGTGGGAGGGCAGACCATTTCTCACGATGCTGTCTACGACATCAAGGAAGATGCATGGGGGCGTTTGTGGATAGCCACTTGGGAACATGGAGTGAAGTGCATTCCAAACCCAGAATCAGCAAAACCTGTAATATCTCCCTCATTGGGTGGCTACAAAGTCAGGAAGATTCTCATCACTCCCAAAGGCAATATTATCGTGGCCTCTACAAGTGGACTTATGGTGGGACATATTGAAAAAGATTATAAGAAAACAAAATTCAGAATTCTGAAAAGAAATCCGAATATATACGGCAGTCTCTGTAGTGACGCCACCATGGCGGTCACTCGCGACAAACAAGGGAAAATCTATATCTGCACCGAGAGTTCTGGCCTTGACATGATAGATGAGCAGCAGCTTTTTTCTTCCTCACAAGCATTCACACACCTCAACGTGGCATCTTCTTCGTTGTCGTCAGATATTTGCAACGCATTCACTCTCGTGGGGGATTCAGTCCTTGTCATTGCCAGTAGCAACAGTGTGATGGAATATTACATAGCCAACCACCAGACCGTGACCTACGGCAGAACCTTTTGGGGAGATACCTGCAGGTTTACTGAGACCACTCCACTCATCCTCGATGATGGCAGTTGGCTCCTTGGTGCAGATGAAGGTGCTTACATGGCCACCCCTCACAACATCTATACGAGAGGATATAAGCCTAAAATAGTTTTCACAACGCTTTCCATCGACGGAGGTTCAGAGGTATTTTGTCTTCCCGAAAAAAGACAAATCTGCTTAGACGCCGATGAACGCGACATAACCATAGGATTTGCAGCTGTAGATTATACCAACAACGAGGGCATCATGTACCGTACAAGTTTGGATGGATCCAACTGGACACATGCCACCAGAAACCGAAGGACAACCCTTTTCAACCTTCCTACAGGCTCACATACCTTGAAGGTACAGTCTACGGACAAGTATGGCAGATGAGTAGACAATGCCAAGGAGATCACCATACTCATATCTCCCTTCTGGTATGAGACGCTATGGGCAAAAGTGATATTCGTGCTTCTGGCATGTCTTGTGGTCGCAGCCATTGTATATACTTATTTCTATGTCGGTCATGTCAGAGAACAACGGAAGGAATTGTATGAGAGATATATGGGAGTGCTTCAAGAAAAAGAGAAAGACAGAGGGGTTGCAGACAAAGGCGAGCGTCAAGGGGGCATGAGTCCCTCTCTTTCAGGCAGAAGTCCAGAAGATACAGCGTTCATGAACCGTGTGATGAACTACATACAGGAGAATATCGGCAATTCAGAGGCAGATGTAGAAAAGATGGCCATGGCTACAGCGGCAAGCAAGTCCACACTGAGCAGAAGGCTGCGGTCGCTCATGGGAGTGTCACCTAACCAACTGCTCATACAAGCACGCATGCAACATGCCATCCAACTGCTGGCTCAGCGTTCAGAGACGGGCATTGGCATTCATGAGATAGCCGAGAAATGTGGCTACGAGAATGTGCAGTATTTTAGAAGAGTATTCAAGAAAAATTTCAATGTCAATCCGGAAGAATATGATGACAATCGGACGGATGACTAATATCTTACAAGCCATCCGCACTTCATGTCAAACTGCTTCCATCTATTTTTCTACCAAGCTGATAGCATACCGAAGCATATTCAGGAGCAACTGCACACCCACCACATTGGCCTTGTTGCGACCCTCGTTGTTGAATGTGTTCATCGCCTCGTTCATGCCATCTATATCCACTGCCTTGGCATACCGCTCCATTCCTTTCAGGCATGAGGGGATGTCCAGTGTCGTGATGAGGATAGTGCCACGGCCCACTTTGATTTCCGAGAGTGCAGAGTACACCTCCTTGCGATGGTCTGACACGCATCCAACAATGATGTCGCCACTCATATCCCTCAGCCCTACTCTATGGCGATTATAGGCTGCGAAACATTGATATTCCCAGTTGAATACACAGTCGGTAGGCAGCCCTTTGAAGATGGGATGGTTGCGGCAGAAATAGTTGCCACCATACCAGGATTTGCCGAGCGCCTTGCTGCCTCGGTAGTCCATCATCTCCTTGTCGCAAAGCAAGTCCGCCCACCGCTCGGCATTGTCCACGACGATGAGTGTGTGGCCTTTCGTTACCCATTCCAGTATATCGTTCATACCACTACCGAACTGTTTAGGCTCTGCGGCACCCACAATCATGAGATCGCCATCAGGTATTCCATTCTTATAGATTTCGCTTCCAATGCCTTCACTCTTTAGGAAGCCCTGCAACATACCAGAAGTGTCATTCACGAGAATCTTTCCGGAAATTCCGTCTGCGTTGACATCCACGGCATAGAACTCATCGGAACCCTCTGCCACAGGTTTACCATGCTGATAGAGCGTGGCCTTCACCTTGCCGTAGCCTTTGCCTGTGGCAGTCACCTGCAGGCCCTTGGACAGGTTTTGTCCGTAGACCGTCCCTCCCCTGACCGTCACATCATAGCTCTTACTTGCTGTCTGTTCCCCTGCTGCATCAAAAGCAGATACCTTCAAGGTGGCCTTGCCATGGATGTTCTTCTCATTCACAATATACACATCTACCACAGTTGTGTCTCCAACCGGAAGCACCTTGTGATTGAGCTTAACAGCTAAGTACAGTGGACGGTTGTAACGGGCAATGAGGTCAGGATCGCCTTTGAGATTACGGTAGACATCCACGATGCCGGAATGGTTCTCCAGTTTCATGGATTCCCAACCATTCACGGCGTAGGCATCCACGGTGTTACTGATATGCACGTTCTCCATAATCCTGCCTTGATAGTAGTAAGCCACATTGCCCATTTTCCTCGTGAGACTGTCCACACAAGGGAAGGCTTTCGAGAAGCCTCTGTTTTTAAGAAATGAATCGTATGCGTCATACCAGTCGAGGTAATCTCTTGCTTCCCAGCCTGAAGTGTGACCGGTGCGGAGCAGCTCATCACGAATAAGCTGGAGGCGGGGCGGTGTGCCGATGGCGCCTTCCTCTCCCCAATAGACAATCTCCTCTCTATTGTTGGAATAACGCAGATAGTCATTCACGCCTTTGTAGAGGGCATCGTGATAGACACCTGGACCGCCGGCATGGTGGTTATCCCACCATCCCATATTATGGAATGTAGTATCTCCCGGCAGGAGATGAAGTTTGAAATGATCATTGGGCTCTCCCTCAGGATTCTTGCCGTTGCAGGAGTTGTATGTAATGATACGGGAAGGATCCAGTTGCTGCGCCAGCCTCATCTCTCTCCGATCCTCTTCCTGTGGGTTGGCGCCACGCTCATTATGTAGGTTGTATATCACGAGGGATGGATGGCTGCGGTCGCGTCGTATCATCCGTGCAAGTTTCTCATTGCGGTAATCAAAATAGAACTGCGTATACGGACTCCCATCGTAAAACTTCCCTATGGGGTATTGGTTGCCTCCTGGCTCTTCGAAATAGAGCAATCCCAAGGAGTCAGCGGCATTCAGAACATCCGTGTTGCCTATGCAGCGGTGAAAATTGAGCATGTTCATGCCCAGTCGCTTGGCATCCTCCACCTGCTTCACTGCCAATTCCTTACTGGGAGTGATGCCGTTGCCTGGCCAGAAACTCCAGGAGATGGCTGTGATGAGCACCATTCGCTTGCCATTGAGATAGAACTGCCGGTCACCATTCTCGCTACGTACTTCAAACCATCTGAACCCGAAATGCTTCCTCACCTCATCGGTTGCTGTTCTCACGGTGAGGTCATACAAGTTAGGTGCATCCACTGACCATAATTTTGCTTCAGGAAGGAACACCTCAGCATCCTGACTGGTAACCGTACTGCTCCAAATGATCTGTTCCTTGCCATGCTCACGTATCTCCAACTTATATGGAGGCCTCGATGCACCTTCTATATGGACTTTGACCGTGCGAGGCTCAGGTGTGTTCTCTATGAAGACATCACTTATGTAGTCTTGAGGCGTGGCGACCAAAGACACATATCCAGACAAGCCCCCGAAGCCATGCGACGGATTGACAAGATAGTTGCCCCAACTGAAGCATTGTGAATCTTTCCAGTTGAAATTGCCGTTCGGGTCTGTGATGCGGATGTCAATGTCGTTGCTTTCCCCATATTTGACATAGTGAGTGACATCTACTTCAAAGGAAGTGCTGTTTACAAGGTCATAGCCTGCAAGGTGATGATTTACGAAGACTTCCGCGCGGAACCTTACCGAAGAAAAATCCAGACACACGCGCCTTCCTCTCCATGATTGGGGAACTGATGCCGTGGTATGCCACCAGCTCACGCCCACATAGTTGCCAGTCACTCCATAGCTGGTGCCATTCCAGCCCCAAAGTTCCCCTTCCACGGTTGCCGGTAGCCTTACACCGCTTTTATCAGGATGGTTGAGCAAGGACCATCCGCCAGTGGGTTCGTTGACGGATAAAGCGCCCAGTATGGGATGGACATAAAGGGTGTCATGCTGCCAGTTGGCATTCTTGTCAAGAGTAATCTGCCAGTCGTTGCCAGAAAGGTTCACTTCTGACCGTTGTGCCATGCTCGCTATAGAAAGAAGAGACAGGGCGATGATTAGTAGGTAAGGTTTCATTCGCTTATATTAATAGTTGTACGGTTGCAAAATTAGCAATAATCAATATGCCAGCCACGGCCAGAGATCGCTTATCCGCTGCTCAGGATCCCAGCGACCCAGGAAAGTCCATTTTGCGGTGATGGCGTAGAAGGCAGGTGCTCCTTCGGCTTCGCTGAGATTGTTCTTCAGCCATCCGCTATCACCGCCCTCGCGTGTAGTACCATAATAATATACACGCTTGCCCCATGGGCATGGATCGATCTGACTATGGTATTTGACCGCCAGTTCTGGTTCACGCTTGTAGGCATGTTCAATGTTCTCGTCAAGTATATTATGAGATAATCGACAATTGATGATGTAGAACTGAGAGTCGTGATGGTATCTGCCCAATGGGGTGGGCTGTCTGGCGTCAAACCATGAATTCGTTACGACAAACTTATTCTGCTTGTCAGCCCTGCCGTCGTGCCAAAGAATTGCCCGAGTGTCGCCATAGAAACGGCAACGCGTAGCATAGCAAGTCCCACGGGGGCAAATGAAATCTACACCCCGGCATGAGATATAGAGGTCACTATGGTAGTAATCACCATTCTGCCCCCACAATGAAAGGGCATCGTTGCCATCAGAAATGATGTTGCTGTTGATGATTATGGTACGTGTGGCCTTTCCAAAGACTGCAAACTGATGTGTAGTGGTGGGCTGGACAGTAGTGCCATAGTTGTTGATGACGGTCACTCCGGAGATAACACAGTCATTGGCTTTCTCGGTGAGCAAAACGATACCAGCGCCAACAGGCTTACCTTTGTACTCTTTGAGCATGCGGTAGCGGCCAGCCT
This sequence comes from uncultured Prevotella sp., assembly GCA_900316565.1. Taxonomy (GTDB): domain Bacteria; phylum Bacteroidota; class Bacteroidia; order Bacteroidales; family Bacteroidaceae; genus Prevotella. The sequence continues at coordinate 2,646 of ONDK01000020.1, read as the reverse complement.
CGGCTCCCACGATGATAACGCTGTCCTTGTCCTCTCCCACGAGAACAATGTTGGGCTTGTCGATGATAACTTTCTCGTGATAGATACCTTTCTTTACAAGTATGGTGTAAGGTTTGGCACTGTTGTCGGGCGCCTGCTCAAGCACTTGCTGTATGCTGCCTCCACGGTCAACCACGGCATCGAAGCGTTTCTCATCAGGCTGAGGACGGCGGTCCATATCCACCAAGCCCGTAGCATTGGCGCCCGGAGAGGAAAGATCTATGGCTATTTTGTTGTGTGGATCATATTTATCAGCCCATTGATCATACTCTTTATAAAGCGAAGCTGGTTTGTCGTCGAACCAACTATATCCATTGCGACGCTCTGGGCCTATATCTTCGAGGTGCCTGCGTGGCACTCCATCCCGATCGCACACGAAGGGTTGTGTATTGTCGAGGTCGTAATAGCGTGCCCATAAAGGTCCGGCCTTAGAATCCTTGGCCAACCGGGTATTGGCCATTCCATCCTTTCGTGTTCGTTCCAATCTCAAACCTGTAAGCTTATAAGTGTCTATCCAACGCATAGCACCATGTATTGCCTTCTTCACTCGCTTGTCCGGGTTTGTAATTGCCATGAGCAGTTCAATGAGGGGCACGCTCTCCTGAGGCGTGTAGGATGGCAATTCGAAGGCTCTCGCTTTGGCAGGCTGCAAGGTTTTGGCATCGTACTGCTGGCACCAGATGGCCAGATTGCCTTCTTTGTCGTGCAGTTGTGTAGCCAGAATGCAGTCTATACCTTTGTTGAATGCTATCTGGGCGCGCTTGCGTGTAGCCTTGTCAATGAGGTCGCCATCGAAGGGTGCTTTGCTCTGGAATACATCCCTGAGGACAAGCATCGTGTTGGCCATGGCATCATCGTTGTAAGTAATCTCGTCCTGATAGTCGCGCTGTCCGGGCCAGAACTGAGGCCAACCCCCATTCTTATACTGTCCGCTGAGCAAATAGTCGATACCCTTCCTCACACCTTCCTTGTAACGGGGATCTTGGGTCTGTTGGTAGAGGCGTGCCAGGAAATAGATCTGCGTGTTGGTGGCGTCATTGTCTGTAGTGGAGTCATCACGGCGATTTTTGTCCTTGAGCACTTTAGCCTTTTCTTCTGCTGAGAGCGGCTTCGCCATCGGTTCATTCTTGGGCCAACCTCCCGTGACACGCTGCCAGAGAAGCACATTGTCGCCTATACGGCGTGCCTCAGCAGTCTTATAATAAGCGCTGTCCGTTCGGCGAGGGACATTCCTGCCCCACCGACGGAAGTCGTTGTCGGGGAAGAGTTGCTTGAGCCACTGCTCCATTTCCGACATCCACTGTCGCTTGTACGGGAAATCATCCTTGAATCCCCATCCATGGCCACCACTGGGATAGACATGAACTGCAGCCTTTATACCCAGCTTACGCAGCGCATGAAAATAATCCGTGCTGTTGCTACAGGGCACTGTCTTGTCGTCTGCAGAACAGAGAATGAATGCTGGTGGTGTCTGGGCGCTGACATGCTTAAGGACGTTGTACTCATCCATACGTTGCTCCGAGGCATCCTCTCCGAGCATCGTGCGCGCCATGAATTTGTTCATCCCCACGAAAGGATAGAACAGTATTTGGAAATCGGGGCGATTGGCATCGGATGTAAAATGAGTGGAGGCCATGGCTGCCAGATTGCCACCTGCAGAAGAGCCCATGATACCCACCTGCCGTGGATTGACATTCCATTCCGCAGCATGCTCACGCATTAGTTCGATGGCACGAAGGGCATCGCTTAGGGGCACTTCAATTTTGCCATTGGGCATTCGATATTTAAGAACGGCATAGGTGATTCCCTGACTATTGAACCAAGGTGCCATGTCAAGTCCTTCATGATGGATGGCCAGACGTATATAAGCACCTCCTGGCAGAGCTATGACAGCCATGCTATTGGGCTTTGCAGCCGGGAAAACTGTGAGTGTCGGATCTGTGACGTTGGTTATACGGCCATTCTCCGTCAGGCCTTCAGGAGCGGTGATACCGTTGGAATTGGGAGCTCCGTCTGGCCAGAGATGAACCACTTGTTGTGACATGAGCGTTGTGCTCAATGAGCACAACAGCCAAAAAAATAATATTCTCTTCTTCATATTGGAAATGTGTTATTTTAATTTGTTTTAGTTTAATCGCTGCAAATATAGATTTTTCCTTTAAACATTCAAAACCGGCATGCAATTAAAATCGGATTTGAGCAAAAAACAAAGCCGAATAATCAAAAAAACTAGGTTTACATGCAATGCATATCAGGGATTGCTGAAATAGATTTTGGGCACATCATATTGAATGACACAATAATTAAATAGTTACTAAGAGTCAGCCTCCGAGGCTGTAAGTCACTGTTGCGCTTGGAGGATGGGGATAAACCCCACCCCTACATTGGGTGACAGAGGTTTCCGTGGAGAGGATGGGGATAAACCCCACCCCTAGATTGGGTGACAGAGGTTTCCGTGGAGCGAGCGCATCCAGATAAGCAGATGGGGGATTACACACAGTGCCTCGGAGAGGCACACTCTCAGTAACCCCAGACTAAGCGAGCGAAGCGAGCACAGTCTGGGGTATAGGTCGGAAGCTCGCATTCACTCAGAGCCTCGGAGAGGTT
>ONDK01000099.1 GCA_900316565.1 uncultured Prevotella sp. | reverse complement strand
GGCATGTCCATAATCAAGTCGCTGGTCTTACGATTATAGTAGTCGAATGTCAACGAGTACTTTCCGAGGAACGTCAGGTCGACACCGATGTCGAAGGCTTTGTTCTTCTCCCATTTCAGATCGGGGTTGCCGACACCTACGACACCGAAACCATTCTGGCCATTGTAATACTGACCATATTTGAACAGGTTCATATAACCATACAGTGACGAAGGCTGAGTGCCATTGACACCATAAGATACGCGGAGCTTGCCATCGGTGAGGATGTCCTTGATAGAAGCCAAGAATTTCTCTTCGGTAAAGCGCCAAGAACCGGAGACGGACCAGAAAGTACCCCAACGGCTGTCACGGGCCAGACGGGAGCTGCCATCGGTACGCAGGCTGGCGCCAAGATAGTATTTGTTGTCGTAGTTATAGTTGACACGTCCCAGATAAGAGACAAGACGGCTGCCGTTGTGCTGACCGTCACCGCTCTGAGTGCTGGAGTTGCCAATCTCGTAAAGATCACCGGGGAATCCCTTTGCGCTGACATAGGTGTAGGAATAACGGTTGTCCTCCGTCTCGAAGCCTACGAGAGCGTCGATATTGTTCTTGCCAAACGATTTGAGGTAAGAGAGCTGCGTCTGGGTGTTGATTTGCTCATTGCTGTTCTTGATGCGCTGATATATACCATTGGTGCCCTTACCATTGTTGGACTCGCGGTCCCAAAGCACATTCTCTGTACCGTCGGTATAGTCATAGGCGATTTTCTCGCTCAGCGTCAGGCCATCCCAAATGTTCCATGACAGTTTTGCTGTGCTGTAGGAACGGTGAATGGTGTTGATATCTTTTGAGTGCAGGTACTCGTAGAGCGGGTTGACTCCTACAAAGCCTTGACCAAAGGCATAGTTGCCATTCTCGTCGTAAGCTTGTGAAGATGGATTCTGGAAGACTGAGAAGTGACATTCAGCGTGAAGCGACCGAAGGTGTGGGAAACGTTTACGTTACCCGTATAGCGCTTCAAGCCCTCGTTAGCAACGATACCATCCTGCTTGGTGTAGGCCAGAGAGGTATAGAACTTGGTGTTCTCGCTACCACCTGACACACTGGCCTCATAGTTTTGGTGGTGACCGGTCTTGAAGAGCAGGTCTTTCCAGTCAGTCCAACCAGTTGACGGCTCAGCAGCGAACTCATTGACATCAGTGGCGGCCTTCGCGGCGCCCTTCGTGGCGTCTTCTTCAGACCTTCTTGCAGCACGGCACGACGGTCGGGACCATTGAGCTGTGGACGATAGTCGATGGCCATATTAGAGAAACCCCAGTCACTGCGGAAGTCTACCTTGGTCTTGCCCTTGGCACCGCTCTTCGTGGTGATGACTATCACGCCATTGGCGGCACGCGAGCCATAAAGAGAAGCTGCAGCAGCATCCTTGATGACAGTGATGTTTTCTATATCGTTGCTGTTAAGGGTAGCCAAAAGGTCGGTACCGGCATCGCTATATGAAAATTCACTGTAGTTGCCGGAGCTGACAGGAGTACCGTCAATGACAATCAGTGGGTTGTTGGAAGCATTGATAGATCCCATACCACGGATGCGAATGCTTGAGGCGGCACCCGGTGAACTGGACAAAGATGTCACAGTAAGACCGGCCACACCACCGGCGAGTTTGTCGGTAACGGATACGACAGGTACATCCTCAAGTACATCCTCAAGCTTCTGCGTGTTGAGGTTGGAGGCGGAACCGGTAAAGGATGACTTCTTGAAGTTACCGTATCCGGTGACCACGATCTCATCGAGGGTTTTGTTGTCGTTTACCAATACCACCTTCATGTTGCCGCCGGCCTTCACGGTCTGTGGCTTCATGCCAAGGTAGCTGACCACCAGCTTGGCGCCTGCGGGGGCGTTGAGCTGGAAGTGACCGTTCACATCGGTGACGGTACCCGTGTTTGTACCTTCCACCTTCACGGCAGCGCCAACAACTGGTTCGCCGTCGTCTCCGGAGGTTACGGTACCACTAACATTCGTCTGAGCCATCACGCTCCCTACGAAGAGGAAGGTTCCGGCCAAAAGCGTCATTAGTCTTTTTTCCATAAATTCTCTCTTTAGTTAAAAATATAATGTTATGATCTTAGTCTTTTTTCCATAAATTCTCTCTTTAGTTAAAAATATAATGTTATGATCTTATTCTCTGTTATGTTTTCTATGTTCCTGTTCAGTGCGTCCTCTCTTTTTGTCCACACCTTATTATATATGTCTTCTCTTTCTATCAGTCCTCCTCCCTCTCTACGGCTGTGTCTTCCTCCCCGCGGGAGGCGGATAAGTCTTGCTTTATCTCTCTTTTCTATTTAATAGAATCATACCAGACTGCAAATTTAAATAATATTTCTAAATTAAGCAAATATTTTAATGTTAAAGTTTTGATTTTGTTTCATTTTGCTTAGGGTTTCGTTGTTTTCGCTGAATGTGAGTAACAGGTTATTAACAGAGCAGTGACTTAAAATCATCGGTTATATTGAACCTTTGTCTATTATTTATATGTGGAAGTGAGGGTGGCAATGAATTGTTTCTATGGCAATATCCTTCCCAACACTTTATGGTTGGTTTCTGCAAGCCTGCGGTTGTTGATGTCTCGGATGTAGATGCGTGTAGTGTTGGTATTGGTGTGGCCGAGTGCGCTGGCGATGACGGCAAGGTCGATATTGGTGTCGTATGCTACGCTCGCCCATGTGTGGCGGATGACGTATGAGGTTAAGCCACGCTTCAGCCCTGCCAGCTTTTCAAGTTTGTGGAGAGTGCTGGGGGAGTATCATTGCCTGCAGACGTTTGATGTCGTCGCCGGTGGCCGATCGCTTCACGGTCTTGGCGTGACCGGTGAACAAGTCTTTAAACGGCTTGCGGTCTTCCAAGTCGTATTGCTTTACCACCTTATTATATATAGCACGCAAGGAACGCAGGTAGCATGATACGGTGTTCATGCTGATGCCTTGTTGCCGCAGCCATTAAGCATAGTCTGCCATCAGCTCCGGTGAAATATCTTTGTCCGTTAATTGCTGTCCTTGCAGGAAGCGGCTGAGCGAACGGATAGCCGTCCGGTAGTTCTTTGCGGTACTGAACCGATTGGCTTCTTCACAGTGTTTGGCTTGCTGCTCAGCGCTTAATAAGAATGATACTTTGCTGTTGTGCCTTGATCCTCCTGACAGTGAAAAGTGAAGACGACGGAGAGATAATGAGATGTGGAAAGAAAAGTGGAACATGGGTATAGCGATTTAGTAATACAATTATGAGCCCACTTTAAAAAGTAAGATTATCGATTTTTCTGATTGTACCACGACCGATTTTCGAGCGGCTATGGCTATGGAGTTCTACTCTATTAAATGT
>ONDK01000004.1 GCA_900316565.1 uncultured Prevotella sp. | reverse complement strand
ACAACAAATATATTCAGTTAGAAATACCCTTCGACGAATGGTAAGTTACAATCAGTAAGCGAAGCCTAATGTTAAAGTATTTAAGTGGACACTAGTGGACCCCGTTTATGACATATGCAAAGAAAAGTTATCGTTTGTTTTGCAGTGTCGTCCGATTACATTATCTTTGCAGTGATGAAACATTCTAATGATGAAAAGATAAAGGCATTCAAACGGCTCTTTGACGTTCAGGAACGACTGCGTAAGGAGTGCCCTTGGGACAGGAAGCAGACTTTCGAGAGCCTACGTCCAAACACTATTGAGGAAGTTTTTGAGCTTGCCGATGCTTTGCAGAAAGACGACAGAACGGAGATTTGCAAGGAGCTTGGAGACGTTATGGAACATGTGGTGCTCTATTCCATCATGGGCGAGGAGACCGGCGACTTCGATATAGCTGACGTTTGCAACCATCAGAGCGATAAGCTTATGTTCCGCCACGATTTCATTGACTGGAGAAATACTACAGCTAATCCGGAGGCTCCGCAATGGTATGTTACCGACACATCTCTTGTGATAAACAACAAGGGACATGTGGTCTATAAGGATGAGGTCGACGAGAACAACGACCCTAAACCGACTACCGACACAGAGGTGGAGAGCTCATGGGAACGTCGCAAACAGAAGGAACGCGACGGCAATGAGACGGTGCTCTCCGGTGTCCCAAGTTCTCTTCCGTCTATGATAAAAGCTTACCGCATCCAGGACAAGGCTCGCAATGTGGGCTTCGACTGGGCCGAGAAGGAGGACGTGTGGGGTAAGGTGCGCGAGGAGCTTGGTGAGTTTGAGGAAGAGCTCCGTCGTGGTGATAAGGAGAAGTCGACACGTGAGCTCGGCGATTTTATCTTTTCCATCATCAATGCGGCCCGCCTCTATCATCTTAACCCCGACAACGCCTTGGAGAGTACCAATCAGAAATTCATCAAACGCTTCACGTATATTGAGCTGAAGGCGAAGGAACAGGGGCGTAATATCGCCGACCTTACGCTCAAAGAGATGGACGAGCTCTGGGATGAGGCTAAAAGGACATTTAATGAAACCAATAACTAAAACTTTGTGATATATGAGAAAATTAGCTCTTCTTGCATTATTCTTTATGACTATAGGACTGTTCTTCGGCTGCAAGCCGTCGAAGAATGATGGAAATAACGGCAGTGGCGACTCTGCGAACGTGGCGTCTGCGACTGCTGAGACAGTGAAAGACTCTACAATGTATGGCACCTATGTCGACGGCGGTCACGGTGGCTTCATGCTTAAATGTGATGATGACAGCGTCAGGGAATTTGTTGTCGACCTTGACAACGACTCCGATGTCGTCTTCGGCGGTATGGCTGCGGGCGACCAGATGGCTGTTACTTACCGCACCAACGGCCTTGGCGAGAAAATCGTTACCAAGGCCATCAATCTTACTACCCTTCAGGCCACATGGACAAGTCTGGACAAGAACTTTGAGATAGAGAAAGGCGGCACTGTTCAGTCGCATCAGCAGGGCGAGGCCAGGCCATGGACATCATGGAGAATACTCAACGGACATCTGTTGCTCAACAGTGATACCTTCGACATAGACCGTCTTGACGGTGACTCGCTGCTGTTGGAGAACCATGACGGCATCTTCGCTTATTCGAGACTGAAGAAACAGTAAACCGGGATATTCATGGAACTGTTTAAAATCCATATCTTGGGCTGTGGCAGTGCGCTGCCCACCCTTCAGCACAACGCCTCATCGCAAGTCGTTGAGATAAGAGGAAAAATGTTTATGGTCGACTGTGCTGAGGGAACACAGACCCAACTGAGGCGGAGCAAGATAAACTTCCAGCGTCTGCAGGCCGTATTCATAAGTCATCTCCATGGCGACCACTGCTTCGGACTGATAGGGATGATATCCACCTTCGGACTCATGGGGCGTACGGCACCACTCAGCATCTATGGTCCGAAGGAGCTGGGACCGGTCCTCGATATGCTTATTACGACATTCTGTGATAAACTTAGCTTTGAGGTCGTCTTCCTCCCTGTGGACACAAAGACTCGTGCTGTGGTCTATGAGGACAGAAGTCTGACAGTAGAGACCATCCCACTGCAGCATCGTGTGCCGTGTGCTGGTTATCTCTTCCGCGAGAAGCCCACGCTGCCGCATATCCGCCGCGACATGATCGACTTCTATGGTATTCCGTTCAGTCAGATAAACAATATTAAGGCTGGTGCCGACTGGGTCACGGAGGACGGTGAGGCGATAGCCAATGCACGCCTCGTGACGCCGGCTGACAAGCCGCGGAGTTATGCCTATTGCTCCGACACACGGTATGTCCCCGATTTGTGGAAGGAGGTGGAGGGCGTCGACGTGCTGTATCATGAGAGTACATATGCCAGCGACTATGCCGACAGAGCGCGGATGTATTTCCACAGTACGGCAAAGGAGGCGGCCGAGGTGGCCAAGGCGGCACACGTCGGAAAACTTCTTCTCGGACATTACAGTGCCCGGTACAACGATGAGAGTAAAATACTGATGGAGGCTCGCGCCGTCTTTCCAAACTCCTTTCTCACAAAGGAGGGCATGACGGTTTTCGTATGACCGCCCCGCCATGTGTCTCTCGTTACGTCCCATTCATCATTCCATCACTAATATAACGAATTATGTACATCACTAATAACCGACAGGACGCTTATACCAACTACACCGTTCGTGGTGAGGCCACGCTCCTCGACTGGCTTCTTTCCAATCTCAAGGAGAGCAAGAGCAAGGTGAAGGCCACGCTGAAGAACTCCGGTATCAAGGTCAACGGCAAGTTCCGCACGCAGTTCGACTATCCTTTGCACAACGGCGACAGGGTCAGCGTCAGCAAATCGAAGAAAAACAATACCTTCCATAGCAAATTCTTAAAGCTCGTCTATGAAGATCAGTATCTCGTGGTCATAGAGAAAAATGTGGGAATACTCAGTATGGCGGCAGGTCACAGTACGCTAAACGTGAAGACGGTGCTCGACGACTATTTCCGGCGCACGCGGCAGCACTGCACTGCGCATGTGGTGCACCGCCTCGACCGTGATACCAGTGGCCTGATGATATATGCCAAGGATATTCAGACGGAGCAGATCCTTGAGCACGACTGGCACAACATAGTCTATGACCGCCGTTATGTGGCTGTCGTCAGCGGCGAGATGGAGGACGACGAGGGTACTGTAGCCAACTGGCTGAAGGACAACCGCGCGTATATCACCTACAGCAGTCCTGTGGACAATGGCGGAAAATATGCCGTCACGCATTTCCATGTTCTCGACCGCACCGCTACCCATTCTCTTGTGGAGTATCGTTTGGAGACAGGACGTAAGAATCAGATACGCGTCCACTCTGCCGATATGGGGCATCCCGTCTGTGGCGATGTGAAGTATGGCAATGGTGATAACCCTATCGGACGGCTGTGCCTTCACGCTTACATCCTCTGTTTCTATCATCCTATAAACCATAAGCGCATGGAATTCGAGACAGAGATACCTGCAGATTTCCGGAAGTTGTTTAAGTGAAAATATTCTAAAGACTCATTATGGAAGACTTGAAATACTTTGTGGCGATAATAATTGTCGTCGTTGTCGGTTTCATTCTGATAAAACGCATCTCAAGTTGTCTGTGGAACATTATTGTCGGTTTCATCATGATGGCAGTCTTGGCATGGGCTCTCGCCGAACTTGGCATGTTGTGATTGCTTCCGACCATGGCAGAATAATAGCATAACGTTGTAGAATCCGGCTTAAAGGCTATCAAAAAAACAACCGCCAAGTCACCCTGCATTGGATGGCTTGGCGGTATGTGTTTTTATGTTAGCTCATTTGGTCACTCCCATGAGTCCAACGAGTCCGCATTGTCGGCCCAGAGGTTCTTCTTAGAGAGGTTTATGTATTCATCGCCGTCGTCAGTTCTCTGTACTTTTCCAGGGTCTCCGGTGTTTACAGTACCGTCCTCTGTCAGGCTGCCGGCCGATATCTCTGTTGCCGCAACATTAATCTGTTCTGTTGTGGGCTTTATATATTTGCGCTTTATAATACAATCTTAGTTGCAAGTAAAACAAATCCATTATCTTATTATCACCTTTTTGCCATTGAGGATGTAGATACCCTTCGGCAGTCTGACATAGCCATTAGCTATGGCGCCATAAGTGGTAACCTCGCGTCCTGCGATGTCGTAGACGATGCTGTTGACATGGAGGTTGGGTTCGGTAGTCTTGTTGTCATCAATCTCCTTTATGCCTGTAACGTCGTTGTCGTTCCAGTCTGGATAATCGACGACGAAGGTATTGAAGGTTTGAGCCTTTGCCATGGCGTCAGCCTTGTTCTAACTGATAAATTTATCCCATTCGTTAGTCGGGGTAGTGCCACCGGTCTCCTTACCGGGCAACTGCAGATAAGCGCGGTTGGCTGATGTCATTACGTCGTTTTTCTCGGATTTGTTCTTGATGCGGTAGAAGCCAAGCTTGTAGTTGGTCTCATCTTTCTTTCTGTAGAATGAGAAGTTATAGTTTCGGTGCTGAATTGTCATAGTTAATTGTTGGAAGTCAAACTATTACATAATTTTGTAACGTCACATAAACTTAGCGTGTTTGAAAATTTTTTATTTTTCTTGAAAAAAAGACGAAATATATTTTGCGGAATAATAAAAAAGCAGTACCTTTGCACCCGCAAACAAGAAATGAGCGTCCTTAGCTCAGCTGGTAGAGCAACTGACTCTTAATCAGTGGGTCTAGGGTTCGAATCCCTAAGGACGCACAAAGACTTTTGTCTTTCGTCAGATGCATTATTTGTTTGCAAGCGTCCTTAGCTCAGCTGGTAGAGCAACTGACTCTTAATCAGTGGGTCTAGGGTTCGAATCCCTAAGGACGCACAAAAAAAGGAGTAAAGCATTTCGCTTTACTCCTTTTTTCGTTTTCATTTCTCGATAAATACTTTCGCTTTTGTACCTTTGCGTCAGAGATATCTGCCTTTCTTACTCTCCCTGGGATGGGGAGGAGCAATCCGCCGCCAGGCCTTGCATAAGCCTTTAGGGGCTATAGAGGCTATAGGGACTATAGGAAGCTATAGAAGCTATAGGAAGCTATAGGGACTATAGAGTCTATAGAAGCTATAGGAAGCTATAGGGACTATAGGTGTTAAAGGGGCTATAGCCCCTTCAGATACTCCGCACACATCTCGGCACAACGTTCTCCGTCGATGCCGGCGGAGACGATGCCACCAGCATAGCCGGCACCCTCACCGCAAGGGAAGAGGCCCTGGAGGCTGATGTGCATGAGTGTGTCGCGGTCACGGAGAATTCTTACAGGAGAGCTGGTGCGTGTTTCCGTGGCAATCATCACCGCCTCGTTGGTAAGGAAACCGTGATGATGCTTACCGAAAAACTTGAAGGCCTGCTGGAGACGGGTGACGATGAACGGCGGCATCCAGAAGTGGAGAGGACTGGAGATGAGGCCCGGCGCATAGCTCGACTTGGGGAGGTCGTAACTCAAGCGGCCATTAACGAAGTCGGCCATGCGTTGAGCCGGAGCCGTCTGCCGCATATTGCCCTGTTGCCATGTGGCCCGCTCCAACTGTTCCTGGAAATGCATGACAGAAAGTAGATGCTCACTTGCCGTACTGTCTTTTATGGATGTTGCCGTGCTACTGTCCGTTATTGCGTTGCTGCCCACAACTGCACCTTCCGCCACTGCGCAAGCCTCGTTTTCCACATCCTCCGGCCTTATCTCAACGACCATTCCGGAATTGCTCCATTGTGTGCCACGGTTAGCGGGACTCATGCCGTTGGTGACGATCTGCTCCGGCCCCGTGGCGGCAGGGATGACGAAGCCGCCGGGACACATACAGAAAGAATATACGCCTCGGCCGTCGACCTGCGTTACCATGGAATATTCGGCGGTGGGCAGGAACTTGCCTTTACCGTTGCTGCTGTGGTACTGTATCTTGTCGATGAGACTCGCCGGATGCTCAAGGCGTACACCGACGGCGATGCCTTTAGGTTCTATCTCTATCCTGGCACCGGCAAGGTAGCGGTAGACGTCGCGTGCGGAATGACCCGTGGCAAGGATGACCGGTCCACGGAATGTCAGCTCCTGTCCCGTTGGAAGGCAGACGGCCTGAGCTCCCACGACACGAGGAGTGTCGCCGTTGTTGTCAAGGAGCAGTGATGTCATCTTTGTCTGGAAGTGCACCTCACCGCCACATCTTATAATAGTGTTGCGCATGTTCTCAATGACACGTGGCAGTTTGTCGGTACCAATGTGCGGATGGGCGTCATAAAGTATGGAGGTGGAGGCCCCGTGCTGGCAGAAGACATTTAGGATTTTATCCACGTTGCCACGTTTCTTGCTCCTCGTATATAGCTTTCCGTCGGAGTAAGCACCGGCACCGCCCTCGCCAAAACAGTAGTTCGACTCCGGGTCCACCTTCTGTGTCCTGGTTATCGCCGCCAGATCCTTTTTCCGTTCACGCACATCCTTGCCGCGCTCCACTATCAACGGTCGGTAGCCCAGCTCTATGAGCCTAAGGGCTGCGAAGAGACCGCCGGGTCCCTCACCGACGACAACTACTTGCGGGCGTCCCTCCACATTGGGGTATTCCGTCGGCTGATAAGCCTCGTCATCGGGATACTCGTTGACGTAGGCGCGCACCTTAAGGTTTACGTATATGGTTCTCTGCCGTGCGTCGATGCTTTTCTTCAGCACCCTGACGACATTGATGGTTCTTATGTCCAGTCCCTTCTCGCGGGAGAGATATTGTTTTATGGCCTCTTCGTTGTATCCTTGTTGTGGAAGAACGCGAAGCTGATATTCGTAAGTCATCGCTAATCTAACATTAATTGGGTATTTTGGTGCAAAAATAAACAATTTTATCGTAAAACAGTTGGCCGTTGTAATAAAACTTAGTATTTTTGCAACCAAGTTTTGCATATCCCTTATTGTAAGAGGGGGTGCTTAATAATAACCACATAATTAATAATGTAAATGAAAGTATTGAAATTCGGCGGAACATCCGTAGGTTCCGTGAAATCGATTCTCAGCTTGAAGAGCATAGTAGAGCGTGAGGCCAAGCATCAGGAAGTCGTTGTTGTAGTCAGTGCCCTTGGCGGTATTACTGACAAGTTGTTGGAGACTTCCCGGCAGGCCTACAAAGGCGACGAGAGTTGGAAGGAAAACTACAAGGCTATTGTAGACCGGCATCACAGCATGATAGACACTATCATCACCGACACGGCCGACCGTGAGGCCCTTTTCAATAAGGTAGACGCGCTTTTCGAGCAACTTCAATCCCTTTTCTACGGAGTTTTTCTCATCCACGACCTTAGTCATAAGACCCAGGACGCCATCGTCTCTTATGGAGAGCGTCTGAGCTCGAACATCGTAGCCACACTTATCCGTGGCGCAAAATGGTTCGACTCGCGCGACTTCATCAAGACTCATGACCAGCAGGGACGACGCAGTCTCGACTCTGAGCTTACCAACCAACTGGTAAGGAAGACCTTTGCCGAGTTGCCGCGTATCAGCGTGATGGGCGGATTTATTGCCCGTGACAGCGAGAGCGGCGACATTACGAACTTGGGACGTGGAGGTAGCGACTACACGGCATCCATCGTGGCGGCATCCCTCGATGCCGAGGTGCTGGAGATATGGACCGACGTGGACGGCTTCATGACCGCTGACCCGCATGTCATCAAGACCGCCTACACCATCAACGAGCTCAGTTACATAGAGGCCATGGAGCTCTGTAACTTCGGAGCAAAGGTCATATACCCACCGACGATATACCCGGTATGCGTTCGCAATATCCCCATCAGGGTAAAGAACACCTTCAACCCTAACGGTAAGGGTACCATCATAAAGCAGAAGATAGACAACGACCGAAAACCCATCAAGGGTATCTCATCGATAAGCGGAACGACGCTCATCACCGTCACCGGTTTGTCAATGGTCGGCGTGGTGGGAGTGAACAGGAGAATTTTTACTTCTCTGGCCAGTAACGGCATCAGCGTGTTCATGGTTTCGCAGGCCAGCTCCGAGAACTCCACGTCAATCGGTGTACGTGATGCTGACGCAGAAAATGCCGTCAGCGTGCTCAACGAGGAGTTTAAGGCGGAGATAGAAGACGGACGGATGTTCCCGATGCACGCCGAAAGCGGACTGGCCACCATAGCCATCGTCGGTGAGAACATGAAGCATGCCGCCGGCATAGCGGGAAAACTCTTCGGCACCCTTGGACGCAGTGGTATCAGCGTGATAGCATGTGCGCAGGGAGCCAGCGAAACAAATATCTCATTCGTCGTAGAGGGAAAGTCGCTGAGGAAGTCGCTGAACGTACTCCACGACTCGTTCTTCCTCTCGGAATACAAGGTGCTGAACCTCTTCATCTGTGGCGTGGGCACTGTCGGCGGACGGCTCATAGATCAGATACGTAACCAGTATGAGGACCTCAAGCAGCGCTCGCGTCTCAAGCTCAATGTTGTGGGCATAGCGTCATCACACAACGCCATCTTTAACCGCGACGGCATAGACCTCTCAAACTATAAGGAGGAACTCCATAACAGTGAGCCCAGCGATGCAATAAAGCTCCGCGACAATATCATCGCAATGAACATTTTCAACTCCGTGTTTGTCGACTGTACCGCGTCGAAGGACATTGCGGCCCTCTACCAGTCGTTCCTGGAGAACAATATCTCAGTGGTGGCAGCAAACAAGATAGCGGCATCCAGCGACTACGAAAGTTATCTGAAACTGAAGAAGACTGCCATAGCAAGAGGTGTGAAGTTCCGCTTCGAGACCAATGTCGGTGCCGGACTGCCTATCATTGGCACTATCAATGACCTGCGCAACTCCGGTGATAAGATACTGCGCATCGAAGCCGTGCTCTCCGGAACGTTGAACTTCATCTTCAATGAGATAAGTGCCGACGTGCCGTTCTCTGAGACCGTGCGGCGTGCCAAGGAACAGGGATATTCTGAACCCGACCCGCGCATAGACCTTAGCGGCACTGACGTTATACGTAAGTTGGTCATCCTCACGCGTGAGGCCGGCTACCGCGTTGAACAGGCTGACGTGGAGAAGCATCTCTTTGTTCCCGACGAATTCTTCAAAGGATCGGTAGACGACTTTTGGAAGAGACTGCCGGAACTCGACGCCGACTTTGAGAGCCGCCGGAAAGAACTTGAGAAAGAACATAAAAAATGGCGGTTTGTGGCTACCATGGACGGTGGAAAGACCAGCGTGGCACTGAAGGCCGTCGGTCCGGATCATCCTTTCTATAATCTTGAGGGATCAAACAATATAGTCCTCCTCACAACGGAGAGATATAAGGAGTATCCTATGCTCATACAAGGCTACGGTGCCGGTGCGGGTGTTACCGCTGCCGGTGTATTCGCCAATATCATGAGCATCGCTAATATATAAAAATCTTTATGAAAGTGATTTGCATATGAAACACATTATTATATTGGGTGATGGTATGGCCGACCATGCCATTGAGAGGCTCGGAGGAAAAACTCCTATGCAGTTTGCCGATACACCATATATGGACATGCTCGCCAAGCGCGGACGCACAGGACGCCTCGTCACCGTCCCCGATGGCTTCGCACCAGGCTCGGAAGTTGCCAACACCGCCATTCTGGGCTATGACCTTAATAAGGTCTATGAAGGACGCGGACCTCTTGAGGCGGCATCCATAGGTTATGAGATGCGGCCCGACGACCTCGCGATAAGGTGCAACATCATAACCATTGCAGATGGAAAGATAAAGAACCACCATGGAGGACATCTCAGCACTGCTGAAGGAACACAGCTCATTGAATACCTCGACGAACATCTTGGCAACGACCGTGTGAGATTTATCCCCGGCATCCAGTACCGCCATCTGCTCATCATCAAAGGCGGCAACAAGCATATCGTTTGCGTCGGTCCTCATGACCACCCCAATGAGCCGTGGGAGCCGCTGCTTGTGAAACCGGAGGAGAACTATGACGAGTCGAAGGACTCTCATAAGGCGGAACTCAGTGCGCAGGAAACCGCGGACCTCCTCAATGACCTCATAAGAAAGAGCCAGGAGCTGCTGCCTAAGAATGCGTTCAACATAGAACGGGCAAAGGAAGGTAAGGACCAGGCAAACTCTATATGGCCGTGGAGCGGTGGCTACCGCCCGTCGATGGAGACGCTGAAGGACCTCTTCCCACAAATCCACTCTGGCAGTGTCATCTCTGCCGTCGACCTCATCAGGGGCATTGGACATTATGCTGGGCTCGATGTTGTCAAGGTGCCGCGTGCCACGGGACTTGCCAACACCAACTATGAGGGTAAGGTGCAGGCTGCGCTGACACAGCTTTACAACCAGGACTTCGTGTTCCTGCACTTTGAGGCAACTGACGAGGCAGGACATGATGGCGACCTCGACCTTAAGATTAGGGCCATACAATACCTCGACCACCGTGTCGTAGAGCCTATATACAACGAGGTGAAGACGTGGGAAGAACCTGTGGCCATAGCGGTGCTCCCCGACCATCCCACTCCCGTGGAGATACGCACTCACGTCAAGGAACCGGTGCCGTTCTTCTTCTGGTATCCGGGAATAGAACCCGACAGTGTGCAGGAGTATGATGAGGAGAGCTGTGTGAACGGTTCTTACGGTATGCTTCGTCTCAATGAGTTTATTGAGACGTTCATGGAACTGTAGACCGCCATAAAAAGAAATCACGGTGCACAGAAAACATAATAACCGAACAAAAGAACAAAGACAATGCTATACTATTCCACAAATAAGAAAGCGCCACTGGCCACACTCGAGAAGGCTGTGGTGAAGGGCCTGGCAGAGGACCGCGGTCTCTATATGCCCGAAAAAATAAGTAAACTGCCGCAGAGCTTCTTTGACCATATCGACGGTCTGTCGTTTAAGGAAATAGCACGTAACGTGGCTGACGCGTTTTTCGGTGAGGACGTAGAACCGGAGGCTCTGAAGCGTATCGTATATGATACGCTGGCATTCGACTGCCCGATACATAAAATCGATGAGAATATATACGCCCTGGAACTGTTCCACGGACCGACGTTGGCCTTTAAGGATGTTGGCGCGCGGTTCATGGCAAGACTGCTACAGTACTTCATCAAGCGGGAGAACGAGAAGGGTGAGGTCAATGTGCTTGTGGCCACCTCTGGCGATACCGGCTCTGCCGTGGCCAACGGTTTCCTTGGTGTCGACGGCATCCACGTTTACGTGCTTTATCCTAAGGGTAAGGTGTCGAAAATCCAAGAGAGCCAGTTTACGACCCTCGGACAGAACATTACGGCTATAGAGGTCGACGGTGTCTTCGACGACTGCCAGGCTCTGGTGAAGAATGCCTTTATGGACGAGGAACTCAATAAGCACATGCGTCTGACATCAGCCAACAGCATAAACGTGGCTCGGTTTCTGCCACAGGCGTTCTACTACTTCAACGCCTATGCACGTCTGAAGGAGAAGGGCTTGCTGAAGATGGAGAATGGTGTGTCGAACATGGTTATGTGCACTCCGTCGGGAAATTTCGGAAACATAACCGCCGGACTTTTCGGTAAGCGCATGGGATTGCCAATAAAGCACTTCATTGCTGCCAATAATGCCAACGACATCTTCTACAACTATCTCATGACAGGTAAATATGAGCCGAAGCCGTCGAAGCAGACGCTGGCAAATGCCATGGATGTCGGCGACCCGTCGAACTTCGCACGTGTCTACGATCTCTACAACGGCTCGTGGGATGCCATCAGAACGGATATCAGCGGTGCCACCTACACCGATGACATGATACGTGAGACGATGAGCGAGTGCTATAAGCGTACCGGATATGTCCTCGACCCTCATGGTGCCTGTGGATATCGTGCGCTGCGAGAACAATTGAAGCCGGGCGAGATTGGCGTGTTCTGTGAGACTGCACATCCTGCAAAGTTCAAGGAGAAGGTCGACAGTATCATTGGTGACGACATAGCAATCCCTGACCGTCTGGCAGCATTTATGAAAGGAACGAAACAAAGTGTTCCTATGTCGAAGAACTTCACGGAGTTCAAGACATTCCTCATGGAAAGGTAAAAATAATGGATTAATAATGTATAAGTGCGCTTATCTCACAGTTTTTATTACTTTTTGAAGGAAATATTACGTTTTGTCGTAATTTTTATTGAAAAAGTTTGGAGATTGAATGGGAAATGCGTAACTTTGCATCAACAATAAAAATAAATAGGAAATATGACAGTTAAGAATAACACAGCATGGTGGTGGCGTCGCTCGGGATTTAAAAAGTCGTGAGTTACGGAGCCGTGTGGTTATTTCTAATAGATAACGAAGGAAAGTAAAGGGCTTGTCGGATTCACGACGGGCCCTTTTTCTTTATCTGATGTTGTAGAACCGAAACTAAGGCGAATATTTAACAAGACATAAAAAACAAAAAATATAAAGATTATGGATGTAAAGGGAATTTTCAATCAGTTGCTGAACCATGAAGAGCTCACCCGTGAGCAGACAAAAGAAATACTTATCGGCATCACGAAGGGAGAGCTGAACGACGCGGAGATATCCGCTCTGCTTACCGCGATACAGATGCGCGGCATCACCGTTGACGAGCTCCTCGGCTTCCGTGATGGAATACTTGCTACGGGAGTGCCCGTACCGTTGGAGGCGGATAGATATATCGATGTCGTCGGTACTGGCGGTGACCGTAAGAATACGTTCAATATTTCCACCACGTCCTGCTTCGTCATAGCAGGTGCCGGTTACAAAGTGGCTAAACACGGCAACTATGCGGCTACATCTGTCAGCGGCGCGTCGAATGTCATTGCCAACCACGGCGTGAAGTTCACCGACGATATCGATAAGCTGAACCGTTGTCTTGATGAGTGCGGCATCGTTTACCTGCACGCTCAGCTCTTTGCCAAGGCCATGAAGTTTGTAGGTCCCATCCGTAAGGCTCTTCCGTTCCCGACGTTCTTCAATCTTCTCGGTCCTATAATCAATCCGTCCAAGCCGCAGTGTCAGTTGCTCGGCACCGCCACCCTCGACCAGATGCGTCTTTATAACCAGGTTTATCAGCGCCTCGGCATCGATTATGGCATCGTGAACAGCATCGACGGATATGATGAGATTTCCCTTACCAGCGACTTTAAGGTTACCACGAACAACTATGAGAAGGTATTCAAACCGTCTGACCTCGGCTTCGCCAATGCCAAGCCTGAGGAGGTCGTCGGCGGTGCCACGGAGGAGGAAGCAAAGGAAATCTTTGACAATGTCCTTGCCAACAAGGCTCTTCCTGCTCAGAAGAACATTGTTCTTGCCAATGCAGCCTTCGGTATCCAGGTCCTTGAGAAGGGAAAGAAGGATATCGGTGAGTGCATAGAGATAGCACGTGAGAGTATCGACAGTGGAAAGGCATTGTCGACATTCAAGAAGTTTGTAGAACTTAATTCCTAAAGGGAACAGTTCTGTTGGGTTTTAAACATAAGTCTGGCCATAAGTTTTTTGAAGTCTATTATATGGATATATTAGAAGAGATTGTTGCACATAAGCGTCAGGAAGTGGAGGAGTGGAAGTCATTGCTCAGCTTCCGGAGGCTTTATGAGCTTACAGAGCCTATGCTTGAGAAGCCCGTGGCCTCGATGAGCAAGGCCCTGCGCGACAGCGACACTGGTATTATCAGTGAGTTCAAGCGTAAGAGTCCGTCGAAGGGGTGGATACATAAGGATGCCAAGGCCTCGGAGGTGCCCAAGAAGTATCAGGATAACGGTGCCACGGCGTTGAGTATCCTCACTGATGAGATGTATTTTGGCGGTTATGATGAGTTTATTCAGGATGCCAGGGCAACGGGTGTCACTATTCCTATACTCTACAAGAACTTTATAATCGATGACTATCAGCTGCTTCAGGCCCGCCATTGCGGGGCGTCAGCGGTGCTGCTCATTGCCGCCGACCTCAGCCTTGAGGAGTGCAGGCACCTGCTGGATACGGCCCATCAGCTTGGTCTTGAAGTTCTCTTGGAGATGCATTCAGAGAAGGAACTGGACTATGCCGAGCTGGAGCCTGATATGTGCGGCATCAACAACAGGAACCTCGGTACGTTTATTACTGATGTGGAGAACTCTTTCCGTCTTGCGGAGAAGCTGCCGAAGGATGCTGTGAAGGTCAGCGAAAGCGGTATCTCCAATCCCTCAACGGTGAAAGAGTTGCGTGGAGCGGGCTTCAACGGCTTTCTTATGGGTGAGAGGTTTATGAAAGAGGAAGACCCCGGTAAGGCCCTTGCCGAATTTATCTCGGCCTTGTGCTGAACACTTTAGCTAACTTGAAAACAAATCCTTATCTGAGACAGTAATGAACAAGGACATGATAATAAAGGTATGCGGGATGCGTGAGGCAGAGAATATCAATGCCGTTTCAAATCTTGACATCAATTGGATGGGATTTATTTTCTATCCTAAGAGCCCGCGGTATGTGAGGCAGATAAGTTCCAATGCTGGTATTATCCCGGATTATTCATCTCTCAAAGAAAATACCGATGGGAGGGGAACGGAAGGTGGACTCAGCAGGGTCGGGGTGTTCGTCGACGATATGCCGCAGAATATCGTTACCCGGGTGTTTAACTATCATCTTGACATAATACAGTTGCATGGCTCTGAGAGTCCCGTGATGATTGACAATCTTCGCAGAACCATTGACCCGGATATTCGCAAGGGGATAAAGATAATGAAGGCCATCAGCGTGAGGTCGGAGGAGGATGTAAAGAGATGTAAGGATTATGAGGGACATGTTGACTATTTCCTCTTCGACACCAAGACACCTCT
The DNA here is from genome assembly GCA_900316565.1 of uncultured Prevotella sp. Lineage (GTDB taxonomy): Bacteria > Bacteroidota > Bacteroidia > Bacteroidales > Bacteroidaceae > Prevotella. The sequence continues at coordinate 66,372 of ONDK01000004.1, read as the reverse complement.
TAAGGGTGGAAGCGGAGAGAAGTTCGACTGGTCGGTCCTTCAAGCTTATGACGGCCTTACACCGTTCCTGCTCAGTGGCGGAATTGGCCCCGATGATGCGGAGCGCGTCCGCGACTTTAATCATCCGAGGTGTATAGGAATAGATCTCAACTCAAAGTTTGAGAAAGAACCGGCACTGAAAGATGTGGAAAGCCTTCGGAATTTCATTTCGAAGGTAAGGAATTAGTTTCCAACTAAAGAAATTAAAGCAAGGTCGTTTTTAAGACACATACAGAATTAAGAAAAAAGATTTATTATAAGATATGAATAAGATTAATGAGTTATTCAGGAACCGCGGCGATCGTAAGCTGTTGTCGCTCTACTTCTGCGCCGGTTGTCCGACACTTGACGGTACTGGTGAGGTCATCAAGGCAATGGAACGCAAGGGCATAGCGATGGTGGAAGTCGGTATGCCGTTCAGCGATCCTCTTGCCGATGGACCCGTGATACAGAGTGCAGGCTCTGTGGCTCTAAATAACGGCATGACCCTCAGTTTGCTTCTCTCACAGCTTAAGGCCATTAAGGGCGAGGTGAACATACCATTGGTGTTGATGGGCTATCTGAACCCTGTCATGCACTTCGGAATAGAGAACTATTTCAAGGCCTGCGCAGATGCGGGAGTGAGCGGAACCATAATTCCCGATTTGCCCTTTGAGGATTATATCCACGACGTGAAGCCTGTAGCCGACAAATATGACATCAGGGTTATCATGATGATAACGCCGGAGACCAGTGAGGACCGCATCCGCTTCATCGACGACCATACCGACGGATTCATATATATGGTGTCGTCGGCTGCCATCACCGGAGCCCAGCAGAGTTTCAATGACGCTAAGATAGCTTACTTCAACAAGATAAATGCCATGAACCTCCGCAATCCGCGAATGATAGGTTTCGGCATATCAAATAAACAGACACTGGAGTCGGCGCAGGCTAATGCGGCAGGAGCTATTATCGGTTCAAAATTTGTAACGCTTCTCAACGAGACCAAAGACCCTGACAAGGCCTTGGATGAATTGTTTGAGGCATTGAAGAAATAATAATCATAAGTTAGTGATATGAAATACGGAGTAGACGAGAAAGGATTCTTCGGACGCTACGGCGGTGCTTATGTCCCGGAGATATTATATAAGGTGGTTCACGACTTACAGGATGCCTATAAGTCGATTATCGAAAGTAAGGAATTTCAAGACGAGTACTATGCTTTGCTAAAGGACTATGTAGGACGTCCGTCGCCATTATATTATGCTAAGCGTATGAGTGAGAAGTATGGTTGTCAGCTCTATCTCAAACGCGAGGACCTCAACCATACTGGAGCACACAAGATAAACAACTGCATCGGTCAGGTCCTCTTGGCAAAGAAGATGGGCAAGACCCGTATCATAGCGGAGACAGGAGCAGGACAGCATGGTGTGGCCACCGCCACGGTGTGTGCTCTTATGAATCTTGAATGTGAGATATTCATGGGAAAGACCGACGTGGAGCGACAACATACCAATGTGGAGCGTATGCGGATGCTTGGAGCAAAGGTCCATCCGGTGACAACAGGTAATATGACGCTTAGCGACGCTTGCTCAGAAGCTATTCGCGACTGGTGCTGCCATCCCCGTGACACTTATTATATGGTGGGCTCAACCATGGGGCCGCACCCTTATCCTGATATCGTGGCGAAGATGCAGAGCGTCATCTCCAAAGAGATAAAATGGCAGTTGAAGGAGAAGATAGGACGCGACTATCCCGATTATCTCATTGCTTGTGTTGGTGGGGGGTCTAATGCTGCAGGTACCATATATCATTATATTGACGATGACCGTGTGAAGATTGTCTTGGCTGAGGCAGGAGGACACGGTATTGACACCGAATATACCGCTGCCACGATTCATTGTGGTACAGAGGGTATCATCCATGGAGCGCGTTCACTCGTTATGCAGACTGATGACGGACAGATAAAGGAAGCCTTCACCATCTCTGCCGGACTGGACTATCCGGGTATCGGCCCTATGCATGCTGATCTCGCAGCAAAAGGCAGGGAGAAGGTTCTTGCGGTCAATGATGATGAGGCTATCTATGCGGGCTATGAGCTTACGAGAATGGAGGGCATTGTCCCGGCTATAGAAAGCGCACATGCTGTTGCAGCACTAAAGAAACTTACCTTCAAGCCTTCCGACGTCGTTGTGCTCACCGTCAGCGGTCGTGGCGACAAAGACGTGGAAACTTATCTGAAGAACAAAAAAATGGCAAAGGAATATGGCAACTTTTAACTATCAGACAAAATCCAGAAAGATACTTGCCGACCTCTTTACGCCTGTAGGAGCGTATATGTGCTTGCGCGACATCTATCCGCAGAGTATCCTTATGGAGAGCTCCGATTATCATGGACATGACAATTCACGCAGTTTTATAGGTATACATCCTATCGCCCGTGTTGCCGTGGCGCATGGAGTAATTACAACCCTTTATCCTGATGGGACAGAGAACCGACAGAACATCGACGCGTCGGTAAAGGGACGCGCCAAGGAACAGGTAGCAGACGCTATAAATGATTTTCTGAGACATTTTAGCGTCGAGGGAAGGGGCTCGGAATATTTCGGTGTGTATGGTTTTACGGGATTTAATGCGGTGCGCTATTTCGAGGATATACCTGTGAAGGACACGATGATGGCTAAGAACGATGCTCCTGATATATTATATATAATGTATAAGAATATCATCGTCTTCGATCATTTTAATAATACTATGGAGTTTGTTACTCTTGGTGATGAGGAAGATATAGATACTCTTGAGAAGGCGGTGCATCGCACAAATGTCAAGCCTTATGGCTTCCGCCCTGTGGGTGAGGCTACGTCGACACTTACCGATGAGGAGCATAAGGCTAATATACGGCGATGTGTGCAGCACTGTCTCCGTGGCGACGTCTTCCAGATAGTAATCTCGCGTCGTTTCGTCCAGAAATATGAGGGGGATGACTTCAAGCTCTATCGTGCTCTGCGCTCTGTGAATCCCAGCCCATATCTTTTCTATTTCGATTTCGGTGGCTTCCGCATCTTCGGTTCCAGCCCTGAAACCCACAACCGTATCGTTGGTAACAAGGCTTTTATAGACCCTATTGCTGGTACAACAAAACGTACTGGCGACACTGAACAGGACCGGAAGAATGCCGAGTTCCTGCGTAATGACCCGAAGGAGAATGCTGAGCACGTGATGCTTGTCGACTTGGCACGTAACGACCTTAGTCGAAACTGTCATAATGTAAAGGTGGACTTTTATAAGGATATGCAGTTCTACAGCCATGTCATCCACCTTGTAAGCCGTGTGAGCGGTGAACTCAACGAGGGTGCTGACCATATCCGTGAGTTTATCGACACCTTCCCTGCTGGAACATTGTCGGGAGCTCCTAAGGTTCGTGCTATGCAGATTATCTCCGAGCTGGAACCACATAACCGCGGAGCCTATGGCGGTTGCATAGGATTTATCGGACTGAATGGTGATTTGAATCAGGCTATCGTTATCCGTACGTTTATTAGTCGCAACAATGAACTGTGGTTCCAGGCTGGTTCCGGTGTAGTGGCAAAGAGTAATGACCAATATGAATTGGAAGAGAGTAACAACAAGCTTGGAGCTCTCGTCAAAGCAATAAAAATAGCTGAGAAGATATGAAGAAGATAGTTGTTATTGACAATTATGACTCGTTTACATATAACCTCGTCCACTTGGTAAAGGAGCTCGGTGCGGAGGTCGATGTTAAGCGAAACGACCAGTTCCAACTTGCGGAATTGGAACCATATAACAAGATTATCCTAAGCCCCGGACCAGGAATACCTTCCGAGGCCGGATTGCTGTTGGACGTTATCAAGACCTATGCCGGTAGAAAGCCGATGCTTGGCGTTTGTCTTGGACACCAGGCCATAGGTGAGGTGTTCGGCGCTAAGTTGGAAAATCTTTCTGAGGTATACCATGGTGTCGCTACTCCTGTGAATTTAAAGGAAGGCGACGCGCTGTTCGCAGGACTGCCAAAGCGTGTGGAAGTGGGACGTTATCACTCATGGGTGGTGTCGCATGAGAACTTCCCTGACTGCCTTGAGATTACCGCAGAGAGTGATGAAGGACAGATTATGGCTCTGCGTCATAAGAAGTACAACATCTTTGGCATACAGTTCCACCCGGAGAGCGTGCTCACTCCCGACGGAAAAGTTATCGTGAAGAACTGGCTCGACATGTCTGATAAGGGTTAACCTGGCTTGTCTTTGCCTTATAATGGCTGATATCTGATTGGGGATAAAACAACAAAGCCCTGCTATCTTTTCGATAGCAGGGCTTTATCAACATGTAACCTGAAATTACTCTCTCTAATTATATATCTCTCAAATTTCGTCTTTCTCTAATCAGTCTTTTCTGGTGGATACAAACAATCCGGCAGTTGTTATAACCCCAAAGATTATTGTTGCCAAACCTGCAATCTCAAAGATTTCCATAAGTTCTACCTCCGTACTAATTTCCAATTCGTTTGTTTTGTTTGTCCGCACATCCTTCGGATTGATTCCTTTGGGTGAGCATCTTTACTTTTTCGAGTGCAAAATTAGTGCCATTCAATGATGTTGACAAGTTTTTCCATATGTTAATCATGAATGACTTTATTTTGTTGTCTAAAGTCAAGTCAGTTGATGTCAGTCAATTTTTGTCATATTCCTTTTGTCAATCCGGCATATTATGTTACCTTTGTATGTCTATTGAGTAAAATGCATGGATTTTGTTAGGAATATAATAAACAAGTTTAAGGGACATAAATCCCCGAAACTTAAAAACTCAACAACTCATAACTTTAAAGAAACAAATATGACTTTATATCCAAAACTTATTACGGATGCTCTCAGTCAAGTTATCTATCCTGGTACAAAGAAGAATCTTGTGGAGAGTGGTATGGTGGCTGACAATATCCGTATCGATGGGATGACGGTAAGCTTCTCGCTTATATTCCCACGAAACACAGACCCGTTCATTAAGTCGACAATCAAATCTGCTGAGGCGCAGATACATTATTCTATCTCAAAGGATGTGCAGGTAACGATAACGCCTGAGTTCAAGAGTGCTCCGAGGCCAGAAGTCGGTAAGATGTTACCCGGAGTCAAGAACATTATTGCGGTGAGCTCCGGCAAAGGTGGAGTGGGTAAGTCGACAGTCTCAGCGAACCTTGCCATTGCCTTGGCAAAACTCGGCTACAAGGTGGGACTACTTGATACAGATATCTTCGGACCGTCAATGCCAAAAATGTTTGGTGTTGAGGATGCCCGTCCCTATGCAGTAGAGAAGGACGGACGCCAGCTGATAGAGCCTATTGAGAAATACGGAGTGAAACTCCTGTCGATAGGCTTTTTCGTAAACCCCGATACCGCGACACTGTGGCGCGGTGGTATGGCTACATCAGCATTGAAACAACTCATTGGCGACGCCGATTGGGGCGACCTTGACTATTTCATCCTTGACACTCCTCCTGGGACCAGCGATATCCATCTCACACTTCTTCAAACCATCGCCATCACCGGCGCCGTTATAGTAAGCACGCCGCAGAAGGTGGCGCTTGCCGATGCCCGTAAAGGAATAGATATGTATACAAACGACAAGGTCAATGTGCCTATACTCGGTCTTGTTGAGAACATGGCTTACTTCACCCCAGCTGAGCTGCCGAACAATAGATATTATATTTTTGGCAAGGAGGGATGCAAGAACCTGGCAAAGGAAATGGACCTTCCTCTTCTTGCGCAGATACCTTTGGTTCAGAGCATCTGTGAGAGTGGCGACGATGGAGCACCTGCAGCAACAAAACCGGACAGTATCACCGGACAAGCGTTTATCAGCCTCGCACAGTCCGTGGTGACGGTAGTCAACCGTAGGAATAAGGAAAAAGGAAAAACAAAGATCGTTCAGGTCAACAATGAACACTAAATGTTTTTCCCAACCCAGTCCACTCGAATAAACCTTTAATATCAGTTAAGTCGAAATAGACTTTAAAATCATTCCACTTGAAGAAGACATTCCCAATTCATTCTTATTTGTCTTTATAAATTCGCTATAAATCCAAATGGTGATTAGGACTTCTTCAAGTGGCCTTTTTTTGTTTCTCCCTATAAAGAATATTCTCTGGATTAAAAGGATGTCGTTAAGGACAACGAGGCTCTTATTATGTTTCCAGTTTCTTCTTCAACATTTCAAGTCGTGCTATGGCGTGCTTGCGTGATGCTATTATCTGAGCACGATAGACTAAACAGGTGCAGAAGAAGTAGACCAGTGTCTGTATCCATAACGCCTGGTATTCCGTTTCCATGTCCTGCAAGGTGCCACCCATGCTGCTTATTTTCATAAATCCTCTTATTCCAAATGTTGATGGTATGAGACAGCTTACTCCCTTCCAGAAACCGGGGATGTTGCTTTGTGGCCATGAGATACCGCTCATAAAGAGGAATGGTACCGAGGTGAAGACGACAAGAAGGAGAACGTTCTCACGATAGCGCACAAGACATGAGAGCATCATGCCGAAGAAGATGCATGACAAGGTGTAAGGTATCATCAGTCCGATGAGGTCTCCGGCATGGACCAGTGAGGTATAGTGAAAGAACCGTGGTACGCAGAGTGTTATATAGGCTCCCATAATGCAGTAAATCATGAAGTAGCACATGGACTTACCCAGTACTATGCGGAATATGCCGTTATAGTGCTTACTTATTGGAACGAGGTCCTTATAACGGTTGTTCTCGCGTGCCGTACCGGCTGAGAGACCTATCCCAAGTAACAGAGTCTGCTGGAGAATAAGTATGAGAACACATGGCAGAAGTGCATTGCCATATCCTCCGGTAGAATTGAATATCTCCACCCGTTCAACGTCGATGGGATTTGTGCTTATCTCTTCATCCCTTATTGTGATGCTTCCCGACTTTGGCTTCTGTATCTCAGAACTCATATCCAAGGCTACAGCCTGTGCCGACTGGTAGATGGCTTTGTAGGTGAGCATAAGGCTCATGTCGCAGTAGACATCGACGATAGCTTTCTCTCCCCGACCTAACTGTTTCTCGAAGTCGGGAGGAAAGTAAAGAGTGCCATGTACCTGCTGTTTCCCTACGAGGTCCTTGGCTTCTTGAAGATTGTTGCAGTAGTAGGCGGCATGTGTGTCTGGGGAAGCGTCAAACATGTTGATAAACTTCCGACTGGCATTGCTGTGGCTCATGTCAACAATAGCTACGGGCACTTCCCTGACTACTTCGTTGTTGTATATCCATGAGTAGAGTAGGGGATAGCCCAACGGCACGAGGATGAAGAATATCAGCACACCCTCGTCTTTGAAGGTGTTTTTCATCTCCAGCCACCAGATATAGCACATGTCATTGATGCCCTGGTAAATTTGCGAAAAGAGTCCTTTCATGTCCTTTATGCCGTTATGGAATATAAACGTAGTTGAGCATTGCCTTCTTGGTGTTCCAAAGTGTAAGCAGTGGAAGACAGGCGAAAGCTATCAGAGCTACAACGTTATACCATGCATCTATCAGAGGATAGCCATTGAAGATGCAGAGCTGATAAATCATATAATAATGTCGGAGTGGGATGAGCTGGGCCACAGCCTCAATCATAGAGTCCATGGCGAAAACAGGATAGGTGGCTCCTGCTGCAGAAAAGCCCACTACAGCCCAGAGGGAACAGATACTCATCGACATACGGAGACTGGGCATCAGCCCGAAAGCGAAAATACCGAAGCCTTCCGAAGAGAGTACGGTGAGCAATGCGAGAAGCACTATCTTCCCAGTGCCGCCGGGATGTGGAAATCCCATATAACCATAGATAAACCATGAATAGCACATCATCATGGTAAAGAATATCAGGAATTGCGGCAGTATCTTACCGGTTATTGCAACATAGATATTGTTGTTGGCCATTGCCAGCCATTCCTTTGCTCTGTTGAACTTCAGTTCTGTACCTATGCTGTAAGCCGTGATAAGAAACATGAAGAGGAACAGTATACCAGGTATCATGACAGTGGAAAGATAGACATTATAGTTCATCCAGGGATTGCCTATCATGTGCAGATTTACTGATACCGGTTGCAGAAACCGCTCTATTTCTATAGGCGACTTGCCCAAGGCTGAGAGCTTCGTGGCTCCTACGGCGGCAGAGGCAAGAGTGGTAACTGTTGTGAGGTCCTTGAACATCATGCTGCCCGCGACCATTACCACACCGCTGTAATAGAATGAAACTTTTGGCTGACGGTTGGAGAGAAGCTTGTCGGTCGTACCTCTTGGTATGTAAAGAAACGCATAGATGTCGCCTTGCTGGATGGCCCGGCGCGCCTCATTGACATTATTGTAATAGCCTGTCACCTTTGTAGACTCAAAAGCATCGAGGCGCCGAATCATGGCCCTTGTAGTAGATGTGTTGTCAAGGTCTACTATTCCACATGGCATGTCGGTGGGCTGTCCGTCGTCCATAAGTGATGTGAAGAATGCCGTGACAAGCACCGGACCTACAATCATAGAGAAAAAGTATATTGGGTTGTGTGCCAATATGCTGCATTCCCTGCGGGCTATTCGCAAGATGTCGAGAAGCACTGTCAGAAGTCTGTTAAATACAGACCCCTTCCTTCCTGTTCCAGAGCTCTTTACCATCTTATTAATTTTCATATACAATAATGCCTTCCCTTATCTTATGACAATGCAAAGGAATAATAAAATCTATTCTTTTACTATCAGTGACATTCCCGGTTTCAGACCGTCAATCTTTTGAAGAGGACGCGCACGAACCTCGAATGTCTTCAGGTCGTACTGTCCTGTTGTCTTTGTAGCCTTCCATACGGCGTAGGTGCCTTCGTCCTTGATATCATAGATTCTCATCTTAGCATTCTTGTTGAATGCCGGGATAAACACCTCGAATACATCGCCTACTTTCTTTCCGTTGAGCTGATCCTCGCGGACATTGAACGTCCCCCACATATTAGAGACCATGGATATGCTCATAATAGGGGAACCCATGCCAACCAACTCGCCGACCTTAGGATAAATATCAGTTACTACACCCTCTTGTGTCGCTACCTGGACCATCTCTTTCATCAGTGATGATACCACACCGACAGCTTGCTTTGCAGCCTCGGCCTGTTTCTTTGCAGCACGTTTAGATTCCTCTCGGCTGCCTTCCTTGGCTATCTCCCAATTTGCCTTTGCCGTAGCTGTGGCACCTTGTGCCACATCGAATGCAGCCTTAGCCTCATCTCGCTTCTGAGCTGAGACAACCCCCTCATTATAAAGACGGTCCATTCTGCTGAATGTCTTACCGGCGATATCCTGGCTGGCAAGAGCTTGTTGGTAGACCTGATATGCAGCCTCAACCGCTTCCTTACGTGTCGGGGCCTCGGTGAGGTCGCTGAGAGCACTGCTGGCACTTGCCGTAGCCTGGGCCACCTTCTCTTGTGCGTTGACCTCTGGCGCCTCGAGTATCGCTAGCGTGTCGCCTATATGGACATAGTCTCCTTCTCTCACGCGGATGCTGACAACTCTGCCTGGAAGCTTCGACGACACCCTGTATTCATCAGCTTCCATCTCTCCCTGAATGGTTTCTGGGGTACGGTCAAGGGTGAAGAAACCAATGACGGCTACTATCACCACTACTAATGTAAAGCCGGCTACAGCCAGTAAAATGTTGTTATGTTGAGTCTTTGCACTCATCTCGTTATCTTTATATTCTTATTTAATAAAAAAGTTATCAATCTTTAGTCCTCTGTCTGGAGCAAGAGCTATTAACTCATATCCTTTTCTTATACCTTTTGGAGTGAATATGGCAGTGATGACGTTAGAATCTTCCTATTGCCTTCTGATAAGCAGCCTGGGCAATCTTAACGGCAATCTCAGCGTCGGTCTTCTGACTTTCGGCTGTCTGCCATGCGGTTTGTGCATTCATCACGTCGGTAACCGTCATGACACCTTCCTTGAAGCCTATATTGGCGCATCTGAGATTCTCTTCAGCACTGGTCATGTTCTTTTTCGCTGTTGCAAGACGTGTCTCTGCGTCATGCATTTGGAACTGAGTTTGTTCCACCTGGAGGTGTATTTTGTTTCTGGCATCGGCAAGTTGAAGCTCGGCAATGCTTGTGGCGTTTCTCGACGCGCGCACTTTATATTTGCCTTCTCCCCAGTTCCATATGGGGATGTGGACCACAACGCCAATGTTCCATACTCCTGAGAAACGGTCGCGGAATCCGTTGAAGACATTTGGGTTCATCTCGGTGAAACCGCCTGTCAGCCCTACGTGTGGCAGATATAGCGAACGGACGAGTCTCGTTGCTTGCTTACTCATATCTATTGTGTTCTGAAGCATGCTGAGTTCAGGCCTCGCGTAGTAGGCTGTGTCGCTTGCTGCGGTGATGTCGTATCCTGTGACAATGCCCCTGCTGCCCTCATCGACAAGGTTGATGTCACTTTTTATAGGCAGACCGCAGAGCTCACACAGTGCCATCTTGGCTACATTTATACCGCTTTCCAATTGGCTGATAGTCATCTCTGTGGTGTTGACACCTACATCCACCTTCAGTTTGTCGGACCTTGTTGCCACACCTTCTCGGAGCATCTTGCTCACGTCATCGTCAAGCTTCTTGGTGAGACTGAGATATTTCTCTGCCGTTTTCTTCTTGTTATGCAGGGAAACAACAAGCCAATATGCATTGTCAACGGTGTAGAGCACATTCTGGCGGCGAACCTCTATGTCGTTGGCTGCCATATCCTCACCGATTTGTGCCATTCGGTTTGCCGCCGTGATGGCGCCGCCCATATATATGGGTTGTGTTACCATGATGCTTCCGACGTAGACATTCTTTGTGTTCGTGCGGAAGGCATCGGTAAAGGACCGGCCGATATTATTGCCTGCTGTTGCTGCTGTCCCTGCCACACCCGAGACCTGTTGTGCCAGCTGCTGCGCGGCCTCTTGAGAGAGTAATCCTTGACTTACAAGGCCACTGATGACATTACTCATCTGGTCAGTCAATGAGCCGGTCGCCGTCGTACCTATATTGTTGAAAGCCGTCTTCTGTTCGCTGTTCAGCAGGGATATTTCTTTTGTGAAATGCTGATAGCCTCCTGCACCGTCCACGTGTGGCAGGTATTTCGTCTTCGCTGCCTTATGGATGTTCTGTGCCATGTCGGCTTGCAGCTTAGACATCTTTATCTGCTTGTTGTTCTCCAACGCTAGCTGACGGCAGTCCTGCAACGATAACGTTCTTTGGGCTACCGCCGGTAATATGGCTATTGTGGACAAAACTATGACAAGTATTTTCTTCATCTGATATCTTCCATTGTTATTCGGGTGCAAAATTACGCCTTTTCAATCGAACAGACAAGTTTCTTTTACATTGTATTTCTTTATAATTCTTAATTCTTGTTTTAATGTTTACGTTTAGAATAAAGTTATGGTCGTATTCCTCTGCTTAGAATACACAAGGCAGTGTCGACAGTTGGTATTCAAGAGTGCGTGCCAGACGCTCGTGTCCTTGATCGTTAGGGTGCAGACGGTCTGTATCCGGATTGTGATAGTTGACAGCTGACTCATCAAACAGTGGGAACAGCCCACTCATAGCGTTGACATCAATCACAGGCACGGCCCAAATGTTACCGGCCTCTTTAACTTTCTCGACATACTTATCGAAGTATTCGCCTATTTTGTTCTGATATTCCTCTGTCGGTTGTATGTTCTTTTCTCCGCCATAGAAGTAAGCTCGATGTATAGGAGTGAGCAGTATTATCTGCTTTGTAGGCCAGCGTTTCTTCAGCAGTGCCATAGCCTTGTTGATACGTCCGCAGAAGGTACTGTCCGTATAGATGAAAGAGCGCTTTTTCCTTGTTACTACCGCTTTGGGCTCGTGTACTGCCGCCAGCACCTGTTCGTCGCTTTCGGTATACCATTGTCCTACCGGCACAGCAGCGTTGAAGTCGTTGGTGCCAATGAAAATCATTATTGCATCGAAGTCGTTGCCGTGTTCATTTTGAAGTTTATCAGCCTGTTTGGGTATGTCGTTCCACTGTCTGCCGCTAACGCCATAGACATATGGAGTGATGCCGAGCCATTCTTGTAGGAAGTTCCAGTATTTCTTTTTGGAGGCCTTATTCTTGGGGTCGGTGATAGAGTCTCCGAAGTATGCTACCCGTCGTCCTTTCCAAGGGTGAGATGTCAATATTTGGGGGTGTGTAGGAATGCATATTGCTGCGATCAATAGTAGGATAAGTGTTCTTTTAAGCATCTGATGTAAGTTTGTCTTTGTTTAATTGCTTTTAGTCGGCCTTTCTATACAATATGTAAATTGTCAGGTCGAAGCTATTTTATTTGCAAAGATATAGCTTTTTTGTTGTTTTTTGCTATCTTTGCACAAAAATAAAGATAAACTTATGAAAAAAATATTAGACATTCTCTCATTTCTCCTGATATTGGCCAACATAATAGTGTCTTGTCTGTTCTATTTCACTACTGATAAGGTGGCAATCCCAAAGCATTGGACAACAGTAGGGCAGATGGATGCTTATGGCGAGACATGGCTTATACTGCTCTTGGCAGGCATCTCGTTGTTGGTTTATATACTTATGGTGGTGAGTGAGAAACACCATGTAGTGAACCTCCCTTTCAAGGTAAAGCATGAGCCTTCTGCGCGTCCTTATGTCGACCTGATGCTTGCCTGGAGCAATTTTCTCGTTATGTCTATTCTCCTTTATGTAGATATGGCCGTGGCACAATATGTGGGATTGAACATGATGGTGTTCTATGCGTTAATAGTTGTTCTGTTCATTGCAGACTTCTACTATACCCGTAAAATATATCTCTGTGGCAGAAAGTGAGTAGCGGGAAAAGAGTCCCGCCTCACTTGACCGTCAGCAGAATTACACATTATTGTTTATATTGTCTTAATGCGCCGATAAGTTCCGCATTCTCGCTTTTCGTTCCTATGGTTACCCGGAGGCAGTTCTTGCAGAGCTGTATCCTGGTGCGGTTTCTTACTATTATCCCTTTCTTAACAAGATAGTCATAAATGGCTTGCGCATCCGTCATTCTGGCCAGGAAGAAGTTGGCATCAGTAGGGTAAATCTCTTTGCATATAGGCAGCTCTCCGAATGCTTTCATCATAGGTCCGCGCTCCTGAAGCAGCAGACGCAGCCATTCTCTAACATCCTGGATGTCGTCAAGTATCTCGGAGGCCTTTTTCTGTGTGAGGGCATTGATATTGTAAGGATACTTCACCTTGTTGAAGATGTCTATAATCTCTTTCTGTGCAAAAGCCATTCCGAGTCGTATGGCTGCACATCCCCAGGCCTTACTGAATGTATTCAGGACGATGAGATTAGGGTAGTCGTCCAAGTTCTGCCGGAAAGTGCGTGCCTTAGAGAAATCGGAATAAGCCTCATCGACGACAACAATGCCATCGAAACCGTTCAGAACTTTTGTCACCTCATCCGGGTTCATGTTATTTCCCGATGGATTGTTCGGTGAACAAATCCAGATAAGTTTCGTATTCTCGTCACAAGCGGCTAAGAGTTCCTTTGCCGACATCTGGTAGTTCTCGTCAAGAAGTACCGGCCTGTATTCTACATCATTGATGTCAGCACAGACCTTGTACATGCCGTAGGTAGGCTCAATAGCAACTACATTGTCTTTCTTAGGCTCACAGAACACCCTATAGCATAGGTCAATAGCCTCGTCGCTGCCATTGCCGAGGAATATCTTCTCCGGTGCTACACCTTTTACCTTCGATATCTTCTTCTTCAGCTCCTCCTGCAATGGATCGGGATAACGGTTGTACGGCTTGTTGTATGGATTCTCGTTGGCGTCAAGAAAGACGTGAGCGGTATGACCGGCATACTCGTTCCTTGCCGAACTGTATGGGGCCAAAGCCCAGATGTTCGGTCTGACCAAGTCCTGTAGTTGCTTCATAAACTTTACGTGAAAATACCTTCCCTCCTTATTCAAGATAAAGGAAAGAAGGGTGAAGCATTCTCTCCGCCTAATCCTAAAAACAGGCAGAGAGAAATGCTTTCATTATTGGTTATTTGTTTACTTCTTCTATACGCAGACGCATAGCGTTAGCGTGTCCTTCGAGCTGCTCGTTCTCTGCCATGACAACCACGGCATTACCGATGCTGCGTATGCCATCATCGGTAAGATGCTGGAAGGTTATCTTTCGGTTATAGCTGTCGAGGTTCACACCGTTGTAAGCCAAAGCGTAGCGGTGGGTGGGCAGTGTGTGGTTTGTGCCGCTGGCATAGTCGCCGGCACTCTCGCAAGCATATTTCCCTAGGAACACACTGCCAGCATTCACCACCTTTTCGGAGAGCTCCTCATAGTCGGCAGTAGCCAGTATGAGGTGCTCCGGTGCATAGCTGTTGCTGAGCTCTATTGCCTCGTCAGTGTCGTGAACTAATACGAGGTTGGAGTTCTCCAGCGATTTGGCCGCAATCTCCTTTCTTGGGAGACGCTCCAGCTGTACCTTTATCTCCGCTGCCACAGCATCGAGTATTTCCTCCGATGTGGATATCAGCAGGACCTGTGAGTCTGTTCCGTGTTCAGCCTGACTCAGCAGGTCGGCAGCAACAAACTGCACATTACTGTCCTTATCGGCGATGACGCATACCTCGGACGGGCCTGCCGGCATGTCTATGGCTACATCATGAAGGCTGACCTGCTGCTTGGCCGCCATGACATACTGATTGCCTGGACCGAAAATCTTATAAACCTTAGGCACCGACTCTGTACCGTAAGCCATGGCACCGATAGCCTGAACGCCACCAGCCTTGAAGATTTTGTGTACGCCTGCTATCTCCGCGGCGACGAGAATTGCTGGGTTGAGCTTCCCGTCGCGTCCTGGAGGTGAGCAGAGCACAATCTCCGGACATCCGGCAATCTTCGCCGGGGTGGCAAGCATCAGAACGGTGGAGAACAGAGGTGCCGTCCCTCCGGGGATGTATAGTCCGACCTTTTGGATAGGCACACTTTTCTGCCAGCAGGTAACACCATTGGCAGTGATGACCTTATGTCCCGTAAACTTCTGTGATTCGTGGAACTTGGCAATGTTGTCGTGAGCCAGTACAAGCGCGTCATACAGGTCTTTGGATACCTTCCCCCTTGCCTCTGCCTTTTCCTCGTCTGAAACCTCCAGAGAGGTGAGGCTTACATGGTCGAATTTCTCCTCGTATTTCTTTACTGCCGCATCACCGTTCTCACGGACATCATTCAGCACACCACTGACGGTGGCGTTAAGCTGGCTGACGTCAATATGAGGACGCCTGACGATGTCACTCCAAGAATTTCTTTCAGGATATTTTATAATGTTCATATTCTATAATCAAAGTATCATCTTCTCGATTGGCGTTACCAGAATACCCTGGGCACCAAGTTCTTTCAACTTATTGATAATCTCCCAGAAACGCTTCTCGTCAAGGACTGTATGGATAGAGCACCATGCCGGGTCAGCCAATGGTATAATCGTGGGGCTCTTGATGCCTGGTAGAACCTCTGTGATGGCGTCCACCTTGTCTTTCGGTGCATTCATCATGACATATTTCTTGTCCTGTGCAGAACGTACTGCCTCAAAACGGAACAACATCTCGTTCAGAACAGCATGCTTGTCCTCGTCCATATTCCAGTTGCCGATGAGCAGAGCCTCACTCTTCATCACGACTTCCACTTCCCGGAGATTGTTGCTGATGAGGGTTGAACCTGAGGATACGATATCAAAGATGCCATCTGCAAGACCTATGCCCGGGCTAATCTCCACAGAGCCGGTGATGACATGGATGTCGGCCTTGATGCCTTTGGCGTTCATAAACCTGCGTAGAATGCTTGGGTAGGAGGTCGCTATCTTCTTACCGTTGAACCATTCCAATCCCTTGTAGTCGATAGCCTTTGGGATAGCAAGGCTCAGGCGACATTTGCTGAAGCCCAGTCGGGAGATTATCTGTGCGTTCTCATTGCGCTCTACAAACTCATTCTCACCTACTATACCTATATCGGCAACTCCACTGGCAACAGTCTGCGGTATATCGTCGTCGCGGAGGTACAGTACCTCGATTGGAAAGTTTGTTGACTGAACAAGCAATGTCCTTTTACTTGATGGAATCTTTATGTCGGCTTCTGACAGAAGATTCATGGTGTCATCGAAAAGACGGCCTTTTGATTGTACTGCTATCCTTAACATTCTATGCTCTTTTGTTGAATTCGTTTAATGTTTCGACTGCAAAATTAATAAATTGTAAGAAGAATGCCAAATATATTACTCATTTATTTATTTACAGCATACCCTTGGTTGATGGCAACTCATAATGATATATATCTCGGCGGACGGCCATCTTCAGTGAGCGGGCCAGTGCCTTGAAGATGCCTTCTATCTTATGATGTTCGTTGGTGCCCTCCGCTTTGATGTTAAGGTTCATCTTTGCCGAGTCGCTAAGGCTCTTGAAGAAATGCAGGAACATTTCCGTTGGCATCTCTCCAATCTTCTCCCTGTGGAATTCAGCGTCCCAGACCAGCCATGGCCGTCCTCCAAAGTCAAGAGCGACCTGACACAGACAGTCGTCCATGGGCAGGCAGAAACCATAACGCTCTATGCCTCGCTTGTCGCCAAGGGCTTTGGATATACATTCTCCGAGTGCTATCGCGGTGTCCTCGATGGTGTGATGCTCGTCGACGTACAGGTCGCCCTTGGTGTGGATGGTGAGGTCCATCATCCCATGTTTCCCTATCTGCTCCAGCATGTGGTCGAAGAACCCGAGACCGGTAGAGATGTCGCACTTACCCGTTCCGTCAAGGTTGAGCCGAATGTATATGTCTGTTTCCTTTGTGGTCCTGCGAACCTCTGCTATGCGTTCACCGGCGAAGAGCAGTTCTGCTATCTTGTCCCATGTCATTCCGTCGTGTCCGAGTATCAGCGACTTGCAACCGATGTTGCGCGCCAGTTCTGCATCGCTGTCACGGTCGCCGATGACAAAGCTGCCGGCAAGGTCGTAGTTCTCATTTCCCAGATATTCCGCTTCCAGCATCCCGGTGCCGGGCTTGCGCATTGGTGAGTTGTCCTCAGGGAAGTGACGGTCTATGAGCTGGTCGTCGAAGGTTATGCCTTCTCCCTCAAGTGTTTGCAGTATGAAATTATGCACCGGCCAGAATGTCTCTTCCGGGAATGACTCAGTGCCTAATCCGTCCTGGTTGCTCACCATGACGAACTTGAAGTCTAGTTTGCTGCGGATAAATCCGAGGTTCTTGAATACTCCCGGAACGAATTTCAGTTTCTCGAAAGAGTCTATCTGTTCGTCTTCGGGCTCTTCTATGAGCGTGCCGTCTCTGTCGATGAATAATACTTTCTGCTTCTTCATGTATTTATAAATGTTACTAACGTGTGATTATATATTCAAGGCTCGATAGTTTCTATCTGTTTCAATTCTCAACATTGTCTTCCTTGGCGGCATCCTCGGCCTTCTCTTCCTCCTTCTCCTTGGCGCGGTATTCCTCACGGGAAAGGATGGCTCCATGGGCGTAGGCGAAGGCATAGGTCTGCCAAAGTTGGGCGAAGAGGAAGATGAATGCTGTCAGCATGCCTACGAAGAACAGAATGACGGGGAATGAGGCTGGCAACCCTGACGGGTCTCCGGCCAACATGCCGAGATGGTTGCTGATGATGCCATAGATACAGATGTAAAGTGGTATTGCCAAAACCAGCGACAAGGCCATCATAATCAGTCCGCTCATCAGTAGTGTCAGAAACAGATAGCCCCAGTGCTTGAAGCCGGTCTTCAAAGCCCTGCCCACCTTCGGATGTTCCTCAAGCATAATTTCCATTATAACGTTTAAGAGGGGAATACCGATAAGGGGTAACAGCGTGAACAGTATGCCGATGACCACGGCACGTGCCGCGCGCCACAGTTTGTCCTTAGGTGTGCCTCCGTCAATGAGCTGGAAAAGACGTCCGTTCCAGAAGACTGTTGAGACGAGTAGAGCTAATGCTGCACAGACAAAACCTGCCTTCAGTTCTAATGCTGCCATGACGAGAGTCAGCCCGAACAGTATGGCGAATGATACGGCCTCTATCCATGACTTATAGAGTATTGTCCTTAGGTTTGCGCGGAAGAGCTTGTAACCTGAGGCTATGCTTGCTGAGAAACTTCTATACTTATATATTTGTTCCATAATCGTTTAAGTAAAAATAAAGGAGGAATGTGGTAACGGATTGTAATATTGAGTGTTATGCCATCCTTCGTCTGAACTCCGCACATGTTATTGCGGTGGCTATGGCGACATTCAGAGAGTCAGCAGTCTCTCTTCCTCTCGGGTAGTTGGGTATGAGCAGCGGCTTGGTTATCCTCCTGCGCATAGCCTCCGTGATGCCGTTTCCTTCATTGCCCATGACAATCAGTCCTTTGCCGGAAAGCTCCGACTGGTATATATCCTTCCCCTCCAGGAGTGTTCCATAGACGGGGAAGTTATCGGGAAGGGAGTCCGTGAGAGCCTCTAAGTCGGTGTAATGGACCTTCACTCTGGCTATGCTGCCCATGGTGGCCTGTACGACCTTCGGACTCCAGCAGTCGGCTGTCTGACGTGAACAGTAGATTTCTTCTATTCCAAACCAATCGGCTATTCTGATGATAGTACCTACATTTCCAGGGTCTTGAACTCCGTCGAGGGCCAAGGACAACTTGGATGTATCGGGGGCGGTGCTTTCATACATCTCTGGCATATGGAAGATACCGACGATACCTTGCGGATGTTGTAGCTGGGTCACCAGTCTGACGTCGGCTTCGTCGTCGATAATCATCTCGGCATGAAAGCCGGCAGTCTGCAGGTCGCCTACAACCTTTGGACCCTCGGCAATGAAGAGTCCGGCTTTCTCACGTCCTTTCCGTGTCTCCAGAGAACGGATAAGCTTTATCTTGTTCTTTGATATCATATTGCAAAGATAGTGTAAACAGAAGAGAAAACAAAAAAAGGAGCCTTAAAAGTTTCAAATTTTTATTTTTGTCCTCCTCTGTACCTGCTCAAATATCGCTTGATTTAAGACGGAACTCGCTTTGTTCCGCTAGTATGGGATGTACAGATAGTGTGCACTTCTGAGACACTAATCTCGTTCTTAGCTAGAAAGCGGGTACAAGGAATGAAACACCATGTAAAATTATGTATACGACTGAATCTTGTTGCTTATTTGCCTTATGTAAAATAATATGATAATTTTACCCCTTCAGTTTTCGATTATTCTGAACGAAGACCAATAACGGTGTCAAATACGCGAAAATCAACCGTTTTGTATTGTGTTGACTATCAATACTTTATCAAGAGCGTAATTTTGTTGGTTCGAAAATGGACTATTTTTGCGTTAAAAGTAAGGCTTACTTGCGTTGTAAGTGTAGTAGTTTTACGAGGTAAAACATATGCTTTTACCTTGTAAAACATATGCTTTTGCAAATCAATCCGATTTTTGCCGTCAAATCACTGTCATTTTTCTGTCTTTTTAATGTTTATAACTTCTAGATTACTAAGTTATCTGGACAACATTTTGTAATAGGAATTCAAGCTACAGCTGTTAAGTTGAACGCATAAAATCCGCATTCAATCGGAATATAGATACATAATTCCCGCCATGCAGTCGTTGGAAACAAGACATCGAACTTTTATGGTTTTATCTTCATGCTAACAGCCTCGGAGGTACACTAGCACGCAGTGCGCATCTATTTTCAATCGAGTTGCCTATCCACGGTATGTGATCAGCACTTACGAGAAAAACTGCATGAAAAATATCCACACTACGTGTCTGAACCTCTCCAAGTCTCTAAGTGGTTCATCTTCTTTCTTTCACTCCCCAGACAGCGTTCGCTCCGCTCGCTTAGTCATGGGTTACTAATAGCGTGCCTCGAGTCACGGAGTATCTTTATAAAGATAGGCTGCACCTCAACAATACAAAATAATCAAACTTTTGGTTTCTTTATTTTGTATTGTCTTCGGTTTGTACTATCTTTGCAGAATAAAGTAAAGAAATATGAGAGAAATAAGATGGGGTTTTATAGGATGCGGTGAGGTGACGGAGAAAAAGTCCGGTCCTGCATTCAACGAGATAGAAGGCTCAAGAGTTGTTGCGGTAATGAGCCGCCACGAACTGAAAGCACGTACCTATGCTGTTAACCACCACATTCCGCATTGGTATACCGATGCACAGGCACTTATCGATGATCCGGATGTCGATGCCGTTTACATTGCCACACCACCAGTGGCTCATGCCACGTATGCTATCATGGCCATGCGTGCCGGCAAACCGGTTTATGTTGAGAAACCCCTTGCGGCCAGCTATGAGGACTGTGTCCGTATAAACCGCGTCAGCGAGCAGACGGGTGTGCCGTGCTTTGTAGCTTACTATAGACGCTATCTCCCGTATTTCCGTCGTGTGAAGAGCATCATCAATGAAGGCATCATAGGAAAGGTGCTTACCGTGGAGCTCCGCTTTGCATGTCCTCCCCGCGACCTCGACTATCGCCGTGGCTCGGAACTGCCGTGGCGTCTTCAGGCGAACATCTCCGGTGGCGGTTATTTCTATGACCTTGCTCCACACCAGATAGACCTGCTCCAAGACTTCTTCGGCGTTATCACCCGTGCTCACGGCTATTGCACGAATCGTGGAGGACTCTATGATGTGGAAGACACGGTCAATGCCGTATTTGAATTTGAGAGTGGACTTAACGGGTGTGGCAGCTGGTGCTTCGTTGCCCATGAGAGTGCCAAGGAAGACCGCATAGAGGTTGTCGGCGACAAAGGAAAGGTGAGCTTCTCAGTGTTCAACTATCAGCCCATTCATCTGTATCTGAGCGACGGTGTCCATGAGATTACAGTCGACAATCCCCCTTATGTTCAGTTGCCCATCATCAAGAGTGTCGTGGAGACCTTACAGGGCATAGGCAACTGTACTACGACGAGTGTCAGTGCCACGCCTACCAACTGGGTGATGGACCGCATTCTTGGAAAGATATAAGCTAAAATAATTTCAGTATAGACTTGAGCTTTAAGAGGTTATATGTATCTGCTGTAGTAATGCTATCGGCGCTGAAGATTAGTGCTGTAGAGGTCTCGTATGGCTGGCAGGAATTCCAAATGACTGCTGCGGATACTATCGTCTCTGACTATACCTTCTACAGTGCTGAGGAGATAGATTCCATTGCTAAGTGCAACTGTTCCGATGGTAAACCTGTCAAAGGCTATGACTTCAGTGATGATCCTTTAGGCAAAAGGATAAGGCACGGGTTCATAAATTTCTTCGAAAGGTTCTGCCGGATTGATTCCTCATACATTGAGCCTCAGCATTATAACTATGCGGCGATGATACAGAACACTAATACGTTTGAAGTCTATCATCTGAGCGACAACAATAATTATTCCGTTGTACTGCAGCCAAAATGGAGCTATAAGCTGGGTCCGTATTTTGGCTGGCGATGGATATTCCTCGGATATACCGTCGACATCAACCATCTCGATTTCTCACATGATGATGGCCAGCGGCAGGAATTGGATGTGAGCCTTTATACAAACTTGTTCGGTATAGACCTTTATTACAGGAAGTCGGGAGATGACTACAAGATAAAGGATATGAAAATTGGCGATGCTGATGTCAGTAAAATGCGGGGCGCAAGTTTCAACGGTTTTCATTCCAGTGTCAAGGGCTTCAATATCTATTATATCTTCAATCACCATAAGATGTCCTATCCTGCGGCCTTCAGTCAGAGCACTGTCCAGCGGCGTAGTGCCGGTTCTCCGTTGGCAGGCTTCGCCTATACCGTCCATAAACTTTCCGCCGACTGGACCAGGCTGCAGCAGCTCGTTGACGAAAGGGTGGGGAAGGATATTGTGATGGCTCCTGAAGATGCCAACTATAAGGGAATGAGAATAAAGTACCTTGATGTGTCGCTTTCCGGGGGGTATGCCTATAACTGGGTCTTTGCACGCAACTGTCTGCTGTCGGCCTCGTTGTCGGCGGCTATCGCTTATAAGCATTCTTTTGGTGCGTCGGATGAGACTCTGGAGATGAGAAAAGGCTTCTCTTTTCATAACATCGGGTTGGATGGCGTTGGCCGCTTTGCCTTTGTCTATAACAATTCCAAGTGGTATTTCGGCATGAGCTCCACGCTCAACGCATTCAACTATACAAAGACGAATTTCTCGATAAACAATATCTTCGGTAATCTGAACTTCTATGTCGGCTTCAACTTTGGAAGAAAAAAAGATAAGACAAGCGAATAGGTTTAAAGCTTGATACCTAGAAACTTATTGCCGTGAAAAAAAACTTTGAAAAATATTTGTGGAGATAATTTTATTTTGTAATTTTGAAACGTTTTACAAAACTAATAACAATTAAAAACTTAAATGCTATGAAAGTGGGAATTCCAAAAGAGATTAAGAACAATGAGAATCGTGTCGGTATGACCCCGGCAGGCGTTAGAGAACTTATTAACCATGGGCATACAGTCTTGGTACAGGAAAGTGCTGGAGAAGGCAGCGGCTTCTCTGATGAGGAATACGAAAAGGTCGGTGCCATTATCCGTCCTTCCATAGAGATGGTTTATGCCCAAAGCGATATGATTGTAAAGGTGAAGGAACCTATTGAGCCTGAATATCCGTTGATAAGGAAGGGACAGGTGGTATTTACATACTTTCATTTCGCAAGTGACTTACCGCTGACAAAGGCTATGATGAAGAGCAGAGCTGTCTGCATAGCATATGAGACGGTGCAGAAAGCTGACCGCAGCTTGCCGTTGCTCGCCCCAATGAGCGAGGTGGCAGGACGTATGGCCGCTTTGAACGGAGCTTACTATATGCAGAAGACAAAGGGCGGTAAGGGTAAACTTATGTCGGGAGTACCCGGGGTTAGACCGGCCAAGGTCCTTGTACTGGGCGGAGGAACGGTGGGAGAGGCTGCCGCTCGAATTGCAGCCGGAATGGGTGCCGATGTCATTATTACCGATATCTCACTACCACGTTTGCGTAACCTTCAGGCAGAGCTCCCGGCGAATGTACATACACTTTATTCCTCAGAGCATAATATACGTCAGGAACTTCATGATGTGGATATTATTATTGGCTCTGTCCTTGTTCCTGGTGATGCCACACCGAAATTGATTACCAGGGATATGCTGAAAGAGATGGAACCGGGAACGGTGATGGTTGACGTGGCCATTGACCAGGGCGGATGCTTTGAAACCTCGCATCCTACGACACACTCCGACCCAGTGTACACAGTAGATGGTATCCTTCATTATGCTGTCGCAAATATTCCAGGAGCTGTTCCCAACACGTCTACCACGGCTCTTACCAACGCTACACTTCCTTATGCGGTGGCTCTTGCCGATAAAGGATGGAAGGCTGCTGTTGCAGAAGATATGGCTTTGGCGAAAGGTGTAAACATGATAGATGGGAAGGTAACCTTTGAGGCTGTCGCGAAAGTCTGGGACCTCCCATATACGCCTATGGAACGAATGATGTAGAGAAATATCTTTCCGGGGAATGGCTTTTATGTTTTCAAATGGCTGTTCCCCGGATTGATATTGCTGTTTGTCGCCATGTGTTCCCGATGGATGAAATCTGATATTAATGCTTACCCGGAATAATAGGAAGGGTATCTTTTTGTCGTATCCTCAAAACTTGGTATTTTCGTATTCAATGAAAGTTATTTATTTACTAAATTTCAGTAATTCTGATATTTTGATTAACTTTGCATTTTGATTGAAGAACGAATAAGGTAATGAAGAATCAGAAGATGTACGAGGCGGACGACAAGATGATATCTCTTATCCGCGACAATTACGACTTACTTCAAATACTTGGAAGTTTCGGCATAAACCTCGGCTTCGGAGACAAGACCGTTTGTGAGGTTTGTGATGAGCAGCAGGTCGACGTTTATACGTTTCTTGCCGTTGTCAACTTCTCGATTAATGGTTATAAGGAGTTTGATGATGCCGAACGCCTTTCCGTTCCTACTCTGATGCAGTATCTTAAGGCCAGCCATCAGTATTTCCTCGATTTTGAACTGCCATTTATCCGCAAGGAACTTGTTGATGCCCTGAATGAGAACGACAATCTGGCGCGGCTGATTATAAAGCTCTATGATGAGTATGCGCGGTCCATACAGAACCACATGAAATATGAGGAGAAGACCGTCTTCCCGTATGTCGAGAAACTTCTTGAAGGTGTAAAAAGCACGGAATACGACATTGACACCTACTCTCACCACCATGGGCAGACCGACAAAAAGCTTGGTGAGCTGAAGAGTATCATCATCAAATACCTCCCTTCAGACGTTCACCGCAACAATCAGCTCATGGCTGCCCTTTATGATCTTTACAACTGTGAGTCTTTTCTTGCTCAGCACGCTAGTGTGGAGGATGAGATTTTCATTCCAGTCATACGCCATTATGAGATGAAGAGCCAGCAGTCGGACGTGTCCTTGAAGATAAGCAGTATGATTAACAAGAACCCTGATGCTGGTGAAGCACTCAGCAAACGAGAGAAGGACGTTATTGTATGTGTCGTTCAGGGCATGACCAACAAAGAGATTGCTGATAGCCTTTACATCTCCATCAATACAGTCATCACTCATCGGCGGAATATAGCCAAGAAGTTACAGATACATTCTCCGGCCGGACTCACCATCTACGCTATTGTCAACAACCTTGTAGACATCAGTAGCGTTCGGCTATAGATAAGAGAAAACCACGGGCGGAGCGTTCCGTCCAATTATATTATACAAAGACATTATTATTTTTCTGATGGATTCAATGAGGCGAGGACCGCTGCGGCGCCCAAAGATGGCGGTCATAGACAGCAATATGCTTACAGTTCTCGGACTGAAACAGATTCTGGAGAACGTGGTTCCGATAATGGATGTCCACGACTTCGGGAGCTTTGAGGCCTTTGAGGCTGCAGGGCCGGATAACTTCGTCCATTTCTTTGTGGCACAGAGTATTGTTCTGGGGCATCTCGACTTCTTTCAACAGAATGTGCACCGTACCCTGGTTATGACACCATCCAGCGATCCTAACAGTCAGTTGTCTGGCTTCCACAGTTTCTGTGTCAATCAGTCGGAGGAAGCTCTGGTGAAGCAAGTGCTCATGGTAATGCAGATGGGCCACAGCGGTGGACGTAACTTGCCGCCGATGCCAGCCGTCCTTCAAAGCAGAATACTCAGCAACCGAGAGATACAGGTGCTCTGCCTTGTCGTCAGAGGATATATAAACAAGGAAATCGCCGATGAACTGAATATCGGTCTTTCTACAGTTATCACCCATAGAAAGAATATAACCGATAAACTTGGTTTCAAGAGTGTATCTGCACTTACTATCTATGCAGTCATGCACGGATACGTTGACATAAACCAGATTTAATTCTTTTACAGTAATCTCAATTGCCTTTTAATATGAAGATAGGAATAATAGTAGCCATGGACAAGGAGTATGCCCAGCTGGAGAAGGTGTTCAGCGGACGAAAAGATATTGTCCTGCAAAAGTGTGGCATCGGTAAGGTGAATTCAGCGATTGGAACGGTAGAAATGATACGTGAGCATCGCCCGGACCTTATAATATCCAGCGGATGTGCCGGTGGTGCTGACAAAAACCTAAACGTCATGGATGTCGTTGTGGCTCGAGAGTGCGCTTACCATGACGCATACTGTGGTGACAACTGCGAGTATGGTCAGATACTTGGCATGCCAGCGAGGTTCAAGGCGCCCGAGGAACTGGTGGAAAAGGCCCTGACGCTTAATACCGACGGCTCGCAGATGAATATAGTCGACGGCCTTACCGTCTCCGGGGAGTGGTTCGTCGACTCTAAGGATAAGATGAGGTCGATACTGGAACACTTCCCTGATGCCGAGGCGGTGGATATGGAGAGCTGCTCGATAGCCCAGACCTGCTTTAGATATAACGTGCCGTTCCTCTCGTTCCGGGTTATAAGCGACGTGCCGTTGAAGGACACCAAGGCCAGTCAGTATTTTGACTTTTGGGACAGAGTGGCTCAGGACAGCTTTGAGGTAACGAAGAATTTTGTGGAATTATTATAAGAACAAATGTTTTAGATATGAACAAGATACCGTCATTTAAGATTAATCATGAGAAACTTCTCCGTGGAATCTATGTTAGCCGTAAAGATGAAGTAGGCGGAGAGGTAGTTACAACATTCGATGTTCGCATGAAAGAGCCTAACCGTGAGCCCGTCGTCCATGTTGGCGCGCTGCATACTATAGAGCACCTGGCGGCTACTTATCTGCGAAATGACCCGGAATGGAAGGATAGGGTGATATACTGGGGACCGATGGGATGCCTTACCGGAAACTATCTCCTTCTCCGTGGCGACCTGGAGTCGAAGGATATCATTGAACTGATGCGCAACACATTCCGTTTCATATCCGATTATGAGGGTGAGATACCTGGCGCTGCTCCACGAGATTGTGGAAACTGGTTGCTCCATGACCTGCCGATGGCAAAGTGGGAAGCGAGAAAGTTCCTTACGGAGGTGCTTGATAATATAACGGAAGAAAATCTTAATTATCCGGATTGACAGACTGTTGTAGATGAAAATAAGCCCATTGGATAAGAAAGAAATGGCTTAGGAAGGAAAGCTGGTAATATGTCTTCCCCGGACAGGCTCTCCTTTCCTAATATCAGGTATTGCCACGTACGATGCAATATTTGTCGATATAAATTACAATAGCTGTCCTTCTATATAATAAAAAGCTATCCTTTTACATTGCTAAACTTGTGGTTTGGGGATGTAAAAGGATAGCTTTTATCTTGTGGCATATTTAGTTACCGGATATACATTATTGGAAAGCAGGTCGCTGATATTATTTCTTTGAACTCTTTTTCTTGTTTTTCTTTTTGCTCTTCTTGAGATAGCTGCTTCTTCGGAACAGATCCCCGATACTGCTGAAGTCTTTCTTGAAGACAAATCCCAGACCTTGCGTGGTGAGAGAGTTGCGCGTGAAGTAGCGGTCATTGGTCTGGTTATAGACGCGGACAGCTATGTTCCCGTTTGGTGTGAGGAGATAGCGGAGGTCGAAGTCGCCGATGAACGATGAGTTGTTTGTCGTTACCTTGTCTCGGTAACCGAACTGTCCTTGGAAGAACAGCCGGTTGTTGAGCATGTGCCCCGAGAGTAGTCCTTCATATTCCGCGTCGCTCCATCCTTCCTCTCCCGTAGATATGTTAGCACCGATATTCCAGTTAGTGTTGTGCAATACTGTCGACATGATGTTGCTGAGCTGCTGGGAGAGAGCACCTGACAGAACACTCTGCATAGCCAGCGATGTGCGGTTCTGTGATTGGTTGCTTTCAACCTCCGCATTGTTGGTGCCCGGGTCGTAGAAACGTCCGACGGCAAGGAGATACAGCACCTGCTGATTCATGTCCTCTTCTGAATTCATGACGGAGCGCACCATCTGCTGGGCGTCGGAAGACAGCGTCGGCAGGTCAATGCCAAAGGTTATCGTTGGCTTCAATGGCGTTCCTGCGATATTCATAAGGCAGTTCACACGTATGTTTGACGAAGTGAAGCTGCGTCCCATCTGAAGGTCCGACAGACTTACACCATTGACGGTATACTGCGCTTTAAGGTTCAGACGTGCGTCGAATGGATTTCCACCGAAGGTTATCGACGAGCCGGGTTGGAATGTGAACACTTTCTTCACCAGGTTCTGTATCGTCATGGTGTAGTTGCCATATTCCACATCGTAGTTGCCGAACATCTGGAATGCACCCTTATTATAATATGTAGAACGTATGACACCATTGCCGTGGAAGTCCATGTGGTCACCGGTCGTCGGGTCCATAAGTACACGTAGGGTGAAGTCAGGTGTGGTGTTGACAATTATGTTCATGGTGAAATCACCGGGAATATCGGGGAAATCGAGTAGTAGTCCTCCATCGCCGGCATTTGTCGTCATGTTTCTGCTATTATTCGTTGTGTCTGTAATAGCAGTCCCGTTGACGGGCTTACCGTCCTTCTCTGTGACGAGTGAGTCATTTCTGTCATATGTAGATGTGCCAGCGGTGTGAATGATATTACTGTATGCTGTAGCATCATGCCAGTGTATGAACGAGTTGTCGTCGGGCGTCCCGGAGTATCCTGCATTGTATTCCATGTATGAATCGCCGACAGGTGTGAGGTTGGCGTTGATGGTCGTCTCACCGCTCTTGCCCTTGATGTCGCACTTTCCAACGGCATAGATGACACCACGAAAGGTGTTGTCGTCAAAGTCAGGACGGTTCAGGCAGAGGAGGTTGTCGGCACTGACATGGATATTGTACTTGAAGTCCTTGAAATTGTCATGGTCCAACGAACCGTTTACTATTCCGATGTTGTCGTTCCTGTCGTAAATAGTGTCGTTTTTGAATATCAGGTGGTCGGGGATGATATGTACCGGTGCATTGTGCATCGTATATGTCGTCTTGGTCTGCTTGATGTCTATGTCGCCATTGCAGACGACATCGCCTTCCATATTAGGATATGACAGGTCGCCAAAGAGACGGACATTGCCGACACCTGTAGCTTTTACATTGTCCATAACGGCTCCTGCGAAGCCTTCGAGGAACTGCATCTTCGTGCCGTGGCATACCATCGGAATATTGAGGTAGTGGTCCTTTATCGACACATAGCCGTTGACGTTGGTATAGCAGTCCGGCCCGTCGTCGGCAACAGACGTGAAGCTTATCTTCTTTTCATTGTTGTCGTATGTAGCCTTGGCATGCAGGACACCAAACTCACCGCCCTGAAAACGGAAATCATCGACATCGAGGACCGCATAAGCCTGAGGATTTTTGAAGAACGACTTCACATAACCCTTGCCGGTAACGTTACCGGTGAATTCAACGGAATGGAAGTCGACGAGGTCGAGGACATATCCGAGGTTTATGTTCTTGAAGTCGACGAGAAGAGAATCTTGTTCACTGCCTGTGGTCTGTCCGTTGATAACCACATGCTGACTGCCGTTGGAGACCTCGAAATGGTCTATGTCGAGAAGATTATGCTGATAAGTGAGATGTGATGGCTGAACAGCCACAGCAATGGTGTCGAAGACCTCCTCCGAGGGTAGAATGTCGACGCTTACGCCTAATCCTCTGGCAGCATCGCGGAACAGATGAGCGTTGGCATTCAGCGTGCCGTGATTGTGTGTTATTCCATTTATATCCCAATTGCCTGTCAAACGGATGTCGTCATTGATAGCCGATGCTCTCAAACCTATGGAGAGAGGAGTTCCACTATCGGATATTCTTGCTCCGGACAGGTTGACATTCAATGCTGATGTTCCTGAATAATTGCCTTGACCGCTATTTGATGTTTCCAAGGCAAGATGTATGTCCTTGATATGATTACCTGAATAGGTGATGTCGGGCGCGTTGAGGCGTAAGTCAATGGCATGCGCCTTATCGTTAACCGTTCCGTTTATATCTATCGGACCGTTTACATGCAGTGGAATGCCGAAGAACTTTCTGAGCAGTTCAGCACTTACCATGCGGCCGTGGATGGTGAAGGCATTGCCCTGTGCATGGCTCGCAGAGGCAAAGAGACTGGGCATGTGATGGCCCGCAATGCTTATGATGCTTCCTGGCAACGTTTGGTAGTCATAGACTCCGCTGATATGTAACTCGCCGAAGTCGCTCTCCACGTCGGCGGAACGCAACCGGTGGTTGTTGCTTACCTTGGCATGCAGCATCTTTACAGTATAGTTCTTGCCCTCGCCAATGGCTGAGAAGTCACTGACATCCACACTGCCGTTGAGGTGGTCGAGGTCGGTACCGGCGAGGTTGGCCTTGGCTTTAAGGGAAAAAGCCCTGTTGCCGAGAGCGTCCGTAAGTTTCAGACGATATGGGTTGAAACTGTTGGCTTCAAGGCTTGCAAGCACCTTGTTCTTGTTTATTGTGCCTTCTACGTGTGCCTTGCCGTTAGGGTCATCGATGGAAGCTTTGCCAGTAAAAGTGGTATTGCGGAATGTGCCATCGACGCTGACGTTCCTATACGCATAACCACGGTAGTCGAAGCGGGCGACAGTACCATTGGCAGCTACATCAAGCCTGTCAAGACGGAATGGGTTAGGGAGGTACCCCTTCGCTGTAACATCTGCGATGACAAGTCCGAAGTCTTTGTTGTTGAGGATATGCCCGAGCTGGAACCCAGACGTTTTGACAAATCCTTCGAAATGTCCGTTGTCGTATTTTGCGTCCAGCGACACATTGCCGGCATCTGTTCTGATGTCGCCTTTTGTTGTAATGTGTTTGCCTTGTCCGAAGGCTGTGCCTCTGAAATAGATGTTGCCAAGGCGGATTATGGGTTCTGGTATTTCTATCTTGTGCTTCCGAAGGTTTCTGGCAATAAACTGTATACCGTCGGCACTGGTCCTTAGCGGCTGCGTGCGGAAAGTCCACCTAGGGGTGCCGTTGATGTTGTCGGCTTCACCGTTTCCACGGATTATGATGCTTTGGTCGTCGGCTTCAATGTCGATATCGTTGACCTTCACACTGTTACCTGTTCCATTTATATCAGCGTTCAGACGCACGCGGTTGTGGAACGTTTTCAATGTTGGTTCGATGAAGGCAAGGTCTGTGGGTGCCACAAAACTTTTCGACAGTTTTATAGAATATTGTAGAGAACGCCTTTTGAGGCCATTCTTGTCGAATTTGTATGCTGCGCGAATGGCGGGAAAGAATATATGTGATGATGGAAGATCAATGGTGAAGTCCTCCACTGTGGTCTGATGTTTGTCGGCCTTTGCCTTAAAAGAAAGTTGTCTCAGGTCAAGTCCTGACGCTTCTTTTAGAGAGAAACGTTTTATGGCGACATCAAGACTATTATCTGTTATATGGTGAAGGAGGATATGAGCACTTATATCGCTGACGCTGAGGTGATTGATGTCGAGGCCGTCTCCCTTGCGGGGAATATAGTCGTCCCATCTCGCTTTTCCGTTTCTTATGACAAGCGAGTTGATACGTAGGTCTAATGGAGTGTGGGATGATGTGTTCTTCGACTTCAGTGAGTCGAGAACAAACTGGAAATTTGGTGGAGTGTTTGGTGATATACGGTAGAGGCGTGCGTCGATACCGAAAAGCTGGGCCGACGATACAGAGATTTTTCCTTTGAAAAGCGGCAGGATGTCCACCTTTGCGGAAAGTCTTGTGGCCTGAAGCATGGGCTTGTTTTTCTGGTCGTAGATATGGACATCATCAATGATAATACGGTTCAGAAAGCCCAGGTCCACACGGCCCACCTCTACCTTAGTACCCAGCTTGGTGGCAAGGGCTGAAGCCACCTCTGAGCCGATAAGACTTTGGAAGGCAGGAATATGAAGAAAGACCGTAATGGCGAAATAAATCGCCACTACGGTCCATATAAAGTAACTTATGATTTTGCGGATTATCTTCATCAAGTGTTAGAGCCCCAGACCTTTAAGAGCCTTATCAGTAGCCTTGTTGACGGCATCGTTGGCTTTCTTCTGTGTCTTGTT
Source organism: uncultured Prevotella sp. (assembly GCA_900316565.1). Classification (GTDB taxonomy): domain Bacteria; phylum Bacteroidota; class Bacteroidia; order Bacteroidales; family Bacteroidaceae; genus Prevotella. The sequence continues at coordinate 34,820 of ONDK01000004.1, read as the reverse complement.
TATAGCGTCGTTGGCCTTAGTCTGTGCTTTGGTTACGGCTTTGCTGGCCTTTGCTTCAGCAGCGTTCTTTGCTTCGTTGGCTTTTGTCGTAGCCTCATTGACCTTGTTGTTTACGGCATTCTCGGCCTTGCTCTTAGCCGTCTCAGCAGCACTCGTGGCAATGTTCTTCGCGTCTGCCTCAGTAGCGTTCGCTACGGCGTTGACAACTTTCTCTGGGTTGAGGCTCTTCACCTCGTCGATAGCCTGTGTGATGGTGGCATTACCTGCAACGATCGTCTTAAGCTCTGCTGCATGCTGGCTCACATACTGCTGAAGTTGTGAGACATAGGCCTTTGCAGCGGCAGGGTCTTCCTTTGCCAGCTGGGCTATCTTCGCCTTGGCATTCATCAGGAGTGTCGTCAATCCTTTGGCGTCCTTGGCAGTAATCTTTTCCTGTATCTCCTTTGTCAGGGCTGCTGCCGTTGCCGGTGCGGCCTTTGCGTCGCCACCTTTGGCTAATGCAGCGACGGAGTCTGTCGTGTCAGCAACCAGTGCTGTGGTGTCCTTAGCTGTCGAATCAGCATCTCCACCGGCGGTTGTCTTGTTTTCGCAACTGGTCAGTGCTATGACTGCTGCGGAGATTGTAATGAATAGAACCTTTTTCATGTGCTTCTTTATTATAAAACCTATTGTCCTTATTACCAACGTATGTACTTGTGCGTTTATTGCACGTTTCACATCAATTAACGTTATTTCTTTAATCCAACGCATATTGTCCGTGGCCAGGCCCGGTTATTGGGCCTGACTGGGACGATAAGTGTTTATCCGAGGAAATGCATCTTTCCTACGCAGTAGAGGACGGTGTAACCGAGAACCATGGTCAGGACACCTGTAATGATACCTATCTTCAGCATGCTCTTCTGGTCTATGAGCCCTGTGGAGTAGGCAATGGCATTAGGAGGTGTGGAGATAGGCAGACACATGGCAGCGGAAGCCGACAGCGCTATTCCCATGAGAATGGTCGACGTGCCGCCGATGGCGTTAAGACTGTCGCCCATTCCGTTGCAGACAACGGCCAAGATAGGTACAAGCAGTGCCGCGGTGGCAGTGTTGGATATGAAGTTGGACAGGAAATAACAGATAAGTCCAGAGATAATCAAGATAACCATTGGACTCCAGCTTCCGAAAGGAATGCTGGCGATGGCTGCCGTGGCTAGACCAGAGCCATTCATGCCCAGTCCCAAGGCAAAGCCTCCGGCAACCATCCAGATAACGCTCCAGTTTATCTGCTGCAGGTCCTTGGCCGTGATAACACCGGTGATGGCGAATGTCGCAATAGGTATAAGTGCTACGGTATTGGCGTCGACACCTGTCACGCGGTCGAAGAGCCACATGAGGATGGTTACTGCAAATGTGATGCATACCACCCACATCCTCCATCCGTGATGGACGTGGCCTTCAATCTTCAATTCTATTGTCTTCTGCGAGAAAGGGAACTCTTTTTTCAGAATGAACCAGCTGATGAGCAGCAACACGATGACCAATGGGAACATGAAAGCCATCCATTGGCCGAAGCCGATGCCCATGTGGAGCTCCGGCCCGTTGAGAGCCTGGAGGGCTATTGCGTTTGGTGGCGTGCCGATAGGTGTTGCCATACCTCCGAGGTTGGCGGCAACAGGTATGCTCATGGTCAGTGCTATGCGACCTTTGCCGTTCGCCGGCAGAGCAGCAAAGACTGGTGTAAGGAATGTGAGCATCATGGCTGCTGTGGCCGTATTGCTGACGAACATGGAGAAAACTCCCGTGATAAGAAGAAATCCGAGAAGCACATTCTCGCTCTTCTTTCCGAATGGTTTGATGAGCGAACGGGCCAGTAGGACGTCAAGTCCTGACTTTGTGGCGGCGATAGCCAAAATGAAACCACCGAGGAACAGTATGATGATTGGGTTGGCGAAGGTGGCCATGATGTCGGACGATTTCAGCTCAGCACCGAAGTTGGCTCCTTTGAGTGTTGTACGGTTGGTATAAACACCGCTCTTGTCGCTGGCCGCACTCCAGATGGCGGCATCGCTCTGCAGACTCTTGAGGTCCTTGTCGGTGATGTTGGTGAAATCCCAGTGGCGGACTGTCTTTCCAGCGTCGTTGATGGCAATGGTCTTAAGGTTGATGAGACCGCCCTTATTGGTGAACGTTACCGTTCCATCTTTTGTTACGACGGAGTTGACGACCGACAGGGAGTCGTTCTTCTCGCCTTCCTTCATGTTGGCATTTGAAATCGTCAGGTATGCCTTGTCCTCCTTGTCGGTAACGTAGGTTGTGACGATGGTCTGTCCTTTGTGCAGAGAGTCGATGTTGAATGCTATGTCTTTTCCTTTCAGGGTCAGCTGACCGTCTTTCTGGTCTATGATAATCTTGTTCTCACCGATGATGCCAGATGTGAACTTCAGTCCTTTCGTGAAGGCCAGCTCTGTTCCATTGGCGGATATGGCGGCACCTCCGCCTTTGAACATGGATAGGGAGTTGTTGCTGATGGTAAGACACATGGATGTGATGATAACAAGGGACGTGGCCCATGACGGGATAGCCTCCGTCAACCATGACAGTGTGGCGAAGACGAAGATGGCTATGACCCTCTGCTGTATCACCGTGAGTCCGTCTATTCCGAACGACTCCTGCGGTATGTTCCAGATTACTGCTGTTATGACTACGATAACAGCGAACTCAATAAATTTCTTCAGCGAGAATTTACTGCTTAGTCGGCTTTGGCTTTCTTCCATATAGCTGTGAATTTAGGTGTTGAGTGATGGGTATAGGTGTTAACAGGGTAATTATCTGGTTGCAATAAAACCCTATAAAACGGTGTCAAAATTAACAATTTTAATGGTAACGGGCAAAAGAAATGCCGGTTTTTTGTAACTTTGCAGATGATTTTCCAGAAAACTGATGAATAATGAATAGAATTCTTTATCTTGCGCTGTTCTTTTCCGTGGTATTGTGGTCGGGTTGTGGACGAAAAAGTTCAGATAACATGTCGTCCCAAGACTCAACATTCCGATATGCCAAACATATAAGTGTAGAAAAGAGGAATGGCTATACTGTTGTAAGACTTGCCGACCCATGGAAGGACGGACGGACTCTTCACCGCTATATATTGGTCAATCACAAGGACTCAGCGCGTCTTTCGGGACATATCCCGGAAGGGACAGTCGTCTATGTGCCCATCCGGCGTGCCGTAGTGTTCACAGCCGCCCATGCTAATCTTATCGAGATGCTGCATGTCGGTGATGCTATCGCCGGCGTGGCAGACCCGCAGTACATGCATATTCCTGACATTCAGAAACGGATTGCGGGCTCACCGGCAAATGCCCCCGGCTCAGCGCATGCCATTTGCAACGTTGGCAACTCCATGAAGCCTGACGTAGAGAAGATAATAAGTATGAGGGCCGATGCCATCTTCCTGTCTCCTTTTGAAAACAGTGGCGGCTATGGCCGTCTGGAGGAGATAAACATACCTATCATAGAGTGTGCTGACTATATGGAGCAGGGGCCTCTCGGACGTGCGGAGTGGATGAAATTCTATGGCATGCTCCTAGGACGTGAGATAGAGGCCGACAGCCTTTTCTCTGTTGTGGAGGCTAACTATAACAGTCTGAAAGTCAAGGTCAGGAGAGCGAAGAAGACTCTCAGTGTGCTGCCTGACCGTAAGACGGGCTCCGTGTGGTATGTCCCCGGCGGACAGAGTAGCGTGGGACTGATGTATAAGGATGCCGGCGGACGTTACGCTTACAGTTCTGACAGCCATACTGGAAGTCTGCCGTTGCCCTTTGAGACCGTGCTTGAAAAGATGGGTAATGCCGATGTGTGGATAATGAGCTATAACGGCATTATGACCCGCGACAAACTGCATGCCGAATACAGCGGCTATGAGGCTTTAAAACCTTATAGGACTGGCGAGATTTATGGCTGTCCTGTTGATGTGGTGCCGTATTTCGAGGAGGTAAGTTGGCGCCCTGACTGGCTTCTTTCTGACTTAATACAGATTTTTCATCCGGACCTGCGGCAAGGAAAACTACGATACTACCATCATTTTTAAACTCTTGTAATATGGGGGAATGATCCTCATACTTGCATTGGGCTACAACGAAAATGTATAAAATTTTTTCCCGATTGTTAGATATGTTTTTTACATAATTGAATAGAAGAAAAGTTAAAACCTCGGTTGGCAATTTGTCCTCTTCCATAATGACTCAACACATAAACATTTATGACGACAAGACAGGAAAATAGACGAAAAGGAAGTTTTAGCGATGGATTTCCAGCGATGCATGGAAAGGCTTTGGAAGGTGCGTTCATAATGGCTGTTCTAGTCTTAGCCGTGCTGGGGCTCTTTGTCGTTAACCTTTTGTCTGGCTCTGTGAGAATACCGATAAAAGATGTTGTTGGTATTCTTTTTTTTCCAAATGATAACGGTGATGCTACCTGGCGGTATATCATTCTAGAAACACGTCTTCCACAGGCTCTTACGGCTATGCTCTCCGGTGGAGCTTTAGCAGTTACGGGACTGTTGCTTCAGACTACCTTCCGTAATCCCCTTGCGGGTCCTGATGTCTTCGGCATAAGCAGTGGTGCGGGCCTTGGTGTTGCGGTGGTCATGCTGTGGCTTGGCGGAAGTGTGTCGACGGAGATGTTCTCTGTTACGGGATTTGCCGCAGTACTCATAGCTGCTTTCGTAGGAGCTATGGCGGTTACGGGAATGATATTTTTCTTTTCCACATTAGTCCGAAACAGCGTTGTACTGCTTATAATAGGCATTATGGTCGGCTATGTCTCTTCTTCGGCAATAGAACTGCTAAACTTCTTCTCCACAGAGGAGGGGGTGAAGAGCTACGCCGTATGGGGTATGGGCGACTTTGGAGGAGTGCAGATGTCGTCAATGCCTTTGTTTGCCTTTGCAACACTTCTGGGAATAATAATATCTCTGTTCCTAATCAAACCGCTCAATGCATTGCTGCTCGGTGAGGAATATGCCAGAAGCATGGGCATCAATACCCGCAGAATGCGCAATGTCCTTCTTGTGCTCACAGGATTATTGACGGCTGTCACAACGGCTTTCTGTGGTCCGGTGGCTTTTATAGGACTGGCCACGCCGCATATTGCCCGGCTTCTTCTCGGTAGTGAGGACCACCGTAGTTTGCTTCCCATGACTATTTTGTGTGGCTCGGTGGTAGCTCTTCTCTGCAATGCACTATGTCATGTTCCCGGAGATGCGGGCATTCTCCCGCTTAACGCAGTAACGCCTCTTATCGGCGCGCCGGTTATTATCTATGTACTTATAAAAAAAAGGCGGTGATGAGGAGCCGGATTATAGTAGATTTTGCTTGTTAAAGTAAGAGAATCAAAGCCATTTACCTTTGAGATGCTTAGAAGATAAAAATGTGAAAGAATGGCTGAACGGCGATTCTGATGAATCGCCGTTCTGTTTTGTTAGTGCTTTGTCAGACTTAAAACCTTGGATAGCCTGCTTTGGGCTTCAAAAGTCTTTCGTCTAAGCTCAAGACCTTGATAGGTCAAAATGCTTGGTTGTCAATATACGTTCAATTCTCACCACAAGGGTGAAAATATCTAGTTGGCGTAGCGTTCAGATTTCTTTTTCTCTGAACATTCTTTGTCTGCGTTGATAATCTTAGCTCTGCATTTCGGGCAGATACCGCGATAGTACAACTGACTGTCCTTTACCAGAAATCCATTGATGTCGCCACGATACTGTACGGGAGCTTCCTCATCCATCAGGTCATACACCTTCTCGCAGTGATAACAGAAGAAGTGCACGTGTGGATGGAGATCTCCGTCGTAGCAGACGCGGTGCTCGTCAATCGTAATCATCTGTGCCGCTCCCTTCTCATAGAACATTCGGAGAGTGTTGTAAACTGTAGTACGGCTCAGAGTCGGTATTTTCTGATACAGGCCTTTGTAGACATCTTCTACCGTCGGGTGCGTTCTGTTTGCCAACAGAAACTTCATTATCGCCAGACGCTGTAGTGAAGGACGTATGTCTCGGCTAACCAAGCGATCATAAGCTTCGTCTCTTTTCATATAATTTATTGCAAAGTTTTTCAGAATGCAAAGGTAATATATTCTTTTTTCCTAACAAAATTATTGCTTGTAATTTTTTCAAAAGATTCGATTTTTCTTATTCTTCATGGTAGTTCTACAATAATTACATTAATGAATCAACTCTCGTAAGTGTAAAAATACTTTGTAATCATTAATTTCATTTTTATACAAAATAGCAGATACTATATAATGCTTGACCTATAATGGAGCAGTGCTTCTTTATCGTCTTGTTCTGACTATTGTATTAAATAGTTAGTAACCCACTTACGAGAGTTGATGTGTAGTCCTTTGTTTATTCTTTCCATTTGCCATTGTCAAAGAAAATCCAACTGATTTTCTTTTTTCGTGGTATCTGTGGCTTTTTAAAATTGCCATGAAGGATGAGTACTGTCGACTTTCCTTTGGGGGCAGCCTCAACGGCTTCCTCAGGTGTCATGAAGTTTCCACGACCCTCATCGGAGACGATGTAATCGAAATGGCGTACATGTGGCTTTAGTGCCGGTATGGCGTTGCCTAAAGCATCTGCGAGAGCACCTGCAATGATGTGCGCGCCATAAATATTATAATGTGTGTTGTCCTGACGTCCTTTGGGAGCCCAAGAGTAGATGCCCGGTTGCAGCCACATATGAAGCTTTCTGGAATCCTCTATTCCCATTCCTTGTTCGATGTCATGGGTAATCTTGTTGGCATCGATAAAGACGAAACCATATTTCTTTGCAACGCGTTGTGCAACCTTGGCATACTCTCCGTGTGTGTCTATAAGTGTATCAGAGTTGACGGTCTCACCATGATAGGTCGTCTCACGGAGCTTCTCGTCGTCATCCTGCTTCTCTGGTACTAAGTAAAAATTGCGTCTGACAACCGGACTCATAAGAATAGGAGTGGCTCCCTTTGCCTTTGTCTCAATGGCATATTCGGCAAGATGAGCGTCGAAGGTGGTACCTACATCCGTGTGACGGTCGGGCTTGGGCTTTTCATCGTTATGTCCGAACTGAATGATTACGTAGTCGCCGGGCTTTACCTTGTCGATTACTTTCTTCCATCGTCCTTCGGTATAGAAACTGCGTGAGGAACGGCCGTTGACGGCATGGTTCTCTATTCTTACCCCTTCGTCGAAGAAGCCTTGGAGAACCATTCCCCAGCCACGCTCTGTCTGTCCCTTGGAGATGTCTTTCTCTGCGGCTGTAGAGTCGCCGATGATGTAGATGGTCGGTACATCAGGCTTAAATGATAACGCGATGAATGCAGAGGCTATCACGCAAAGCTGTGCCAACCTCGTAATAAATGATTTGTTTCTCATATTGTTTTAGTAATAGTTTGTATAAAAAACGTCTGAAGACCACATCTTTACTTGCGGTCTCCAGACGCTATTATGTCTTTATCCCTTTACAATGGCGATAAGTTCATCGGCAGTGACGAGCTTCTGCTCACCACTGGTCATGTTCTTCAGAGTGAACTTCCCTGCCTCTATTTCGTTTTCTCCGGCAAGGACAACGAAAGGTATACCCTTGGCATTGGCATAGTTCATCTGCTTCTTCATCTTGCTCTTGTCCGGGAACATCTCTGTCCTTATACCAGCCTTGCGGGCTTTGCTGACAACAGGAAGACAGTAGGCCGTTTCCTTTTCTCCAAAGTTGATGAACAGGAGCTGTGTGCCGGTGATGGTCTCCTTAGGATATAGGTCGAGAGCGTTGAGGACATCATATATGCGGTCTGCACCGAATGATATTCCAACGCCACTGAGTCCCGGCATGCCGAAGATCCCGGTGAGGTTGTCGTAGCGTCCTCCACCAGTAATGCTGCCCATAGGAGTGTCCAGCGCCTTAACCTCAAAGATTGCACCGGTGTAATAATTGAGTCCGCGGGCCAGGGTGAGGTCGAGTTGTATCTCGTTGTTCAGTCCGATGGCCTTTAGCTGGTCAAGGATGAACTTGGTCTCTTCTACGCCCTTCAGACCAATCTCAGAGTCCTTGAGTGCCTCGGCGATGGTCTTGAGCTTCTCGTCGTTTGTTCCTTCCAATTTGATGATTGGTTGGAGCTTCTGTATAGCCTCCTCGGGCAGGCCATCATTGCGCAGTTCCTCATTGACGTTCTCCAGTCCAATTTTGTCGAGTTTGTCGATGGCAACCGTGATGTCGACAATTTTGTCCTTCTCGCCAATAACCTCTGCGATGCCAGAAAGTATCTTACGGTTGTTGATTTTTATCTGTACGCGGACGCCAAACTTCGTGAAGACAGTGTCAACAATCTGCATGAGTTCAACCTCGTTGAGCAATGAGTCGGAGCCTACGACATCGGCATCGCACTGATAGAATTCACGGTAACGACCTTTCTGTGGTCTGTCGGCACGCCATACAGGTTGAATCTGATAGCGTTTAAACGGAAGTTGCAGCTCATCACGATGCATGACGACATAGCGTGCGAAAGGAACGGTGAGATCATAGCGGAGTCCTTTCTCGCAGAGCTTCGTCTGTAATTTCAGAACGTTTCGTTCGTCGAGTTCCTCATCGGTGATTTTCTTTAGGTAATCACCGGAATTCAGAACTTTAAAGAGCAACTGGTCGCCTTCCTCTCCGTATTTTCCCATAAGGGTATGGAGCGTTTCCATAGCAGGGGTCTCTATCTGCTGGAATCCATACAAGGCATAGACGGATTTTATAGTGTCGAATATGTAGTTGCGCTTGGCCATTTCAACAGGGCCGAAGTCGCGCGTTCCCTTTGGAATGCTTGGTTTGTTTGCCATTAATATCTTACTTGTTTTATTTTCTTACAATAGTCTGCTCACGGTCAGGACCAATGGAGATTATGCCTATGCGAGTTTCAAGGAAGTCCTCAAGGAACTTGATGTAGTCATTGAACTCCTTCGGGAACTGATCCTCAGAAGTGAACTTTGTCATATCCGTGTGCCATCCCTTCATCTCTTTGTATACAGGTTTGACATTGTCAATCTCATACGGCAGCTCTGTGGTGGTCGTACCGTCAGGGAGCTCGTATGCTACACATGCCTTAATGGTGTCGAAGTCATCAAGAACATCGCTCTTCATCATAATCAGTTCGGTGACGCCATTTACCATGATGGAGTACTTCAGCTGTACGAGGTCGACCCATCCGCAACGTCGCTCACGGCCTGTTACGGCACCATACTCGTGTCCGAGGTCGCGTATGCGCTTGCCGGTTTCATCGAAGAGCTCTGTAGGGAATGGACCGGCGCCTACTCGTGTGCAGTAAGCCTTCATGATGCCATAAACGTTTCCAACCTTGTTTGGTCCGATGCCAAGGCCTATACATGCGCCGGCACATATGGTGTTGGATGATGTTACGAAAGGATATGAACCGAAGTCAACGTCGAGCATTGTGCCCTGTGCTCCCTCGCAAAGGATATTCTTGCCACTGCGGAGGATATTGTTTATCTCATGCTCAGAGTCGACGAACTTGAACTTCTTAAGGTATTCCACGCCTTCCATCCAGTGTTTCTCCGTCTCTTCGAGGCCGGTGAAGTCTGTCCAGCCCAAAGCTTTAAGCATCTTCATGTGGCGTTCCTTGTGCTTTGCGTATTTCTCATCGAAGTTCTCGAGGATATCACCTACGCGAAGACCATTACGGCTGGTCTTGTCTGTGTATGTAGGTCCGATGCCCTTGCCGGTTGTTCCCACCTTGTTCTTGCCCTTTGCTGCCTCTATGGCCTTGTCGAGCAGACGGTGTGTAGGTAAGATGAGATGTGCCTTCTTAGATATGTGGAGGCGTTCGGCCAGTGAATGGCCGCTCTTTTCAAGGTCTTTGGCCTCGTCCATGAACAAGTCCGGGGCAAGAACGACACCGTTTCCAATGATGTTGACCTTTCCACCCTGGAAGATTCCTGACGGGATGCTGCGAAGAACGTATTTCTGTCCTTCAAACTCAAGGGTATGTCCTGCGTTAGGACCACCCTGGAAGCGTGCTACAACATCGTAATGAGGTGTCAGCACATCGACGACTTTTCCTTTTCCTTCATCGCCCCACTGTAATCCGAGCAGGACATCAACTTTACCTGTATTCATTTGTCGAATTTATTTAGATTTTATTTCTTTCGTGCTTTCTGTCTGCTTTTTGCGCAGGCGTGTGAGACGTTGCTGGCATTTGGAGCAGACTCCATATATATATAATGTGAAACCATCCTTGCGGAACTTGTGGAAATGGCTGTCCTTAATGGCATTTATGATACTTGGCGACTGTACCTCGTCGACTCTCCCGCATACGGTGCACACCTGATGGATGTGGTTCTCATTCTTGTAGCATCCTTCATATTTTGTCTGTCCGATGAAACGGTGCCGTATGACTAGCCGCAACTCTATGAACAACTTCATGGTGTTGTAGAGCGTGGCCCGGGATACACGGAAATTTCTTGTCTCCAAGACCTTGCTGAGTTCTTCCAACGTGAAATGACCATCAATGCTATAGACCGCATCGAGGATGGCATAGCGCTCGGGAGTCTTCCTGTGTCTGTTGTTATCAAGGTAATTGTCCAGAATGTCCCGGACTTTTTTCTTTATAGCGTCGTTTGTCACTGTTTTACTGATTTGGAAAAACAGGACGCAGAAGTGCTTACAATATGTAACTTTATTGCATCCTGAATTACATTATTTCAACTTCAAGCACAAAAGTACTACTTTTTTCTGGAATGATTCTAAATAACGCATTGAAAAAAAGTTAAACAACAGAATCTTGGGAGTGCAGTCTATAGTATATTTAAATGACGCAGAGCCTTGCCAGCAATCATCTCATAGTCATCCCCGAGATCGCAGAAGCGCAGTAAGCAGTTGTATGCCGCGTGCTTAATGGTGTTGTCATCCCCTTGCAAGTCTCCTTCAACCTGGTCGAGAAACTCGTTGATTCCCCGCTCGTCAGGCTTCTCTTCCTTCATAAATAGTCGCGAGAGCAGATGGTAGCCGGTCAGCTTGTATATGGGCCTTTCACTCGCAATCCACTTAAATGCCAGCATGGGAGCATAGTCGAGATGCTGCAAGAGATTGAAAGCCAGCTGCTCTGCTATCTCAGTCTGTGTGGTCTGCTCCATCCATATGTCCACTATCTCAGGAAGCATCCTCTCGGGAGGCATTATCATAGTGGCGAGGATTTTGCACTCTCTGATGTCATCCTTGAAGAGTTCTATGGCAAGGTCGTAATCTTTGCCATAGTCCTTTGCCATGTCCTTAAGAGTAGGTATTGGAACGCCCCAATTCAGTTTGTATTGTAGTCCCTTCTCACGCATGGACTGTGACGCCGGACCGTTCATGACGAGGCGGAATGACTGCTTTATCTTCTTAACCTTTCCTATTACTGTTTCGTCCATTGGCTATTTAAATTAATGTGCCATATTCTGAGGAATACCTTAGCATCTGGTGCTCATAGGTCTCCGTATAGTCTACTGTTACGTCTTTCACATTTCCATCTTTGTCCCTGACAAGTGTCAGAACGGGATTTATAAATCCCTTGTATGGCGCTATGTTAAGTTTTGAGTAACGTTCCAAGACTTCCTGATGCAAGCTCTCGTCAACATTCACCGCATATTTCTCCACAAGGTTGCGTGCAGCGTCAAAATCGCCCTCACTCTTTATTCTCTGTATTTCAGCGAGTTGACGGGCGAATACTTCTCGCAGGGCTTCGTAATCGTTGATTCTTACATAGGTTCTTCCGTCGCGTTTCACAAGTTCTATTATTTCAGGGTTGGTGTCATACGCCCATTGTGCTATAAGAGCCCTGTTGCGCATGTGAGCCTCTTCGATTTTGTGTCCTGGCTTTATTCTGACCAACTGAGTCATAAGTCCGTTCATGATATACTCGTAGTACTGTGCTTTGTAAGCCTCCTTGCTGTCAAGCAGTCCAAGTTCTATAAGCTTTTCGTCGGCTATGTAATAGAGTCCGAACAGGTCGGCCCGTGCCTCCTCGATGGTGTTACCGTAGTTTTTTAATGCATCTGGGTCTGTGCCGGGAAGCAACTGTCCGCTACCGTGCCCGAGACATTCGTGCAAGTCGGTGTGGAGATCATCGCATCTGTCGCCATACTTCTCTATAAGGTTGCGCGTGTCCTTGTCGATTACGAACTCTTCCTTGAATCCGTTTCCCTTTGCCGCCATGTCATAAGCATGTGTCAGGTTGCTTATCGTTACACTCTTGCTTCCGTATTGTGCCCGAATCCATTCCGCGTTCGGCAGGTTGATGCCTATTGCGGAAGAAGGATATTCGTCTCCTCCAAGCATCGCCGCACAGATAACCTTTGCCGAGACACCTTTCACTATTGGTTTCCGGAAACGCGGGTCTACGGGTGAATGATCCTCAAACCACTGTGCGTTGCTCGATATGGTCTGTGCACGCTCCGTGGCTTTATTGTCGCGATATTCCACGATACCTTCCCATGAGCCTTTCAGTCCAAGTGGATCGCCGTAGACCTCTATAAATCCGTTTATGAAGTCTATGGTACTGTCTTTCTCTTCAACCCATGCAATGGAGTATTTGTCGAATTCCCGCAGGCCACCTGACTTATAGTAATCTATTAGAAGTTCTATGACATGTTTCTGACATTCATTTTCCGCATACTCTATGGCCTTCTGAAGCCAGAAGACAATCTTGCTGATGGCCTTTCCATATTTGCCGTCAAGGCGCCAGACTTCTTCGTGAATGCCATCTTTACCTTTTACAAGAGTGGAGTTGAGACCCCAGGAAGGCTGGTTCTCGTTGGAAGTCTTTTTGCTGGAATAGTACTCCTCCACTTCTCGTTGGCTCAGTCCGTCGTAATAATTGCATGCTGAGGTCTTGATGAGGTCCTCACCGTCAGACTTGTTGACGCGCTTCGGAAGAATCTCTGGATTGAAGATTACCGGACAGATCTCGTCGAGGAGTTGCTCCGACGTGACATGTTCTGTCAAGGGAAGCTTTGTAGTGTCAATCGACAATACTGTTTTTCTAAAGAAATCCTCCGTAAATTCCGGTTGGAACTTCTCCGTGCCGTAGTGATGGTATATGCCGTTGGAGAACCATACTCGTTTCAAATACGTCTCCAGGGCCTTGAATTCCTTGCTGTCCCTGTTGCCGTCATAACAACAAAAAACAGCCTCAAGAGTCTTTCTGATCTTGAGGTTGTATTTTCCAAACTGGTCGAACGTGATGTCGCGCCCGTATAGCGTAGCCTTGCTCAAACAGTAGACAAGGCATTTCTGTCGCAAAGACAGTTTTTCGAAATTATCCAGACGATAGCGGAGCATCTGCAAGTCAGCAAACCGTTCGTTTGAATAATTGAAAGACTCTTCACTCATTTTCTATATGTTTTCGTTTCCTTCGTGTATAGTATTTGACGCACCTTTTTCTAGTGTCCCTAATTAACTCATTCCTTAAGGCCACTACCGGTGCTCTTTTCTTATTTCTTTTGATGTCTCAGAACTTATTCCTTTTCAGATTTCTTCGTTTTACGACGCGACTTCTTTGTCCGGGTGTCCTGAGCAGGATGGCTGGCAAGAGCGCGCAGTTTATATTCGCGTGGCGTTATACCGTTGACACGGTAGAAAGCTGCATAGAACGACTGACGATTGGAGAAGCCCACCATGTCGCTTATATCCTCCATGTTCAAATCCTGATAACGCTTGTCCACCAGCAGTGTCATAGCTTCCTCAATGCGGTATTTGTTCACAAATGTGGTGTAGTTCATGTGGAAGCGGACATTAACTACAGCAGAAATATACCTAGTGTTGGTACCAAGGTCTTCGGCAAGTCTCTTTGCTGAGTAGTCTTTATCCTTGTATTTCTTGTGGATAAGTATGATGTCGAGAATTTTCTCTTTAAGCTCATCCATAAGTTTAGGGCTAACAAGACTGCGGTAAGCGGCTGCCTTTTCTTTCTTTTCTGTAATGTTATATTTTGCCATAGTTGTTGTTTTTTTTCTGTTTCGAACTTTTCACTGCAAATATAACAGTTATCGATTTAAAATCCAAATTTTTCAATTTATATTTTGGATAAATAATATAAAATGTGTTGAAAAGCACCATTAATTAAGGAAAAAACGTGTTGTATAGCATTATAATTTGCTTCTTTTTAGTTTGGATTTTGTCAATGAATAAAATTTACTACGTAACTTGAAAGGCAGGAAAATTTAGATATAATATTCAAATACTTTCAAGTATTTCTGTTTGTTTATTTGCATTTCACATTGAACGCCATATTTCAGAAGCATGAGTAAATTACAACCGTCGCTTGACCAAGGCCTGGTCAAGCAAAGATGCATATACTATAACTCAAATTTCGAAACAGTGATATATTAAAGTATTGGTTTCTCGAATTGTAATTTGAATTCTTATTACAAAATCATGTCGTGGAAATAAACCAATCTAGATGTTAAAATCATTAAAATGTCAAGAAAACAACAGTGATTTTGCAGGAAAAAACGGGCTGATTTGCAAAAGCATATGTTTTACAAGGTAAAAGCATATGTTTTACCTCGCAAATGTACTACACTTACAACGCAAGTAAGCCTTACTTTTAGGGCTAAAATGGGCAACATTTTGGTCGTTAAAAACAGTCTTTCGGGTAACGTATTGACTATCAATAAAATACAAAACGGCCATATTTCCCGTATTTGACACTGTGATAGGTCGTCGTTCAGAATAATCGAAATATGAAGGGGTTAAATTGTCAGATAGTTTTACATATTATCATGTGTGTAAGCAAGTTTTAGTGCTAGTGTATAATGGTTTGGGGGAAAGTGATTTTTAGCTTGAAATTAGCTATTAAATGCTCTGAAGGTGAGCTAAAATTGGCACAACGAACTGGACCCTTAGCAACTATTTCATGGTATTATAGTTGAGTGATAAGATAAAAAACAAAAAAATAAAGGGCCGTAGATTATATTGTTTCTATCTACAGTCCTTTTCTTTTGCGGAAAGAGGGGGATTCGAACCCCCGAAACGCTTTAGGCGTTTACACGCTTTCCAGGCGTGCCTCTTCAACCACTCGAGCATCTTTCCCTTTCTGGTTGAAATCGCTGTTGTTTCGATTTGCGGGTGCAAAATTATGTAATAAATTTCAGATACGTGGAAAAAATCATTAATTTTAATGTTCTTTAGCAGTCTATGCTGTCCACTACAAATAAGGTTAAATTGTTTTTTGTAGACTTTTTATTGCGTAACTTTTATTACTTTTGCAAGGAAATATAACCTTTAATTATGAAGAAGATATTAATTCTTATACTTGCAGTCATCCCAATGATTGCATCAGCACAGTCGACGCTGACTCCTCAGGAGCAGCTGGAGCAGGCTCAGAAACAGTTGGAAGAGGCACAGAAAGCTCTTGATGTAGCAAGGGCCAATGCAGCACGTGCCGCTGAGGAAGCAAAAGCCAAGGCAAGGGAAGAGGCTGAGGCCAAGGCTAAGGCGGAGGCAGAAGCAAAAGCTGCGGCGGAAGCTAAGGCTAAGGCGGACGCTGAGGCAAAGGAAAAAGCTGCTCAGATACAGAAAAAGATACAGGACTTGAAGCGCCAGACGGAAGAGCTGGAGCAGCAGGCAGCAATCCTTGATGGTAAGGTTGTTGAGTCTTCTTCAGAGGATAAAACGCAGTCTTACGAACAGCATTCTTCTAAGGACAAGAAAGAAGTTGGGACGGTCGGCAATACGAAGATAAAGACTCGTTTGTCACCTGTTGACGGTGACGATGCTGATGAAAATGAAGAGAAGTACCTTGTTACTGACGCAGTGCCAGTCGTAGACGGAAAGGTCGAATGGACGACAACGATAAATGTTCCAGGAAGAGATGCCGGTTACTTGTATTCCGTTTCTAAGGATTACCTCAGTCAGCTTGTCTCGGATAAGTTACAGTTGCCGGGAAGTCGGGTGGTAGTTAAGGACTCTGTTCATCATTCCGTGGCAGCATTTGTTCACGAATGGCTAGTCTTTCGCAACACCGCGTTGTCCCTTGACCGTTCAGAGATTTTCTATCTCTTGGAGATAAGTTGTTCTGATGGTAAGGCTACAGCAACGATGAGCCGTGTTAAGTATAAGTATGCCACACAGGGAAAGTCAGAAACCTATCTTGCAGAGAAATGGATTACCGATAAGGAGGCCGTGAACAAAAAGCACACCCGTCTGTATCCTATCAGCGGCAAGTTCCGTCGTAAGACCATCGACCGTAAGGATGAGATTTTTGAGACACTCCGTGAGGCCCTTCAGTAATTTCTAACACAGCGACTTTTTATGGAACCATCAAGACATCACCGTTTCAAAGAACTTAATGACGGTAAGGACCAGTTTCTCATGGTCCGACAGATACTTAATTTGATTTTCATGATTGGCGCCGTCATAGGTGTTATAATCTTTCTAACAGGTAACAATACCGTTGGCACTATCGTCATTCTTGCGTCAATGGTGTTTAAAATAGCAGAGTGCGGATTCCGCTTTTTCGGATAAAGGTTATCCGGAGAGGAGTCCGGCTTATTAAAAGATTGTTTTCAAGCAAATGAAGAGACACTTCCTTCTGACAATGCTTTTGTTTGCATTGACCTTGGGAGCCAGGGCACAGGTAAACGGCAATGACTTTAACGCTACTGACGACGGACAGTTCTCTGCCGACGGCTATCAGCGTAATCGTAACTTCGGACGGTCTGATTCCATCCAGAGCCAGCATAAGGAGATACCGCGTGGCCTTAAAGTATGGACTATAGACGACCGTTTCGGTGATAGGAAGGCCGCAGTGCCCGACACTTTGTCGGAAATGTTTATGAACAGCATCTTCACCACAGGTTATCATGGTGAATATAATACATTGGGCAATGTCGGGTCTCCACGTATTAATAGGATATTCATAGATAGGGCTGCTACATCCCATTTCGCATTCCTCGACCCCTATGACTTCTTCATAGTTCAGCCGTCTCAGTTCAAATTTACCTCCACTTACTCCCCAATAACAGTCATTGACTACAATACTTGTGGAAACCGAACCAATGGTGAGGATCATTTTCGTGCCCTTTTTGCCGTCAATGCCGGTAAGAGATGGGGCTTTGGATTTAAGTTCGACTATATCTATGGTCGTGGCTATTATACCAGTCAGAGTACCAGCCACTTTAATTATACAATGTGGGGCACATATCTTGGTGAGCGTTATCAGGCCCATCTGCTCATGTCGACTAACCATCAGAAGATAGCTGAGAACGGTGGTATCACTAACGATGCATATATCTCACATCCGGAGCGTTTCAACGAGACTTATTCCGCTGAGGAGGTGCCTACGATCTTTGAGCGAAACTGGAACCGTAATGATAATCAGCATGTCTTCTTTAACCATCGTTACAGTTTTGGCTTCAACCGTAAGGTTCCGATGACAAAGGAAGAAATAGAAGCCCGTAAGTTTGCTATGAAGAGTGCGGCGGAGAAGAAAGAGCAAGATGCTATGGCCCGTGCCCGTAAAGAGGCTGAGAAGAATGGTGAAGAGTTTGATGAGGCCGAATATAAGGCGGAACAGAAGCGTAAAGCTGATATGGCACGTCCTGACGGTGCTAAAACTGATGCCGAGAAAGCCGATACTGTTTGGATGAAGGATGAGTATGTGCCGGTAACGAGTTTTGTTCATACCGTTCAACTCGACAATTTCCGTCGTATCTATGAAGCTTATGAGACTCCAGCCTCATATTATCTCTCCGATTATTATACCCCAACGACATTTAGTGGTGATTCTATCTATGATAAGAGTAAATGCTGGCAGTTGCGAAACACAGTGGGTGTGGCCCTTCTTGAAGGGTTCAACAAATGGGCTAAGGCAGGCTTGAAAGCCTTCGCTTCATATACTATGCGTCACTACACCTTGCCGAAACTCGGTGAAGATAATGTCATGCGGCTCAGTGGATATAACGAGAAGGAACTCTCGGTTGGCGCGCAGTTGCTTAAGACACAAGGCCGCGTGGTACATTATGATGTCAGTGGAGAGTTTTGGATAGGCAATGGAAAGACAGGACAGTTCCATGTTGATGCCAACGCCGACCTTAACGTTCCTCTGTTTGGCGATACGCTGCAAGTGCTTGCTAATGCATTCGTACACCGTGACGAGCCATACTTTCTTGACAACACATACCACTCCAGGCATGCGTGGTGGGATGAGAACTTTGATGCGCAGTACCATTCACGTTTGTTGGGAGAATTGTCGCTTAAGAAGTTCGGTACCACTCTACGTGTAGGTTATGACAACATAAAAAACTATATCTATCTGGCACATCAGTACAACCTCACTGAGAGCGGTACAGACTATCAGATTCAGGGATACCAGGTAGGTATGCGCCAGCATGGTGGGGCTATCAGTGTCATCACCGCACAGCTCAGGCAGAAACTTATGTTTTGGCGTTTGCTTCATTGGGATAATGAGTTCACCTTCCAGAAGTCGAGCAATGACGATGTGCTCCCAGTGCCGTCGCTTAATGTCTACAGCAATCTGTATATCAGATTCAAGATTGCTCGTGTGCTGAATTGCGACCTTGGTGCCGATGTGCGTTACTTCACAAAGTACTATGCACCGGAGTACAGTCCATATATGGGGCAGTATGCTGTTGATGAAAACTCCTCAAACCGCGTGAAGGTAGGCAACTATCCTGTTGTGAACGTTTATGCTAACTTCCTGCTTCAGCACACCCGTTTCTTCATCATGCTCTCGCACGTGAACAGTTCTAATGGGGATTATTTCTTCACGCCGCATTATCCTTTGGACCAGCGTGTGCTGAGGTTCGGGCTTAGTTGGAATTTTTTTAATTAATATAATGATATCTGAAGACGACAATATAAAGACAAATTCTCTTGAGGCATGGGTGCTGGCCGCCCGTCCCAAGACACTTACCGGTGCCTCTGTGCCGGTAATGATTGGTGTAGCACTTGCCATAAAAACGGCAGGGTGGGGGAGCATAGGCATTATACCTGCGGTCCTCTGCTTCCTGTTTGCTTTTATGATGCAGATAGACTCGAACCTTATAAACGACTATTTCGACTGCATCCATGGAAATGACGACAGTGCAACACGGCTTGGTCCTAAGCGGGCATGTGCGGAGGGATGGATTACGTTGCCGGTGATGCGTCGTGGCCTTGTTATTGTAAGTGCCGTGGCATGTCTTATTGGTCTGCCGCTGATATGGTTCGGCGGATGGGAGATGGTAATGGTCGGCGCGGTATGCGTGCTTTTCGCGTTTCTCTACACTACTTTCTTTTCATATCGTGGATTAGGCGATGCCCTTGTGCTGGTCTTCTTCGGTATCGTTCCCGTCTACTTTACATGGTATGTATGCATACCCCAGGCTTTACAGTATTTCAATATCTTCGTCCTTCTTGCAGGTGTGGCCTGCGGCCTTGTTATTGATACTCTCCTTCTGGTTAATAACTACCGTGACAGAGACAATGACAGGGCAGATGGAAAGATAACCCTGGTGGTGCGCATAGGTGAGCGGCGCACAGAACAGCTCTATCTTTATTTGCCTAATGTGGCAGAGATTATCCTCTTTACTATCGTTTTGCTCAATGGCTCGAAACCTTTCCTAAGTGCTGCCATTTTCGTTGTACTTTCTGTCTTGTACTTCATTCCGCATACAAAGACAACCAATAAGCTTGTTGCCATCAATCGTGGAAAGGCTCTTAATATGGTTCTCGGAATGACAGCCCGTGATATGTTTATCTTTGGCGTTGTGACGGCTATACAGATAATCCTTCTTTATAATCCGGTATAAGATTGGTATGCAGCAGAAATTGAATTTGGAGATAATGACCTTTGTGGAGAGGGAAATCCTTCCACGGTACAATGCTTTTGGCAAGAGTCATGGCTTGCAGCATGTGCAACATGTGATAAAGAATTCCCTCGAGCTTGTGCCCTTGACTGGTGCCGATATCAATATGGTGTATGTTACAGCCGCTTACCATGACCTGGGGATGGAGGGACCGCGTGCCATCCATCATCTGACGAGTGGTAAGATACTGCAGTCGGATGTGAGGCTGCGACGATGGTTCTCACCGGAACAGATAAAGATTATGAAGGAGGCTGTTGAAGACCATCGTGCTTCGTCCTCCCGCCAACCACGAAGTATCTATGGGAAGATTGTAGCAGAGGCCGACAGAGACTTAGACCCTGAAACTGTTTTTACCCGTGCAATCCAGTATGGTTTGGAAAATTATCCGGAGAAGAATAAGGAAGAGCAGTGGAAACGCTTTCTTCAACATATGAGGGAGAAGTATTCCGTTTCGGGATATATAAGACTTTGGATACCCAACAGTCCGAATTCCATGCGCCTGCGTAAGATACAGAATATGATTGAGAATACACCCGAGCTAATGGAAATCTTCGACCGAATTTACGATAAGGGAAAAAAATAATAATGCACTACTCATTGAGCAGTGCTTCTATTACTCATTTATATATAATTTAGTTTACTATGACAAAAGAAGAACTTATGCGAAGGGCTATTGCCCTGTCTGTGGATAGTGTGAAAAACGGCGGGGGACCCTTTGGAGCTGTTGTAGCCAAAGAGGGCGAGATTATCGCTGAAGGCAGCAATAGTGTTACCATTGACAATGATCCCACGGCACATGCGGAGGTAAACACTATTAGGAAAGCATGTAGAAAACTTGGTACCTTTGACCTTTCAGGTTGTGAGATTTACACATCCTGCGAGCCGTGCCCTATGTGTTTCGGTGCAATCTATTGGGCACATCTCGACAAGATTTATTATGCCAATGACCGTCGTGATGCTGCTGAGATAGGTTTCGATGACGACTTTATTTATAAGGAGATAGCCGTTGACCCATACCGTCGTAGGAAACCCTCAGAGATACTTCTTCGTGATGAGGCCATACGGGCTTTCCAGATGTGGCAGCAGAAGACAGATAAAAAGGCATACTAACCTTGGTTAGTATGCCTTTTTTAGCTAATCAATATTTTCTTATTGTTGACTGAGAGCCATGGTCAAGTACCGTCAGCCTCGTCGTATTTATGTTTATATGAACAGTCGTCCTATCTGGAAGACCACAGCACTGACTATCCAGGCCAGACAAGTTGTGTAACATGCTGTGAAGATAGCCCATTTCCATTTTCCCGTTTCTCCCTTTATAGCCGCTACCGTAGCAATACATGGGAAGTACAGCAGTACAAAGAGAAGGAAGCAGAATGCAGTGAGGGTCGCTATAGGTCCGGCCTGGTCATAGGTTATACCGTGTATCTTCGCGACATCACCCTGCATCTCATGGCGAAGACGTTCGTATTTGCCACCTTCGTCGTTGTAGCTGTTGTCATCGGAGAAGCTCTCGTCGTTGCTGTAGAGAACACCCATCGTTGAGGCAACTATCTCCTTTGCTCCGACTCCTGCGACAAGTCCCACATCCTGACGCCAGCTGAAGCCCTGCGGCTTAAAGACAGGCGAGATGGCCTTTCCTATATGCCCCAGATAGCTCTGCTCCTGCTGTTGCATCTTTGGCAGACTGTCGTTGTGAGGGAAATAGCCGAGGGCCCAGACGATGATTGTTGCCACAAGGATTATGCCTCCCATTTTCTTGAGATACTGCTTACCTTTTTCCCATGTATGGCGAGCAAGGGCTTTGCCGGTAGGGAAGCGGTATGGCGGCAGCTCCATTACAAATGGAGTGTCCTCACCTTTTATTAGGAATTTGGTGAATAGGCGTGCCATAAGGACAGCCATGAGAATGCCTATAAGATAAAGACTCATCATGACAAGGCTTTGTATCTTCACGGAAAAGAATGTGCCTATAATCATAATGTATATCGGTATGCGCGCCTCACAGCTCATGAGCGGAAGGATAAGCATCGTCACGAGGCGTGAGCGGCGGCTCTCTATAGTCCTTGTTGACATGATTGCAGGCACGTTACATCCGAAGCCCATGATAAGAGGAATGAATGACTTACCGTGAAGTCCCATCTTATGCATCAGCTTGTCCATAATGAATGCAGCACGTGCCATGTATCCGCTATCCTCCATGAAGGATATGAAGAAGTAGAGGATAAGAATCTGCGGAATGAACACTATCACAGAACCCACGCCGCCAATGACACCGTCAACGAGCATCGCCTTCACAGGTCCCTCCGGCATCAAGTTTCCAATCTCCTCACCAATCCAGTCAACGAGAGCCTGAATCCAATCCATAGGATACTGCCCGAGGACAAACGTCGCGGTGAACATGATGAAGAGCACAATGAGGAATATAGGGAAGCCCAGCCAACGGCTTGTCAGCAAAGCGTCCATGACATGCGTGAGTTGATATGTGTCTTTCTTGTGCCCTGTCTTGTAACCGGCCTCCTCCAAGGCTCCATGGATAAAACCGTATTTGGCGTCCATGATGGCTGTCTCGCTGTCCTGATGTGTTTCTTCCTTCACACGTTCCGCGGCTTCGTCGCGGTGCCTGAGAATCTCGTCAGCATCGGGGAACTGCTTGATATAGTTCTCAATGTTCTTGTCGTGTTCAAGGAGTTTTATTGCAAGATAACGAGTGGAGAACTTCTGCCGTACATCAAGTTCTTCTTTCAGGTGCTCCTGCATGTTCTTTATGCCGTTCTCAATTTCATGTCCGTGATTGATATGTATATGGCGAAAATGCAGACACTTGTCTTCTGTACCCTCATAGGTCTCTATGACGGTATGGAAGAGGTCCTTCACTCCTTTTCCCGATTTGAACACGGTGGGAACCATTGGAACGCCGAAGAGCTCTGAAAGCTTGTTCAAATTGCATTTGTCGCCGCGTTCCATTGTCTCGTCAAACATGTTCAGAGCCACTACCATACGCACGTGCATGTCGATGAGCTGGGTGGTCAGATAGAGGTTGCGTTCGAGGTTCGAGGCATCAATGACATTAATGACGATGTCTGGGGTCTTCTCCACTAACTGCTTTCGGACATACAACTCCTCAGGGCTGTAGGCAGAGAGGCTGTATGTGCCGGGGAGATCGACGAGCTCAAAGTGATAACCTTCATAATCGGCATATCCGGACTTGGCATCCACGGTTACACCGGAGTAGTTGCCAACACGCTCATGAGAACCGGATGCATAGTTGAAAAGTGAGGTCTTGCCACAGTTTGGATTGCCAACGAGTGCTACACGAATGGTCTTGCGTTGCTTTGATGCTGCATCCTCCATTTCCTGTGGGGTCAGGGGCTGTTCATCTGGATCATCGTCGTCAACCTCTAAGCTAGGATTGATGATTTTCTCGTGTTTCTCGATTTTGCGGGCATCCTCAAACGATATGACATCTATGAGCTCCGCCTCACTGTGGCGCAGACTGACCTCATATCCCATTATCCTGTATTTCACTGGGTCCTTGAGAGGAGCATTCAGTAACACTTCTATCTCCTTGCCCTTTATGAACCCCATCTCTATGATCCGTTTGCGGAATCCTCCGTGTCCATTGACCTTAACGATAATTGCTTTGTCGCCGGTCTTCAGTTCTGATAGTTTCATTGTAGCTTTTCTTTATTTTTGTGCAAAAGTACAAATAAATCTGTTCACCTGAGTTGCATTTTTCTCTTTTATGCGCTTGGCAACTGATAATTACCTATAAATAATGATAGTGTCGACATCGCTTCTACATATTTCTTATTAGCATGAGCAAAGTCCATAAAGAACATCGTTTTCTTATTTGATGAAAACGAAAACAGGGGACCTGTGCCTGCATAGGCACTTGTCCCCTGTATTTTATGCTTTTCGTTAGGCTTTATGAAGCCATTTTACGATGGTTGTCGTTTATGCTGCTGTTGCAATCCAATTGTAGATGCAGGAGCAGATACCAAAGAGAAGAATGCCCGTTGTGCACAGTGCGAGGGCAAACTTAGTGTTTCCGTCAGACTGGAATGTGGGCAGAGGGTTGTCGCTATGCTTGATGTACATAGCCTTTACGATCTTCAGATAGTAGTAAAGGCTTACTACGGTATTAAGCAATGCGATGAACACTACTGCGTATCCCCATGCTCCGAGGGTAGTGTGGATGTCAGAACCTTCCACTCCGGCCATGAACACGAAGAACTTCGAGAACATTCCTGCGAACGGAGGTATACCACCGAGTGAGAACATGGCAAGGGTCATAAGGAACGACAGCTTCGGATTGGTCTTGTAGAAGCCGTTGTAGTCGTCGATGTTAGTCTTGCCACCATTGTTCTGCTCAACGACAGCAATGATTGAGAATACGGCCATGTTGGCTACGACATAGATGAGCACGTAATAGCTCAGTGCCGTTACCGATGTCTCCCAGCTGTTGCCGATAGCAGCCAGCATAATGTATCCGGCCTGAGAGATGGAGCTGAACGCCATGAACCGCTTCAGTTCACCCTGACGGATAGCGAAGAGGTTGGCCACTGTGATACTCAGCACTACGACAATCATCAGAAGGACGTGCCAGTACTGGCTCATCGGAAGGAAGACGTGGAAGAGTATCGACAGCAACGTGAATGCGGCTGCACCTTTAGAGATAACGCTCAGATAACCTGTGACGGTTGTAGGAGCACCCTGATAGGTGTCGGCAGTCCAGAAGTGGAATGGCACGAGAGAAATCTTGAAGCCGAGTCCACTGAAGAAGAATACAAGTCCCATGACAGGGAGAAGCATCTTCGAAGTGTCGGTCTGTCCGAAGATCCCAAACACTGCCTTGCAAACGTCGTTAAAGTAGAGTGTTCCGCATGCACCATAGATAAAGCTGATGCCATAGAGCATCACTCCGCTGGAGAATGTGGCGGTGAGGATAAACTTAGCAGCTCCCTCAGCACTGTCGTTGCGTTTGATGTCGAAAGCCACCATTGTTGCCAATGGCACGCTGGCCATTTCGAGCCCGAGGAAGAACATCAGGAAGTTCCCGGCGCTCATCATGACAAACATACCGAGTAGGGTAGAGGTGAGGAGCATATAGAACTCTCCTTCTTTCCCACTCTTCTCAGCCCAGGCGCGGCTCTGGATAACGACGATTGTCGACCCGAGGGCGAGGATAGCCTTCATGACATTGACTGCTGTCGAGGTAACATACATATCGCCGAATGCACTTACCGGCTTCAGTGGCAGCAAGCATACTACTGTCAGGGCGAAGAACATTGCGCTTACCAGTGGGTTCATCCACTTGCGCTGAGGTGTCTTCGCCGATGCGAAATCTGCTACAAATGTGATGATTAGGATGGCAGTGAGCACTGCCTCCGGTATCATCTTTAAGAAATCTGTATAGTTCATTTTTCCTTGTTTTATTGTGGGTTGGGTGTTGCCACCCGTCACCTCTCTCCTACATATTGGCCAGTGCTGAGACAGCCGGCGCGTTAGCGATTATAGTGCGGAAGATAGGAGCTACGGCATTTGCTATGATGTCCTGGAAGAACAAAGGGCAGAGGCCGAGTCCAGAAACACAAAAGATAAGTCCGCCAATGGCGAGGCGCTCGTCCCATGTGGCATCGTGCAGCTTGTAGAATTCCTGGTTAGGAACCTTCTGGTAAAGGATTTTACCAACGACACGGAGTATGTATACTGCCGTGATTACGATAGAGGTACAAGCGATGATTGTTGCCACGCGGTGGAAGATACCTGCGTTCTGGAAAGAACCTACGAAGATGGTCATCTCTGCCACGAAACCTGAGAAGCCCGGAAGGCCGAGGTTGGCGAGACCTGCCACTACGTATGCCACAGCAAGGAATGGAATGATTTTCATCAGTCCCCCGAGCTCACGAACATCACGTGTACCGCAACGGTGGTATATCATACCGATGCAGGCAAAGAAGAGCGCCGTCATAAGACCGTGTGAGAGCATCTGGAGGATAGCACCCGTGATGGCTGTCTGTGTCATCATCAGAAGTGCGAAGAGCACCATACCACAGTGTGAGACCGATGAGTAAGCGTTGATGTACTTAAGGTCGGTTTGCACGCAAGCTGATAGAGCGCCGTAAACCACCGATATGCAAGTCAGCACGAGGAAGAGAGGAGCCCAGTGTGCGAGTCCGTCAGGCATGATGAACATAGCTATGCGCAGGCATCCATATCCTCCGAGCTTCATAAGCACTCCGGCATGGAGCATTGACACAGCTGTTGGGGCACTGGCATGTCCGTCAGGAGACCATGTGTGGAATGGGAAGAGAGCACCGAGGACTCCGAAACCTATGAATACGAAGGGGAAGAATACCCTCTGCGCTGTCTCGTCCATGTGCATTGTCGCAAGTTTAGAGACATCCATTGTCGTTGCACCGGTGAAGTAGTAGATACCCAGGATACCGAGGATGAGCAGTGATGAACCTCCCATGAGCATCAGTGTCAGCTTCATGGCACTGTACTCTTTCGGTCCTGTTCCCCAGACACCGATAAGAAGGTACATCGGGATAAGTGCAACCTCATAGAACATGAACATGGTGAACATGTCTGTAGAGATGAAGAAGCCGAATACACCTGAAGCCAGAAGCACAAACCATAGGAAGTACTCTTTCTTCATCGGTTCCAACTGCCATGATGCGAATGTTCCTGTGAACACGATAACGGCACTCAGAAGAATCATAACTGTGGAGATACCGTCGACACCGACGGCGAAGTCGATGTGTAGCGGTGCGAACCACGTTACGCTGTTTGCCAACAGCATAGCATCAGTATTACCTGCATTGCGCTGCTGGACAAAATATATTGTCAGCCAGATGGCAGCGGCGAGAAGAATTGTTGCTCCCGTTGCCATCACACCACGAACCTGATTGTCATTTCTTGCCATCCAAAGGCCGAAGAGCATCAGGACTGGAATAATCACGAAAATTGTTAATATCCAACTCATTGTGTTTTGTTTTGATGAGAGATGATTACGGTGAGGGACGCGTCCGTCACCGTGTCATCAGTCTTAAATCAAGCAAAGTAATACTAATGTTAATGCGACAGTACCTGTGATGAACCATACGGCATACTGGCGAACGTCGCCGCTCTGCCATGGGCGGATAGTCTCTCCAGCTTCGTTTGTGCCCCATGCCAGGAAGTTGAATGTTCCGTCAATGACATGACGGTCGAACCATGCGATAGGAACAGAGAAGCATCCGAAGACAATCTTATGTGTGAAGAACTGCCATGCATCATCAATATAGAAGCGGTTGAGCGCAGCCTTGTGGAGCTTCGGGAATGTTCTTTCCAAAGCGTCGGCGACAGGCTGTTTCTTACCGGCATACATCCATGTGGCAAGTGCGAAACCGATTGTTGCCACAGCAAGAGATACGAGAGCGGTAGGACCGAAGTTGAAATGCTGAAGCATAATTTCCTCTGGCTCACCGTCAAGAGTAACGAAGTGGCCAAACGGTATCCAACCAGCGACACATGAGATGACGGCGAGGAACACCAGTGGTCCCCACATCACAAACGGCACTTCCTGTGGCTTACGGCGGTGCTCAGGGTCCTGCTCATAGTAACTGTTACCCCAGAAGATAACATAGTAGAGACGGAACATATAGAATGCTGTCATTCCACTGACAAGAGTCATGAACCATCCCAGGGCAGGAGCGAAGTGGAAACATGCGTCAACGATCTCATCCTTCGAGAAGAAGCCGGCCAGAGGCCAGAAGCCGCTGATGGCGATCGTTCCGATAAGGAAGCAGATGTTTGTTATTGGCATGTACTTATGCAGGCCACCCATATAATCCTTGAAGTTCGAGCCGATGATGACGATGATGGCACCCGAGCAGAGGAAGAGCAGGGCTTTGAACATAGCGTGAGTGAAGAGGTGGAACATGGAAGCCATGTAACCCACGCTGCCTTCTCCCGACATTGATGTCACTACGCCCAGGGCAACTATCATATATGCTATCTGCGATATGGTAGAGAACGCCAGGCCGCGCTTGATATCACGCTGACAGCATGCCACGACAGCGGCATAGAAAGCTGTGAACGCACCGATATATGCTATATAGTGCAAGGTGTGGGGAGCGTAAGCGAGCCATATAGGCATCAGCGAGGCCACCTGATAGACACCGGCTACGACCATCGTGGCGGCATGGATAAGTGCACTGACAGGTGTCGGGCCTTCCATGGCATCCGGAAGCCAAATATGCAGTGGGAACATTGCCGACTTACCAGCACCACCGATGAACATCAGGAATAGAGCTGCCGGCAGGATGAATGCTGCACCTGGCAGTGCTGATGCCAGTTTCGGGTCAGCGGTGAGGTCGTAGTTGAAAGTTCCTACATAGAAGCTGTAGAAGAGTATACCGATGAGGAAGAACAGATCGGCGAAACGTGTAACGATGAAAGCCTTCTTCGAAGCGTGGACGGCAGCGTGCTTAGGATAGTAGAATCCGATAAGCAGATAAGAGCAGACACCCACGAGCTCCCAGAAGAGATACATCTGGAAGATGTTGGTAGCCACGACCAGTCCGAGCATCGACATTGTGAAGAGTGAGAGGAAAGCGTAGAAACGCTGGAAGCCCTTCTCATAACCTTCGGCTTTGTAGTTCTCATCACGCTCGGCCATATAGCCGAAGGAGTAGATGTGAACCATGAACGACACGGTGGTGATAACGATGAGCATCATCACCGAGATTGGTGTCAGACGGAAGCCGATGTTGAAAGTGAGAAGCTCTGTGAAACGGAGCCATGTGAAGTTGAACACGGTGACGGTAGGGTAGAGGCCCTTTCCGCCGTCGAGCCTTCCGTTGACGACATGGAACATCTGTCCCATCTCGTTGTACTCTCCTGTGTAGAAGAAGTAATGGTAGGCTGTGTATAGGCTCAAGCCGAAAAGCACTGCCAAGACACAGGTGCCGATAATTCCGGCCACCTTCTTTGGCATCTTCATTCCCAGCAGTCCGAGCAGAAGAAAGCTCAGGAACGGGAGAAGTAGTATCAAAAATGCGTAATCAAACATAATTCTATATTTTGGCGTTTGGTGTGTTATGAGGGATTGTATTACTGTCGACTTTCTTTATGGTCATCGCAATGGAGTCTCCGTCATTCCACACCTGTCACCTGTTACCATTTCATGTTTTCAATACTGTTCACCTGATCGCTGTGGAAATGACGGTAAACATTAATTATTATAGCCAGGGCCACTGCTGTCTCTGCTGCGCTGACGCCGATGGAGAAGAGTGTGAAGAACATACCCTCGTAACCATTGGGATAGAGGAGACGGTTGAACGCCGCGAAGTTGATGTCGACACTGTTCAGCACCAGTTCTATGGAGATGAGCATTGCGACGAGGTTACGGCGTGTGACGAAGCCAAACACACCAATGAAGAACAGCAGTCCGCTGAGTATGAAGAAATATTCTATGTGTATCATTTCGTTTCCTCCTTGTCGTTATTGGTGTCACCCTTCTTTGTGTTCAGGATAACCAGACCACCGATGATGCAAGCCAGCAGGAAGAGGGAGATGAACTCGAATGGGAGCACATATCCGTATTTGTCGGCGCTCATCAGGGTAGTACCCAGAGTATTCATATCCATCTCATTGGCAAGAGCGTCCTCTGTAA
The DNA here is from genome assembly GCA_900316565.1 of uncultured Prevotella sp. GTDB lineage: Bacteria > Bacteroidota > Bacteroidia > Bacteroidales > Bacteroidaceae > Prevotella. Next base: position 5,298 of record ONDK01000004.1, on the reverse strand, counting down.
CCACCTTCTGTATGAAGGCGTTCTTAAGCAGCACCACGACCACTGTGGCGAAGCCCACGAGAGCTATTGCTGCCGCCAGAATTGTTTTCTTGCCCAGCCATCGCTCGCTGAGTCCCTGAAGGGTGTTCTTGTTGACGAGCTGAATAGCGAAGATGTACATCATCGTTATACCGCCGGCATAGATGCTTATCTGTGCGGCACCGAGGAATGTATAGTCGAGAATGAAATAGAGTCCAGCTACCGCGAACAGTACAAAGAGCAGTGCCGTGGCGGAGCGCATGATACGCTTTGTTGTAACACAGAACACAGCAGAGGCCAGTATCACAACAGCGAGAATTATAAAAATAATTAACCTTGCCATGTCTCTTATTTTGTTTTAGTGTTGAATGTTCCTACTTCCCAGTCAGCGCCACCGTCAATGAGGTTAGGCAGTGAGCCGCCTTTGTAGACTTCCTTGTCGAGGTGGAGCACCAGCTTCGAGCGGTCGAAGACAGCGTTCTCGAAGTCGTTGACAAACTCTATGGCGTCGAAGTTGCACGCGTTGACACAGAGTTCGCAGAACATGCAGTCGCCGAGGTCATACTGATAGTCGTCGAGGACCTTTCTCTTCTTTCCCGTCTCAGGGTCTGTCTCCATGTGTGAAGTGATCTTTATTGTCTCGTTAGGGCAAGCCTTCTCACACATCGTGCAGGCGGTGCACTTGTAGTCGCCGACCTTCAGTCCCCGTCTCTGTATCTGCGGGTCGTTGAGTTCATCCTCGGTAACTCGCTTGAAAACCAGCCGTCCACGGTGGCGCTTGGCAACATGCAGCGTTGTCTTGCGGTTCTCTGGGTACTGCTCGGTAGTCTTTGGAGTGAAATACTCCTTCATCGTTACCTTCAGTCCTGTGGTGAGCGTCTTCAGGGCGCTCTTCACCTCACCGAAATATGATTGTTTCTTTTCTTCCATTTCTTTTGTTGATGTTGGGATCTTTTGGATGTCGGGATGTCTCTGTGCCGCTTAGCCCGTCAACATCCCGTTGTCCTCAATCTTCATCCATTAATAGTGAATGTTAATCCGAAGCTGACGCATACAACCATCAGCACTATGATGCAGAGCGACAGTGGCATGAGGTACTTCCATTCCAGCTTCAGTATCTGGTCGATGCGCAGGCGTGGGAACGTCCAGCGTATCCACATCAGCAGGAACACTACGACGAATGTCTTTCCAAGGAACCAGACGATGCCTGGTATGTAGTCCATCACATTGTCGAAAGCCTCTATACCTATATTTATAGGAGCCCATCCGCCGAGGAACACCGTTGTGGCTATTCCGCTTACGACGAAGAGGTTCAGGTACTCGGCAAGATAGAAGAAGCCGAAGCCCATACCGGAATACTCTGTATGGTAGCCGGCCGTAAGCTCACTCTCTGCTTCTGCCAGGTCGAACGGGCCACGGTTGGCCTCGGCGTTACCAGCTATGCAGAAGACGAGGAAGGCCAGGATAGCAGGGATATGCCCCTGGAATATAAGCCACTGCCAAGGTCCTGTCTGTGCCTGAACGATACCCGAAATCTGCATTGTTCCGGTGAGGATGACGGCAGCTATGAGGCACAGACCCAGCGACATCTCGTATGAGATGAGCTGCACAGCACCACGCATTGCCGACACCACGGAATACTTGTTGTTTGAGCCCCATCCAGCGAGGAAGATGCCCAGCACACCTATGGAGCTGATGGCCGTGAGGAGGAAGATGCCGACATTGAAGTCAAGCACATTCCATCCCTGGCTCCACGGCAGGAACGAGAACGTACCCACCGATGCTATGATGACCAGGAACGGTGCTATGCAGTACAGGAGCTTGTCGGCTTTGTCGACGAAGAATATCTCCTTGATGAGCATCTTCAGAACGTCGGCCAGTACCTGCAGTGTTCCCCATGGGCCCACACGCATAGGTCCTATTCGGCACTGGAAGTAAGCGCAGACCTTGCGCTCCATAAAGATGAGGATGATGGCCAGCGTGGCATAGGCAGCGAGCACCAGTACGCCGACGATCACACACTCTATCAGGACAGTCCAGAAGTTCGGCAGTCCGCAGGTCTCGCGGAGCAGTGAGTCGAACATCTGTGGTAATGTTGATAAAATATAATCTTTTTCCATTTTCTTTATCTGTCAAGGTCAGGGATTACGAAGTCTATAGAAGCGCCGGTAGCTATGAGGTCGGCAATCTTCTCACCGCGCAGCATCTTGTCGAAGGCGCCGGTGAGTGTGAGTCCCATAGGCCGCATCTTCACACGGTAAGGGCTCTTGTCGCCACGGCTGTCGAGGTAAACGCCGAACTCTCCGGCACCGCCCTCAACAGAGAACCACCACTGTCCTTCCGGAACCTTGATGATAGGCTTCTGCTTGATGTAGAACTCACCCTCCGGGATGTTGTCGATGAGGGCCTCAATGATGTTAAGGCTCTGGTACATCTCGTTGATGTGTATCATATAGCGGGTCATGGAGTCGCAGCCGGTGCCCGTAATCTCCTCCCACTTCACCTTGTCGTAGAGGTCGTACGGATGGTTCTTGCGAACATCGTTCTTCCATCCTGCGGCACGTCCTGCCGGACCGGTGACAGCATAGTTGATGCAGTCCGTGAGGTTCATATAGCCCACTCCCTCAAGACGCTGGTGTGTGATGACGTTGTCGCCGAAGACGTCAAGATATTCCTGTATGAACGGACGGAGGTACTTGCAGAGCTTCTTTACGTTCTCCACGAAGTGCGGGTCGATGTCGGCCTGCAGTCCGCCTATTCTGTAGTAGTTTTGTATCAGACGCCCGCCGGTTGTCTCCTCCATGACGTTGAGCACCTGCTCACGGTCTCTCATGCAGTAGAGGAATGCCGTCAGAGCCGAGAGGTCCTGTGCGCATGTGCCGAGGAACAGCAGGTGGTTGTCCAGACGCTGGAGCTCATCCATGATGGTACGGATGTAGTGTATGCGGTCGCTGAGCTCTATGCCCATAGCCTCCTCGATGACGCCTACAAGCGCATGGCGGTGGTGCATGGCGCAGAGATAGTTCAGACGGTCGGTGAGAGCCAGTGTCTGTGGGTATGTCATCGACTCCATCATCTTCTCCATACCGCGGTGAATATATCCCAGATGCGGATAGATGCGCTTTATGGTCTCATCGTCGACGACGGTCTGCAAGCGGAGCACACCGTGTGTCGACGGGTGGTTAGGACCGAAGTTGATGACATAGTCATCGGGCTGGAACAGACGGTGCTTCTTCTCCACGAGCTGTCCGAGGTCGTTGAGCTCCCACTCCGAAGTCCATTCCGACTCCGGCTCGTCGGTCATAGGGAACTGGTTGTGCTCAGGACTCATGTCGTAGTCCTTGCGCAGAGGATAGCCCTCGAAGTCAGTGCGCAGGAACAGACGTCGCATGTCCGGGTGTCCGAGGAACTTTATTCCGAAGAAGTCGTAGACCTCACGCTCCAGCAAGTCAGCGGCACGCCATACATAGTATACAGACGGGATGACATAGTCGTCGCCGACCTGTTTTGCCATCTGCTTGACGCTGATGCGCTCATGTGTGTCGGTATTCTCAAGAAGATATATGCATCCGAGGCCTTCTTCCTTTCCGAAGTCCTCGCCGATAATGGTAACAAGGTAATCGAAGTGTTTCTCGTCCTTGAGCTTCGTCATCTCTTCCTTGAAGGTCTCGAAGCTGAATTCTTTAAATTCTAATTTCATCGTCTTACCTTATTATATATTAGTAGTTTCTGCCGGCTTGTCATCAGCCGTGTCCTTTATCTCGTACTTTGTTGTTCCCGGCTCAGCCTGGTCCAGTGCGTCGAGCTCCTTGCCGAGTTCCTCGACGTCCTTCTTGCTTGGCGACTGGCGGACGATGATAGGCTCCTTGTTGCCGATGACGGCACCGGAGAGGTTCTCGTTGCTGATGCCGTGGAGACCGCCAAGGCCGAGTGATAACTCTTTCTCCTCCTTGGTCATCTTATGGTTCGCGCCGCCGAAGAACTTCTCCACCTTCACCTTACGCTGGAGCTGCATCATACCATAGAGGATAGCCTCCGGACGTGGAGGACATCCTGGTATGTACACGTCGACAGGCACTATCTCGTCGATGCCTCTCACCACGGAGTAGCTTTTCTTGAAAGGACCACCGGAGATGGTGCAGCCGCCGACAGCGACGACGTACTTCGGTTCGGCAATCTCATCGTAAAGACGCTTGAAGACCGGAGCCATCTTGTTGGTGATTGTACCGGCGCACATGATGAGGTCGGCCTGACGGGCAGAGTTTCGTGTTACCTCGAAGCCGAAGCGCGAGAAGTCGTAACGTGCGCAGCCCACGGCCATGAACTCGATACCGCAGCATGATGTACCGAAGGTCAGCGACCACAGCGAGTTGGAGCGTCCCCAGTTGATAAGCTGGTCCAGGGAGCCCACGACGACATTCGTGCCGCCCTCGTTGAGTTCTCGTGCTATCTTTTCCAGCGTGTCGTTATCCTTGAACTCGTCATAGGGAATAGCCTTGATGGCTGGTTTTCTTACTTCCATTCAAGCGCTCCTTTCCGCCAGGCGTATGCCAAGCCCAGCACTAATACTAACATAAAGAAACAGATAGAGAAAAGCATTGCCCCTCCGTAGTCCTTTGACAGAGAGCTGAATACAGTGGCCCACGGATAGAGGAACACTGTCTCAACATCAAACATCAGGAAGAGTACGGCGAACAGATAATAGCCTACGTGGGCTGGCATCCAAGACGTTCCGCGTGTTGGAATGCCACACTCGAAAGGCTCGCCTTTCACAGGGTTATAAGAACGTGGTCCCACCAGCTTGGCAATGACATAGGCGCCAACGACCAGTACAACCGCCGTAAGTATAACGGTAATAAAAAGTGTGTAATACATAATCTTATTATTGCAACAATTTTTTTGTCGTGTCTGAGTATTATACTAAGTGGTTTCGAAACGGCTGCAAAGGTACAAATTTAATCTTATATTAAGTAATATTCACTCTTTCTTTTTTAAGTTAAGTGAGGTTAAAGATAGAAAAAGTGAATATTTTCCAATCATATATGCGGATGTCGCCAATAAAACTTAAGACAAACAGACCACACCCAGTGCCTCGGAGAGGCACACTCTCAGTAACCCCAGACTAAGCGAGCGAAGCGAGCGCAGTCTGGGGACAGATAGAAAGGATAGTGTCCACTCAGAGCCTCGGAGAGGAAGTACAAGCGAATGTAATCCGCTTGCAGGGTACTGTCAGACTCCAAACGCTAAATAAAATATCCGTGTCAGACCGACGGCTGCAGG
>ONDK01000008.1 GCA_900316565.1 uncultured Prevotella sp. | reverse complement strand
TAATGTTTGAGCGCTTTTTCAAATGCGTTCGAAGAACGCATCCCCCAGTTATATCGTGCCTTTGTTTTAAAGACCTCTAAAAGTTTGCTGCAAAGGTAGCGTAAAGAAAAGACAAAACAAAATAAAAAAGCGGTTTTCTTCCATATCGTAATACATACCTGAGCTAAGTAGAAGAACAACCCCTCAAATAGCAATGTGCACGTTTCATTTTCCAACAATGTGGAAGGCCAAGACAAATGTTAACGCTATACACCGTTTTTACACTTATTTCACGATGTAATTTTTGTCAATCCAAGTAAAAACAGTATTTTTGCAAGTCAATAAGGACACCTACTTTTTAAGTGAAAAGACAGACAATGACAAAGATTACAGACAAACTCTACGATTTCATCGACCCCCACCATAAGGGCTTCCGACATACACTCGCCTTCAAGATACTCATCGGCTTCGCGGTACTCGTGATGCTAGGCGTAATCTATAACGTGTTCATCAGGAGAAGTCAGACCCAAGACATGACCGACGACGAGAAAGACGAACAAGCTGCAAGGAAAGCGGCACTAGACACTCTTGACGTTGTCGGTGACTATCTGTGGCCCGACACGAAGCCGGCAAAGCAAGACAAGAACGACGACAAAGAGGAGGAAGAGGGCAAGCCCGTAGAACACGTGAAGGAAGTTCCGATTGCAGCCGCCGCAACAGATGAGGACATAAAGAACGCCACAGGCCAGGATGCCGACAGCAAGGACGCTCCAACAACGGAGGAGACGCCGAAGGAGAAGAAGACAGAGGCTCCAAAGGTGGAGAAAATGGATAAGCCCACCGTTGAGGAAATAGAATAATACTCCCTTGGAAGCATCAAAACATATTTGAAAGAAACGGGATAACACATCCCGAGAAATCATAAAACACATTAGGAGGAACATGATATGAAGAACATCTTCTTAGCTCTTTTAGCACTGCTGACGTTTGCAGCCTGCGACACAAGCAGCCAGGTAATAGGAACTGACGGGAGACCACTGTCGAAAGAGGAAAGTCAGAAGGTTATCCGCAACACAATTGCCAGCAAGGTGGAGAACCGCGACTACCGCATTCTCGTCGACCATATGACACCAATGCACGGACCTATGATGACCCTTCGCGACAACGACTGGGCTCTGGAGATACACCACGACTCCATCGGCTCCATACTTCCATACATAGGACGCGGATACAACGTTCCCTATGGCAGTGCGATGGGTTTCCACTTCATCACACGTATGGACAGCTACACGGAGGAGAAACCAAAACCGGACATGTGGCGCATCAACATAAAATGCCATAACGCCATGGAAGGGTACAACTTCCAGGTGGATATCTATGACAACGGACAAGCCTACATCAGTGTTGTCACCAGATACCGCGACATCGTAAGCTACTCCGGCCGCATCGACGTCGACGGTGTAAGACTGAAGAAAGCCGGGAAGCCAAAGAAGGAGGAAAAACTAAACAAAATTTGATGATGAGACAGAGACTTCTGAGTGTTGTCGTCCTGCTCGCCTGTGGCCTTACCATGGCATTCGGACAGAGCAAGGGCGACATTATTAAATATATAGAGGAGAACAAACTGTACCTCAACGGCAACGACGTAACCGTCACCTCCCTAAAGCTTGAGTGGCCTTTGAAACTCGACGGTGACGGCATGAGCCCGCTTCAGGGCTATCTCTGCAAGGCTATCCTCGACACAGAGGCAGAAGACTTTCAGAGCGGATGGACAGCCTTCCACAAGAAACTCGGAAAGGAAATCAAACGTATGCCTGACACAGCCACAAGACACTATGTCAATGCCAAACTGCAAATGCTTTGGACCGTGCCGGAATACTACGCATCGTTATATATTAAGCGTCAGGTAACCGACGAAAACGGAAAAGAGGTCTCATCAACGAAGGAATACATCACATATGATATGCGAAACGGAAAAATTCTTTCCGTAGACGATGTCTTCACAAACTATGTGGATGAGTACACCCGTGAGCTCTTTGAGAACCTGCTGGAAAACGGTGCCGTCTGCAATGACGAAGACCGGTCAAACATCGATCTCACTGTCCTACCCAAAGATGTGGCCGTTCTCGGTGGAGCTGTCGTCATCGGACTCGGTGGAGCATATGACAATGACAACTTCTCGACAGTATCTGCCAACGATCTCTATCAGATTGGAACACTGAAGAGAAGTTTTGTGCACTGGATAGAAGGTAAGGCTAAGAAGAAAAAAGAGCAGAGCCACATAGCGCCGGCCGACTTTGACACATCTCTCTCCACCGACACACTTTCCACAAACACATCTTCCATTGCCACATTCCCCGGAGGACAGGACTCTCTCCGTGCCTTCATCAGCAAGAACATCGAATATCCTTACGCCGATATGAAACTCCAGAACCAAGGACGCGTCGTAGTCTCATTCATCGTAGAGAAAGACGGCACGCTGAGCGACATCTCCGTAAACGCATCCATATCACCGGGACTGGACCGGGAAGCAGTGCGCGTGGTGCGAATGATGCCTCGCTGGATACCGGCAGAGTATAACGGAATGAAAGTCCGCACCCGTATGTCAGTACCTGTAAACTACCGCTTGGCTACAAACTGAAAGAACAGTTTGTAGACTTTTTCTTTTTTATTTACAATATTACGCTTAGAGATTATCACTTATGGAATTTCCGTGCGCGTTAACACAGACTTTTAGCCACCAAAACAGAGATACAAACTATCAGAATGTTAGCTTTAAGCCGATAAATTGCGTATTTTAGAAACTCAGAGTAACAAAATGACACTTTAAAGGGCCAATTCTTCAAGTTTTAAATTGTAAGTACCATGCTTTATTTCTAACTAAAACTTGGCGAAATTTTATTATAAAATAGTGTTAAAAGGTTTGGAGTTGATATATTTATGCATTAAATTTGCACTCAGAAAAGAAATAAAACATAAACTAAGTATAACGCTCTAAAACTAAAGAATTATGAAGAAGTTACTTTTTATCGCTGTTCTATCGCTTGTTTCAGTTTGTGGCTTCGCTCGTAAGAATGTAACAACTACAGTGGTGTCTCAGGACACAGTATATTATAATGGTCAGTTGGCTAAGGTTGCCAATCGCGAGAACGCCGAGTACTATCGTCTGTTCGCCAAGGAAAGCTACCAAGGCAAGCAGCGCGATGTCTTCCAGGACTTCTATCTCAACGGCAAGCTTCGCATGCAGGCAGGCTATACCTTCCTCGACCTGAATAATGATAATAACACCGTTCTCGATGGAGATGTCGTTACATACTATCCTAACGGCAAGCAGAAATGGACCTGCAAGTACAAGAACGGCAAGCGCGAGGGCTACCTCACACTTCAGCTTCGCGACGGCAGCGTCGTTGTAGCACAGTACGAATACGGAAAGTTGGTCAACAACTATCTGATGATTACTCACCCCAACGGACAGATGGAACGTGTTCCAGTAAAGGAATATGCCAATCTGATACAGTAAGATCGTCGAGTCCGACCTTTGTTATATTAGAACCTTAATGCAGTGATGCAGACCTTATACAACACATAATGCAGTAATGATTATAAACCACAAGTAAATCTTTTTGTCCCAGGAACCTCAGCGGAGGCTTCCTGGGATTTTTTTTGCCGTTACTGCGGCATGTTGGCAGACGAATGTTTTGCTGCTGTCAGATTTTTCCATTACCTTTGTGCATGAATAACAATCAATAACAAATCTTATGAAACTGAAATCATCCCTAACCACGACATTTCTCCTCTCGTCACTGGCGCTAAGTGCACAGGTACAGCTCAACGTCGACGTCTCTCAGACAGGCGCAAAAGTCTCACCCGACCTCTACGGCATCTTCTATGAGGACATAAACAACGCCGCCGACGGAGGCATCTACGCCGAACTGGTACGCAACCGCTCCTTTGAGGACAATGCCAACAAACCCGATTACTGGGAACCATACGGCAAAGCGATCATACGCTTAGAAAAGAATCCCAAACAACAACTGAACAAAGTACAGCATAACGCCCTGGAGGTGACATTCCCTGGCAAGGGCATCTCCGGTGTGAGCAACGCCGGTTTCTGGGGTATCCCTGTCGTCCAGGGCCGCACCTACAAGCTAAGTTTCTGGGCAAAGGGTTCTCTCTCCGGCAATCTTACTGCGTTTCTGAGTTGCAAATGTGGCAAGAAAGTCCTTGCAATAGCAGATATTCCGGAAAAGATAACTGGAAAATGGAAAAGATATACCGCACAGTTCACCGCCACCGCCAACGATACAGCAGCCCGTCTGTTCCTCGCCAGCGAAGGGAAAGGCAAGATCGACATTGACGTTGTCAGCCTCTTCCCGCCTACATACAAGAACAGAGATAACGGTCTGCGCCCCGACCTGGTCAACATGCTCATAGACCTGCATCCGAAGTTTATGCGCTTTCCGGGAGGATGCTTCGTCGAAGGTCAGAACAGTCCCGACAACGCATTCCGTTGGGAGCGCACAGTGGGCCCTATAGAGCGTCGTCCCGGTCATGAGAATGTCAACTGGGGCTACCGCACCACCGACGGACTAGGCTTCCATGAGTACCTCCAGCTCGCTGAGGATTTAGGCGCCAAGCCTCTTTATGTGGTAAATATTGGACTGTGGCACGGTGGGATGACCCCCGTCGACAGCATACAGCCATGGGTCGACGAGGCTATGAACGCACTTGAATATGCCAACGGCCCCGTTACGAGCAAGTATGGAGAGATGCGTGCACTCAACGGTCATCCCGCACCATTCAACATCGAATACATCGAGATAGGCAACGAGAACAACCAACCCAACCCGAAGCAACAGAGTGACCACTACTACGACCGCTTCCGTATCTTCAGAGATGCGATACTCGCAAAATATCCGAAAATGCACATCATAGGCGATGTCGTCGCCTGGGGCACCGACGACCCGAAGTGGAAAAGCAATGAGAAGGTAGAGCTCCTTGACGAGCATTACTACCGTAACCCACGGTGGTTTGCCGACAACTTCCATAAGTACGACTCCTACGAGCGAGGAAAGGCTGCCATCTATGTAGGCGAATACGCTGTGACACAGGGCTTCGGCAACATGGGGAACCTCAACGCTGCCCTTGGCGAAGCAGTCTTCATGATGGGCATGGAGAACAATTCCGATGTGGTGAGGATGGCCTCCTACGCACCACTTTTCGCTAATCTCAACCGTAGGGTCTGGGCTCCGGACATGATACAGTTCGACGGAAGCCGTGTCTTCGGCACACCTTCATACTACGTCCAGAAACTGATGTTCGGCAACATTGGCACCCGCGTGCTCAAAGTAGAGCAGGAAAATCCATACGAGCACAAAGCCGATGCGGAGCCGGTATCACCGAAAGAGGCCCAGTTCGGTGTTGCGACATACAACACCCATGCCTCATTTAAGGTCGACGGCGACGCTACGCCCGTAACAGGAGAATGGAAGAGCGATGGAGACATCGTAAGTCAGACAAGCGACAAGGCCGGAGCCATGGAAGTGATGAAACAAAAATATGAGACTTCCGACGCCGTCTTCAAGGTCAGAGCCCGTAAAAACAGCGGCAAAGAGGGATTCATCATCGTCTTCAACTACGTGGACGACAAGAACTACTCATGGGTAAACCTCGGTGGATGGGGCAACACCCAGCACGGCATAGAACAGACTGTCGACGGAGGACGTGTCCGTCTGACCAACGTAAGAGGAAACATTGAGACTGGCAAATGGTACGACGTAGAACTAAGACAGCATGGCGACAGCGTTACGGTGCTACTCGACGGAAAGCAGGTCTTGAAATCAAAGCTCAAGCCCATCAATACTCCGGGTATCTTCTCAACGGCAACGCTAGACGAAAAGACGGGTGATGTCATCGTAAAAGTGGTGAACACAGGACGTGAAGGCACCACGGCAAAGATAAATCTCAAGGACACCTACATTATAGAGGCGACCGTCTGCCGACTCTCCGGAGCCAAGGGTACTGACGAGAATACACTCGACAACCCGTTGAACATCTCCCCACGACAGGAAAGACTCAGTCCGGAAAACGGCAAAGTATCGCTCGACATTCCGGCATATAGTCTGAATATCGTCAGAATAAAAAAATGATGTGATTTGAAAAAAGCTATCCTTTTACATTCCAAAGGATAGCTTTTCTTCGTGTAAGAGTGGCGCTTCTTAATGAAAGCATCAAACATATAACCATTGTGATAACTATCTTAGAGTTTAATTATGTTCTTTTTCTCATAGGAGCAGGTTATATATTGTTTATTGTTAACTAGGATATTCAATTTATTGTACACATTTTGGGGGTGGAGTCTAAATCCACTTGCAGGGTGCGGCCCTTGTGGCCGTCCGAAACCCTATGCGATCGGCCTTATATTCCTCCAAAAAACACGTACTGTGTATCTTGCCTAACGCCAAATAACATCAGCACTAATAAGGCTGTCTTTAGTGTGCACACTAAGTGTCCGTGCCTCTATACTTTGCCACTTACCTCAGGTATCTTATCCTTACCTCCACACCTGTACCCGTCAGTGCATTTCTTATCTGCGCTGTATCAGCGTTATAGAAGTGATAAGGATAGACCACCTTCGGCTTAATGGTCTCGACAGCTTGTCGGAGCTGCTTCAGATCCATCGTGAAACGACTGACCGGAAGGAAGGCAATGCTGATGTTATTCAGTTCTTTCATCTCCGGGATATACTCCGTGTCGCCGGCAATATATATTCTAAAGCCGTCGAAGTCAAGCACATACCCGTTCCACAAGCCCTTAGGATGACGCTTGGCGTTCTTCTTTGAGATGTTATAGGCCGGAACACAGTAGATAACACTATTATGGCCTATTTTCATGTACATATTATTCTCCATCACATTGCCGATACGCATCTGATACCAGATATCCTTCGGAATGATGAGTTCTGTATAGGGAGCTGTGAGAACGCGTATGGCATAGTCGTCGAAATGGTCCAACTGTTTGTTGGTAACGAGGATAAAGTCGGCCTTCGGCTTGTCGAGGTACGAGAGCACCGGCCCCACATGACTGCAGACAGGATCTATCTCAAACTCACGACCGTCATAGTTGATTTGCAGGCTGGCATGCTTTATCGGCGTGATGGTTATCTTCTTGCCCCTGGCAGTGTAGAAGACATCGGGTTTCTTCTGCTCCTGCGACTTGTCGTCACCGCACGAGGCGAGAACAAATAAGGCGAGAAGCCCTAATAATATAATGTGAAAAATTCCTGTCTGAACATCACCACGCCACATCTGCCGCTTACATGCGGAATTAAAATGCCGCTTATGCCAACCGATCATTACGTTATGCAAATCCATATCCTTCCTCCTTATTTCTTTATTACACCCCTACTGTTACCACACTAAATAATATTCTGGCTTCTGAAATACCGTTCCCGAACCTCGCGTTCCACTTCCTCGGCTGTCTTCCGGCTGATAAACAGCGAGCGTATCCACAGTCCGACGACAATGACCACGATGCCGGCAGCGATAGACAGTATCCACTTCATGACCACACTGGTAACAGGCAGAAAGTCGAGAAGCGAAGAGCCTACCATGGCTCCGCCGATGATGATTATCCAATTGACGATGCTTCCTCGCTTGTATCCGTCCACAATCTGCTGATATTCAGCATCGTTAGCAAGTACGCGGTCGCGGACCTCCTGCCATTTTCTATCTTTTTCCTCGTCGGTCATAGTTCCAATATAATTTAATTATACAGTGCAAAGGTAGCATTTTATTTTCATAATATCCGGAAATCACTGGTAATCATATTTTATAATTTGTGAAAGCATGTCAACAGATTTGTCCATCTGCCGGAATTTTTATACATTTGTGGTGAAATAATAGAATTCAAACAGATAACAAAACTATCAACAAAGAAAACAAACATTTGAAATTATGACAGCATTAATCATTATTATAGTAGTCGTTCTGCTCATCGTGTTATGGACAGTAGGTGCTTACAACGGCCTTGTCCGTCTTCGCAACAACCGTGAGAATGCCTTTGCCGACATCGATGTACAGCTCAAGCAGCGCTATGACCTCATACCACAGCTTGTTGAGACCGTCAAGGGCTATGCCAAACACGAGAGTTCCGTATTGGAGAATGTCACCAAGGCCCGCGCGGCAGCTATGAATGCGACGACCATCGACGACAAGATTAAGGCCGACAACGCAGTCACCAGCGCTCTCGCAGGACTGAAGGTATCGCTGGAAGCTTATCCAGACCTGAAGGCAAACCAGAACTTCCTGCAGTTGCAAGGAGAGATTGCCGACGTAGAGAATAAGCTTGCCGCAGCACGCCGTTACTTCAACTCCGCCACACGTGAGCTTAACAACTCCGTGCAGACCTTCCCAAGCAATATCATCGCAGGAATGTTTCACTTCCAGACAGAGCCGATGTTCGAGGTGCCTAAGGATGAGAGGGCACAATACGAGAAGGCCCCTGAGGTAAAGTTCTGATTGTAAGCGACTGATAGAACAAGAAACATTGACTGAGAATGCAATACGTCGGTATACAGACTCAAATATGGAGAAACAACATCAAGAGCATCCTACTGCTCCTGATGTTCCCTGTTATCATCCTGGCTACGGTATGGGTGTTTCTCGCTGCCGTCAACTATGCCGCAGGCGGGGTCTACGACCAGTACGGTAACATTGTACATGAGCTCAATACGGCAACAGTGAACTACTATTTTCTATCCTCTTTACCCTGGGTTGTAGGCGGCGTGGCTCTCTGGTTCGTCATAGCCTACTTTGCCAACGTAAAGATAATAGAGAATTCCGTCGGTGCACGTCCGCTGACGAGGAAGGAAAACCCACGGGTTTACAACATAGTAGAGAACCTATGTATCTCATGCGGCATGAAGATGCCGAGGCTTTACATCGTCGATGACCCACAGCTGAACGCCTTTGCAAGTGGGATAAACGAGAAGACCTACGCCGTAACGCTCACGTCGGGTATCATCGCCCTGCTCTCCGACGAGGAGCTGGCAGGAGTAGTAGGCCATGAGCTCACACACATCCGCAACCACGACACAAAGTTGCTCATCACGAGCATCGTTTTCGTCGGTATAATATCAACTATTATGAACCTCGTTGTGCAGTTCATGTACAACAGTTTCTGGTTCGGAGGTTCCTCAAGGGATGATGACGACAACGGACGCAGTGGTGTAAGCGTGATAGTAGTGCTGGCTATCGGTGCCATATGCTGTTTCATTGCCTATATCTTCACGCTCATCACGCGCTTTGCCATATCGCGGAAGCGCGAGTATATGGCTGACGCAGGAAGTGCGGAGCTCACCCACGATCCGTTGGCTCTGGCCTCGGCACTGGAAAAAATCAGCGCAAATCCTGGCCTTGACAACGTCAAGCGGGCCGATGTGGCACAGTTGTTCATCTGCGAGCCTGACGAGATGAAGCAGGGAATGCTGGGATTCATGAACTCTCTGTTCAGCACACACCCAGACACAAGGAAGAGGATTGAGGTGCTGAGACAGTTCTGACGTATCCCGCTACAAATCTCATTCGTCCACGAGCACTGAAGAAAACAATTAATGCGATAAAACGAATCAGGTGCCCGGTGGGGTTCGATTTTTAAAGAAAACAAAACTATTTAATGACATTCATAAGGAAAACGCTTCTTCTTCAGCTGGCATGTATTCTGGGCTTAGTGGCCTATGGACAGACACCAGCAGTCAGTTATCGGTCTACGGCACACTACCGGCAACGAACCACACTCTTTCATCATCTACCAATGATAACAAGCGACAATATAGTAATGCTCGGCAACAGCCTCACAGAGTTCGGAGGCGACTGGAACCTTCGCATACCAAAGGCGTCAGGACTTATCATAAACCGCGGAATTATGGGCGACGATGCCTATGGGATGCTGCAAAGACTGAGCCAGATAACGCCGGCGAAACCAGAAAAGATCTTCGTCGGATGTGGCATCAACGACGTAAGCCACAGACTTTCCAACAAAGAGGTTGCCGCACGTGTGAAGCGTCTGCTCGGCGAAATTCACCGGCAAAGTCCTGAGTCGCAGGTTTATTACTTCAGTCTGCTGCCCATAAACGAGAGCTTCGGACGATGGACAAACCTCAACGGTCGCACGGATGACATCCCGGTCATCAATAGAGAGATGGAGGAATGGTGCCGGAAGAACGATATCGTATATATAGATGTGTTCTCACACATGACGGAGCCGGGCTCGAACGTCTTACGAAAGGAGCTCTCCGTCGATGGACTGCACCTCACCGAGGATGGCTATTCCGTATGGGTTGACGCCATAAAACAATACTTCTAATTTATTACAAAGGAGGAAAAGTAAAGGAGACAGAGATAAAAAAGGAAGGCACATGTATCCTTTTACCGATTTATTTTCTTACTTTTGCAAACAGGAACACTATAAAGCACAAGCAATATGAAACAGACCAAGATAGTATGCTCCGTCAGTGACATGCACTGCGATGAGGAATTCATCCGCAAATTGTTCATTGCCGGAATGAATGTTGTACGTATGAACACCGCGCACGCTACTCCTGAGGGTATAAAGAAGATTATACGCAACGTCAGGGCAGTATCACCCCACATCGGAATCCTTATCGACACGAAAGGACCTGAGGTGCGCACCACGGCAACAAAAGAGCCTATCAAGTACAAGGCTGGCGATATGGTGAAAATCTTCGGGCGTCCTGAGATGGAGTCTTCAAAGGATATCGTCAATGTCAGTTATCCGGACATCACCAAGGATGTCAAAGAAGGCGACGACCTGCTCTTCGACGACGGTGCCATCGACATGAAAGTTGTCGAGAATACCGGCCCTATGCTCGTGGCAGAGGTCGAAAACGACGGTGTGCTGGGCTCACACAAGAGCGTGAATGTTCCGGGTGAGCACATCGACCTTCCTGCTCTCACCGAGAAAGACAAGCGGAACATACTGCTGGCCATCGATGAGGACATCGACTTCATAGCTCACTCCTTCGTGCGCTCTGCCGATGATGTTAAGGCGGTGCAGGACATCCTCGACGCACATCACAGCGACATAAAGATTATCTCCAAGATAGAGAATCAGGAGGGTGTCGACAATATCGACGAGATTATCGACGCCTCATACGGCATTATGATTGCTCGCGGCGACCTCGGCATAGAAGTTCCTATAGAACAGATACCGGGCATACAGCGAATGATAATCAACAAGTGCATCAAGAAGAAGAAACCGGTCATCGTGGCGACACAGATGCTTCACACGATGATAGAAAATCCACGTCCTACACGTGCTGAGGTTACCGACATAGCAAACGCCATCTACAGTCATACTGACGCTCTGATGCTCTCCGGTGAGACTGCAAGTGGAAAATATCCGGTGGAAGCCGTGGAGACCATGGCACGTATCGCGGAGCAGGCCGAGGCAGATGTTCACTCTAATATCACTGAACAACAGGCTGTGTTCAACCTCTTCGGACATAATCCTGACCAGCGAGAGTTCCTCACCCGTGCCGCCATCGAGGCTACAGAGGAGATTGGTGTGAAGGGCATCATCACCGACTCTGCAACAGGGCAGACCGCACGCAACCTTGCTGCGTTCCGTGGACCAAACCCGGTATTGGCTATCTGCTATAAGGAGAAGCTCCAGCGGTGGCTCAACCTCTCTTACGGTATCATCCCGGTGTTCCAAAAGGAACATGTGTCAACGGAATATCTGTTCACTGCTGCCGTGAGAATGCTGCGACAGAAAGGCTTCATCAGCAACGAGGACAAGATAGCCTATCTCTCCGGTTCGTTCTCACACGGCACATCCTTCCTGGAGATCAACAATGTAAAAGATGTCTTCGACAGACAATATCAGTTCCATCTGCCCGACATAGAGCCTGAGAAGAACAAGTAGAATAGCTATCGTTTCCGCATAGGTTCACTTTAATAGCATAATAAAATAAAAATGCCTTTTACGGTGGTTTCATTTACCATCATAAAAGGCATTTTTGTTTTAAGATGTTACGGGCGTAAGGCCGGAACGCAACTATTCAGCTGCTGGGGCCTTACCGCTTACCGGAATCTTCGCAACGCGACGCGCATGGCGGCCGCCTTCAAAGGTAGCGCTGAAGAACTTGTCGAGAATAGCCTCTGCCTCCTTGTTTGTTATGAAGCGGCCAGGCATTACCAGCACATTAGCATCATTGTGCTGACGTATCAGCTCTGCAATCTCCTTGTTCCAGGCAAGACCGGCACGGACGCCCTGGTGCTTGTTCAAGGTCATAGCCATGCCCTCGCCGCTACCGCAGATGCCGATACCCGGATAGACTTCTCCACTCTCCACGGCCTCACCCAGAGCATGGGCAAAGTCAGGATAGTCGCAACTCATGTCACTGAAGCAACCGAAATCCTGGTAAGGATAACCGTGCTTATCAAGATACTCCTTTACAAACTGCTTCAAAGGAAAGCCCGCATGGTCGCAGGCAAGACCAACTTTCTTTACTTCCATAATGAAATCTTTTTAGGCCTCTCCCCCACCCGCTCATGAAAAGGGATGATGGAGAAGTCGATTAGTACCTGGTCAATTACTATTATTTACCGGCAAGGAAGTCCTTTACCTGATTATACACATTTTCTGCCGTGAAGCCGAGCTTCTCATCGAGCACCTTGTAAGGAGCGCTGAAGCCAAAGCTCTTCATGCCATAGATGCGGCTGTTAGGTCCTATGCCTACAAGTCCCTCAAGAGTGACAGGCAGTCCGGCCGTCATACCGAAGATTTTGCTGCCCGACGGAAGCACGCTCTCCTGGTATTCTTTCGACTGGCGGCGGAAGAGGCCCTCTGAAGGAGCACTTACCACGCGGCAACGCACACCGTCTTTCTCGAGCAGTTGCTTTCCAGCCTCCAGGGTACTGACCTCAGAACCACTTGCGAGAAGGATTACATCGAACGGCTCATCACTCTGTGCGACGACATATGCGCCCTTGCGAACCATCTCGTAGTCATTGCCTTCCGGCAACTCAGCGATATTCTGGCGTGAGAAGATGAGGGCAGTAGGCGTCTCCATATTCTCCATAGCCATCTGCCAGCACACCGTTGTCTCCTCGGCATCAGCAGGACGGAACACACGCAGGCTGTCCTGTCCCTTATGGTTCTGAAGCTTCTCAAGCAGTCTTATTTGTGCCTCCTGCTCTACAGGCTCGTGGGTAGGTCCATCCTCACCGACGCGGAAGGCATCGTGGGTCCAGATAAACTTCACTGGCGTACCCATGAGAGCGGCAATACGTACTGCTGGTTTCATATAGTCAGAGAACACAAAGAACGTACCCATTGCGGCGATGACACCCCCGTGGAGCATCATACCGATGCACATATCGGCCATTGTCAGTTCGCTGACGCCTGCCTGGAAGAAAGCACCGCTGAAGTCATCGCGAACCAATGAGTGAGTCTCCTTAAGGAAACCGTCTGTCTTGTCGGAATTCGACAGGTCAGCAGAAGCGCAAATCATGTTTGGCACCTGCTTTGCGAGTTCAGAGAGACATGCTGATGATGCGTTACGGGTAGCCACTCCCGGCTTCTGAACGACCTTCGTCCAATCGACCTTCGGAGCTTTTCCGGAGAACCAGGTCTTGAGCTGTTCAGCCTTCTCCGGGTTTTCGCTGGCCCAAGCCTTCTCTTCCTCGTGGCGTTTTGCCACAATCTTGCGCAGTTCAGCCTGACGGTCGTCATAGAGCTTCTGCACTTCCGGCTGTATCTTGAACGGATCATCAGGATTACCGCCAAGGTTCTTCACCGTATTTATATATGCGCCGTCGCCAAGAGGAGCGCCATGAGTCTTCACATTACGCTCATAGCTGCTGCCGTCGGCCTTCAGAGCACCCTTACCCATTACGGTCTTGCCGATGATAAGAGTAGGACGTCCGTTGCCGTTCTGTGCCTTGTCGAGGGCACCACGTATCTCGTCGACATCGTTTCCATTTATTGTCATTACGTTCCAGCCCCAAGCCTTATACTTTGCGGCAGTGTCCTCGTTCATAACGACACCGCACTCCGTAGACAGCTGTATATCGTTTGAGTCATAGAACATTATAAGATTGTCAAGGCCAAGGTTACCGGCAATACGTCCGACGCCCTGACTTATCTCCTCCTCGATACCTCCGTCAGAGATGTATGCATACACTTTATGCTGCATGACGGTCTTTCCGAGACGCGCCTCAAGGAACTTCTCAGCAACGGCAGCACCGGCAGCGATGGCATGACCCTGTCCGAGCGGACCGCTGGAGTTCTCTATTCCCCGCATGACATTCAGTTCAGGGTGTCCAGGAGTTGGAGAATCCCACTGACGGAACTGCTTCAGCTCATCAAGGGTAAACTTCCCTGAGAGACAGAGAGCCGAGTAGAGCATAGGCGACATGTGTCCCGGATCAAGAAAGAAACGGTCACGGCCGAACCAAGTAGGCTCATCAGGGTCGTAAACGAGATACTCCGAGAAGAGCACATTGATAAAATCGGCACCGCCCATAGCACCGCCTGGGTGTCCTGAATTAGCTTTTTCTACCATAGAAACGGCAAGGACTCTTATGTTGTCCGCCGCTTTCTGCATAATGGTTTTATCGTTCATAAGTACGCTATTTGGTTTATTTAATCAAATCTAGTGCAAAAATACCATAATTTTGCAACAATCCCAAGCGCAACAGCAGTTATTTTGTCATAAAAATGGCATTCGAATAATTTCCACCCGTTATGCGAACGATATACCTCCTGCACACCTTAAACTTATGTTAATCGCTTGGATATATTCTTTATTATAATTAACTTTGCACCTCTTAAACAAAGAACAGAAAAGTATGGAACCAGTTTTCATTGCAGGACCTTGCGTCATTGAGTCGGCAGAACTTCTCGACACTGTCGCCAAGGAGTTGGTACGTCTTAACAAGAAGTATGACATTGACATCATCTTCAAGTCTTCATTCGACAAGGCCAACCGCACGTCCATCAGCTCATTTCGTGGTCCGGGACTTGAGAAAGGCCTTCAGATGCTGTCGGACATAAAGGAGAAGTACGGGCTGAGACTCCTCACCGACATCCACGAGAGCTGGCAGGCAGAGCCCGTGGGCAAGGTTGTCGACGTCATTCAGATACCTGCCTTCCTCTGTCGTCAGACCGATTTGGTCGTTGCCGCCGCAAAGACGGGGTGCACAGTGAATATAAAGAAAGCGCAGTTCCTTTCTGGCGCAGACATGAAATACCCCGTTGAGAAGGCACGTCAGAGCGGAGCCCACGACATCTGGCTCACAGAGCGCGGCAACAGCTTCGGATACAACAACCTTGTTGTCGACTTCCGTAACATCCCCGAGATGCTCTCGATAGTGCCTACGGTCATCATGGACTGCACCCACAGCGTGCAGCGTCCCAGCGCAGGTAACGGCAAGACCGTCGGCGACAGGAAATATGTGCCCATGATGGCCAAAGCAGCCAAGGCCTTCGGTGCCACCGGCTACTTCTTTGAGGTACACCCTGACCCGGACAAAGGTCTCAGCGACGCAGCGAACATGCTTGAGCTAAACAAACTGGATACACTAATAGGAGAACTTTTATAATGACAAAAGACAAGGAAACGGCAGAACAGCGCATGAAGGACGTCCGTCAGTACGCCATTCAGTGCATAAAAGACGAGGCCCAGGCCACACTCGACCTCATACCACAACTCGACGAGAACTTCGACAAGGCTGTGAAGATGATTTATGAATGTAAAGGCAAGGTCATCGTCACCGGTGTAGGCAAGAGTGGAAACATCGGTGCTAAGATAGCTGCGACATTCTCATCGACGGGAACACCGGCATTCTTCATCAACCCCCTCGACGTTTATCATGGCGACCTTGGCGTCATGACCTCCGACGACGTCGTCCTGGCCCTCAGCAACAGCGGGCAGACCGATGAGCTTTTACGTTTCATTCCGATGGTTCTCCACATGAACATCCCTATTATCGGCATGACAGGCAACAGCGAGTCGCTGTTAGCCAAATACTCCACGATACACATCAAGGTATGGGTAGAAAAGGAGGCTTGTCCGCTGAACCTCGCGCCTACGAGCAGCACCACCGCCGCACTGGTGATGGGCGATGCTCTGGCCGTGGCACTGATGGAGGTCCGCGATTTCAAACCGCGTGATTTCGCACAGTTCCATCCCGGCGGCGAGTTAGGACGGCGGCTGCTGACTACCGCACAGGACGTCATGCGCTCTGAGGACATGCCAGTCATACCGGAGGACATGAAGCTTGGCGATGCCATCATCCATGTCTCGAAAGGAAAGCTGGGCATGGGCGTCAGCGTAGACAGCGACAACAAAGTCCTGGGACTTATCACCGACGGCGACATCCGCCGTGCTATGGAACGCTGGCAGGCGCAATTCTTCGACCATACCGTCAGCGACATCATGACACGCACGCCGAAGATGGTTTCCCCGAAGACTAAAATCACCGAGATACAGCGTATCATGCACCGCAACAAGATACACTCCGTACTCGTTACCGACAAGGAGCAGCATCTTATCGGCATAGTGGACAGCTATGCGGCATCATTGATCAACGAAGAGAAAAAGTAAATTCTCCTGCATGACGAAATTTTACCTCAAGGCAATAGCCTGTTTAACTATCCTTTTGTCGGCAGCCTGCAGCACAGTGGTGGCGCAGACCTCCGACAGCATTCTTGCCAATCAGCTGCGCGGGGAGGGAATACGCTTCTCGCATAACAACTCCGTTACCCTTCTTACCAACGGACAGCAGAAGTTCGATGACCTCTTCAAGGCCATCGACCAGGCAAGGAGCACCATCCACATGGAGTACTTCAACTTCCGTAACGACTCCATAAACCAGGAACTCATAAAGCACCTGGCGCCCAAGGCAGCCGAAGGCGTAAAGATACGTCTTATCTTCGACGGTTTCGGTAACGCCAGCAACAACAGCCCTATGCGCAAACGCGACATTGAGAATATACGCTCCAAGGGTATAGAAATCTATGAGTTCAACCCCGTTGTATTTCCTTTCATCGACGATGTCTTCAACCGTGACCACCGTAAGATAGTGGTCATAGACGGAAGGATTGCCTACACTGGCGGGATGAACATAGCCGACTATTATATAAAAGGTACGGAGAAGGTCGGCTCATGGCATGACATGCACTGCCGCATCAGCGGAGAAGAGGTGAACACTCTGCAACGCATCTTCGTCAAGATGTGGGAACAGGTAACAGGAAAGCCGCTCAACGACGCCGGACTATACCATGGCGGACAGGACATCAGCTACTTCCAAGGCCTGAAGCCAGATGTCTGTGAGAGCGCCGGACATAAGATGGTGGGCATCATTAACCGTGAGCCTCACAATGGGAACAAGATAATACGCCACTTCTATCTGGACGCGATAAACGATGCCAAGGACAGCATTAAACTCATAAACCCTTACTTCACACTGTCACGTAAGCTCATAAAGGCTTTCCGAAGTGCTGTCCGTAGGGGTGTGAAGATTGAAATTCTACTCAGCGTGAAGAGCGACATACCACTTACTCCCGACTGCGGTTTCTACAATGCCCATAAACTCATGAAATATGGATGCAAGGTATGGATGTACAAGCCTGGCTTCCACCATACCAAAATCATAATGGTCGACGGACGGATATGCACCGTAGGCTCTGCAAACCTTAATTCGCGGAGCCTCAGATGGGACCGGGAAGAAAATGCGGTGATACTCGACAAGTGCACGACAAGGCAACTCAACGACATCTTCGAGGAGCAGAAGAAAGACAGCTTCCTGCTCACCGAGGACAGCTGGAACGAGTGGCGCAGCGGATGGGATAAGTTCAAAGGGTGGTTCGGACATCTGCTTGCTCCGTTCCTATAGCCGTAAGGCATCGAAGGAAGGCATATGCTTTCGGCTGTTTTGTTATCCTCTATCACACTACAACAATTCACACACATCAAAACACATCGACTATGAGCGCAGAAGAGCAACAGAAGAAGGATGAATACTACATGCGGTGGGCACTGAAAGAGGCTGAGGCTGCCTACGAAGAGGGCGAAATACCCATCGGAGCCATTGTTGTCTGCCGCGGAAGGATTATAGCCCGTGCGCACAACATGACGGAAACACTCCACGATGTTACCGCGCACGCGGAGATGCAGGCCATAACGATGGCGGCGGACCAGCTCGGCGGCAAGTATCTCTCCGACTGCACACTTTATGTAACGGTAGAGCCATGTCCGATGTGTGCCGGTGCCCTCGGATGGTCGCAGATACCGCGTGTCGTCTATGGAGCGCCCGACATCAAACGGGGCTACCGGACCTTCGCCCCTCTCGTGCTGCACCCAAAGACCAAAGTAACGTCCGGCGTTCTCGAAGACGACTGCCGTGAACTGATGCAGCGCTTCTTCAAGGACAAGAGATAAACTGAGTGTTGTTCTGACTTTTTATTACAAAATCATGTCATGGAAATCGGACAATCTAGGAGTTAAAATCTATTAAAGGGCAAGAAAATAGCGGTGATTTGGCAGAAAAAAACGGGTTGGTTTGTAAGTGTAGTACACTTTTTTGTAAAAGCATAGGTTTTACCTCGCAAATGTACTACACTTACAACGCAAGTAAGCCTTACTTTTAGGGCCAAAATAGGCATTTTTCGAGCCTCAAAAAACGGGCTTCTAGTAACGCGTTGATAATCAAGATAATACAAATCGGCCATTTTTGGCGTATTTGACAGCGTATGGGTCCGTTGTTCAGAATATTCGAAAAATGAAGGGGTTAAATTGTCAGTTTGTTTTACATTTGAACAAACCACTAGTGTAATGTCCTAACCATATTTACTGTTTCAGTCAGATTCATTATGTGAGTTATGATTCTTGTTCCGAAGGAAAAATTATACGTATAGAAAGGTATCGTTAGAGGTCGTTCGTAAAAATTTTATATGCATCTTCTGGCGGACGGCCACAAGGGCCGCACCCTGCAGCCGCCCGAAACCCGCGCTAAATGGATACACGTCTGTCGTTAATCGCATGTTACATTCTCCACGGAATCCGATGGAAACCAATGTAGGGGTGGGGTTTATCCCCATCCTCCAAGGGTTTAGAGGTAATTACTTTCTCCACTTTATGGGAAATAGATGGGGCATACCTTGGAGGATGGGGATAAACCCCACCCCTACATTGGCATAAGTCGCTTATATTCCTTATAATTCACGATATCAAGGAACTTCAGCGACTTGAATAAAAGTATTATTCGGTTGTAGGCGGACTGTCACAAGGGCTTACCTGATGTTGTTTCCCTCGAACTTCTTTATGGCCTCAACCCACTCCGGCCACATCTCCACAGACTCATTCTTCTCCAAGTCGAAAGAGACGATTACCGACCGACCGATACACTTTATCTCCCCTGTTACAGAATCGACAAGCCGCTGTACGAATATGAAGCTCTTATGTCCAATGTGCGTAACGGCCGACTGCACCTCAATATTGGAGTCGGAAGTGTAGACCTGCTGCATGAAGTCGGCATCGATGTGCGCGGTAACTGTAACATGACGGTTGTCGAAAGGCACACCGAGTTTCTCGAAGTAGTCCATCTTCGCCGTATCATAATACTGGAAGTAAATGGAATTGTTGATATGTCCAAACTGATCCGCGTCGAAGAAACGCAGCTGCAACGGGAAGATATGATGGAACTGGACATACGAATAGTCCTCTACCCCGTGCATGTTTTGCTTGTTATTTTCGCTCATGAGTATAATCTGTATCCTGAAAGATATTCTTTTTCACTGCAAAAGTAGACAAAATGTTCTAATAAGCAAAAGATTATAGAATAAATATAGAATACGTAGAAATAGAAAAGGGCACCGTCCACACGCGGACCGTGCCCTTTGAAGTTTTATTTATCAACCTAAAACCTAATGGGGAACCAGATGTAATGGCCGCAGAGACCTACTGTGATACGGTAGAAGAGACATTCTGCTTCTCATAGTAAGCGCGGTAGTCATCGCCGCCATACTTCAGACCGAGGTCCTCGCCGGCTATTCCGTCGCACACGCCCTTATAAGCCCATTTCCGGAGATAGTTGGCATCGAAGATGTTTGGCACATCGCCCTTAAGCCAATATTCGTGTTCGTCGGCATTGTCGCTGAGCCCCCAGATAGTGATACCACTCTGCTGAGCCTCAGGAACATTCTCCTTATACGACTCGAATATCATCTTATAGCAGTCGCTCTGGCACTTATACTGTGCTGCCGACGGACTGCTGGTGCCAAGGGCAACATCAAGTTCAGTGACACGGATGAGCTTTCCGGTGGCGGCCATCGTCTTGAACATCTGGTCGACACGGCCCTTGAGAACCTTAATGATAGAGTCGTTGGTGGCCACATCATCAGTTGCAGCCTTAAGGTCGAAGTGCACCTGAGAGCCTATACCGTCGACGATAGGTGTTCCGTTGGCCTTATCGATGTCATTGATGAAGTTTATCAAAGCGGAGAGCTTACCGGGACTGACCTCAAGGTTATAGTCGTTAACGAAGAGCTTAGTCTCGGCAGGGAGATACTTACGGGCATACTGGAAAGCCCTGACGGCATAATCCTTAACGTAATAGCCCCAGTAGAAACGGTTATTACCCCAGTTGAGGTTCAGACCGTCGGTAGTCGACTCCTCAGGAGCCTTGTCATAGGTAGTGTTTCCATCGTCGTCGGTGGTACTTCCGCCAAAGGCGCCGTTGTCAACACCACGCACCTTGTTAGTGCCGTCAGTTATGGGCTCGTTGATAACGTCGTAGCCGTAAGGCACCACGTTCTTCTCAGCCAGATGGTCCGCCACTCCTTTTATCCATCCTTCCATAGCGCCGAGGAGGGCTGTACGTTTCTCCTCCGGTGACTTGATGGTATAGGTGATTGTGGTGCCGCCGCGCGTGCGCCGGCCTGCGCGTCTGACGAGGATGAACTGCTTGGCAGCACTCTCTCCCTGGTTCTTCGCCACGCCGAACTTGATGTTGTCAATCTGGTATTCCCCGGCCACCTTGCCGAAGTTGATGAGTATTCGGTTGACATCATCATAAGCAGGCTTGAACGTCTTCTCGCAGAGCACCCATTCTTTGCCTACCTGGAACACGCTGTAAGCGCCCTGTGAACCGTAGGTTGACGAGTTCTGATACTGGAACTGTAGAGCTCCGGCAGCTGTATTGCTCTTTGCATAGAACTGTATCATATACGTCTTAGTCTCATCGAGAGGTGTATCGAAGTCGATAGCGCACTGGGTGTTCCAGAAGTCTCCGTCGTTTGGATTGACAAGTACCAGACCGTAAGAGCCGTCGCGGCCTGCTCCCTTCTTAACCTCAGAAGAGGAACTTCCGCCCCAAGAGCCCCATGAGCCCTTCGTGCCGCCCTCGAAGTCGGAGTTGTCGCCGGAAAGAACGTTCTCCATTGGGTCTTCCTTCTTTACGCCGAACTGTATCTCGTCAATCCAATATTCTGCTGCCACAGCACCAAAGTTGAAGCACAGACGGTTCATGTCATCATTGTTAGGAGTAATCTCATACTCGAAGGTCTGCCACTCCTTGCCAACGTTGAAATCATGATAGGCTTGCCCGGAATATGTTTTGCTATTCTGAACACAGTTCTGGATAATTCCGTTGCCAACAGAGCACTTAGCCTTGAAGCGGAGTGTATAGGTAGTGCCTGACTTTAAGCTTGGATCAAGATCCTGGCAGAACTGTGCATCCCACTTGTTGGCATCTTTCGGATTGGTAAGATGGACTACTCCTGTCTGCCCGTCCTTCTCCGCCACCCACTCACGGCTGGAGTTGTTGCCCCAGCCAGACCATCCGCTGATATCGGAATCGAAATAGCCATTCTTTAGAACGGAGGCAATGTCGCCTTCTGTCTTGATGACCATCGTCGGAGCTATAAGCGACTTAAGATATGTCTGGCTCTGCTGCTGATACCAGATGAAGTTATGTCCGTAGAGACGTACGTCATTGGGCATGTTGTCGAGCATCTTGTCAACTGTAGAGAAGTTCTGTGCGCCGCTGTTACCGACTATGGCATCCATCTTCAGGGCATTGCCGGGTGTGAACATCTGGAAGTTCTCGTTGGCAAGGGTACTGTAGGCAGTGCCGGAGGCAGCCGACTCGTTGTACATGGCAGCACTAAGGCCGAGTCCAACGACCATATTCGGAGTGTACTGTGAGGCATAGCTCTTTACCGGCTCATAGTTGGCCAGCGCCTCCTTGACGGCAAGCGGGATATCGGCAGAGGTAACCTCTCCCTCACCAGCGGGCTTTCCCCATTCCATTATCTGGTCATCACAACTGCTCATGAGCATTGCCGATGCCAAGACTGGTATTATGATATGATGTATTTTCATTGTCTTACAATTTTTAGTTGTTAGTTTCCTGGTCCGGTGTTCCCGATTCTGCGGGGCGACACCGGGCATTAGAAGTCAGAGACCGTTATCGATGAGATAGGAACGATGCGGAGATTGTCTATGTAGACTTTCTCATTGAACAGACTTGCCGCATGAGTGATGTCAGTATCAAACTCCAAATCCGAGTTGACAAGCAGGAACACGAAGTTGCGGTAGCTTCCAGAGTTACGGTCGTCGACGACATTCTGGAACGTGTAAGAGCCGTCCTTGTTGGTGTAACGGCCGAACTTCGACAGTGGAATGGTTATCGTCTGCCAGCGGTTGCCTGTTGTGAATGCAGAGACAGCACCGGTCTCGGAGTCCATCCATGGCACCCATACACAAGCCTGAGTCATATAGTCTTTACTGTATTTCGTTCCGCCGGAACCAAAGCCATAATTGGAAAGGTTGTTCTGAAGCGAGAACTCCAGCTGACCGCTACCGGTCCATGAGCCCGGGACATAGACATCGAACTGAAGGGCGACAGAGTCAACAGGTGTGGTAGCCGGGATGTAGGAGAACATCCTGCTCCAGTCGTCGTCAGGGCTATCATTGCCAGCGGTAGCCCAGAGCAGCGAGTTGGCACCTGCCTTTATTCCACCGTTGTCACCATCAAGAACACTCTGTGGCACAAGCTGCACAACTTTACCACGACCAGTACCCAACGGATCGTCGACAAGGTTTTCCGACTGGTATGTTGCGCTCCAGCTGCCCAGTGCTCCCTTACCATCGAAGTTGATGACGTAACACTTGTCGTTATTAAAATAAGCCGGGGTAACAGCTGTTCCGTTAGCACCCTCACTGGTGATGGAGCCACTCTCGGTAACACCCGACGGCATAGTGAAGGAATACCACTTTCCGTCCTCATCGCTAGTTATACCTTCCGTGATCTCAACACCGCCTGGAAGGGTGAGATGTGTCGTCTCCTGAAGGTTATTGCCATAGACCGTAACCTTCTCGCCAGGCCGTGGCAAGGTGTTGTCGACACTCGTCACCGACGGCGATGAAGCGCGGATGGTAAACTGGTAGGTGTAGGTGGCATTGTCCTTTACAAGCTGAATGGTGTTGCGAACCGAGGCTTCGGCCTTGGCAACCGGTGTATTGGCATTCAGCGTTATCCAGACATTGTTGTCGGTCATCAGTGCATTGTTGAAATATGTATCATAGCCGTTGACATAGACATGCTTCAGTCCCGTGAAGCCGGAACCTTCCAGACGGATAAGCTGTCCCAGTCGGGCAAAGGAGACTTCACGGTCATAGACGGAGTCTTCGGCAGAAGCATTCTCAAGGTACACCTTGTTGATGACCATTTGCGCAGACCCGCTGTCATCATTGTCATCACCGCACGACGCAAGGAACGGTGTCATGACAAGCAATCCTAACGGAAGAAGTCCGAGGAGGACTTTCTTGGCCGTATTGAATATTGTTTTCATAATATGATTTGTCTTTATTATTTATTATTAATCCATCAGCTACCCTAACATCCCGCTGCAAGCGTGGAGTAAAACCTGTCCGGACCGGGAGTGGGGCACTGGAAAATAAAGTTGCGAAAGCGACTATTCGAACAGAGACTGCTCGTCAACCTCACGCTCACCGAACTCAAACGGCACCGTGGCGATGTTTCCGCTGGCATCAGGTTTGAGGTTCGGGTTCTTCGTCTGGTCGGTATCCGACATCGGAAGGACGAGATCCGAGGCTGTGGCAACGTCGACATCAGGACCCGGCGCTACATAGCTGTCGCTCAGCTTATAGGTCTTCGTGGCGTTGTCGAAGTAAGACGCATTGCGGTTCTGGCTGTTCAGATAGTTGACAACCTTCTGTTGGTGATAGTAACCGCGTCTGAGCAGCTCATACCAGTAGAGTCCCTCGAAGGCAAACTCCATACGGAACTCATGTCGCAGGTCCTCATAGGTAACCACATTCTTTTCCGGCATCTTCGCACGCTGTCTAATCAGGTTGAAATAGCGCAATGCCGTAGGGTCGGTAGTCTCGTCAGCGTTGCCCATTGTAGCCTCGACATAGTTCAGATAGACCTCGGCAAGACGCAGCATATAAGTGTTTACTCCAGAGTTGTTCGGTTCTGAGAAGCCGTTGACCTTCTTCGTGCCAATGACATACTTCTTAATGTTGGCGCCTTGGTTGCCAGGGCTCTCGGTAACTCCGTAGACATAAGGGTCTGACGGGTCTGAGCTGAGCTCCGGGTAAGACTCACCGTAAGAGGCGACGCTGTTGTGCCGGCGCACCTTGTCGTCGACCTTTGTACCAAGGGTCTTGTCGTCATAATTGGAGAACTCCTCATACAGGTCGTAAGAGCAATAAGTGGCACCACCCCACGCGTTCTGGTCGGCAACCATTGTAGACCAAGCGAGGAAGCGCGTCATACTGTTGCCAAGTCCTCCAATACCTGTTCCTGGCTGGAACTGCAGCTGGAAGAGAGCCTCCGAGTTATTGTCGATGGTGGAGGCTCCGAACAAGTCAGCATAATTGGGCAGAAGAGATGCACTGCTCTCATTAATAACCTTCGCAGCAGCCTTCTTGGCAAGGTCCAGATAGTAAGGGTTGCGTTGTCCGCTGTTGAAGTTTGTCTGTACATTCGACCCGTTATACTGTCCGCTTGTGGTCAAGCCAGCCATGGAGAGATAAACTCTTGAGAGCATGCCGAATGCCGCATACTTCGTTACTCGTCCTGCACTTGTCTGTGAAGCAGGCAGGTTCTTTGCAGCATATTCGAGGTCTCGGATGGCATATTCCATGACATCCACACGTGGATTGGCCGGAACGACATAGTTGTTTACCAGACTGGCAGTGTTGTCATAAATTATACCACAGCCCCAGAGAGAACCGATATACCAGTAAGCCACGCCACGCATGAAGCGTGCCTCAGCCATGGCATGCAGCTTGGCCGACTCGCTGACGCTGGAAGTGGAGTTGTTCTTTATATTGTTAAGCGAGTTGTTGCTCTGCGCTACGACACTGTACAGAGAGCCCCAAGCCTCAGTAAGCCCCGTGGAGAGCGAAGTCTCGGTGAAGTTAGTATACGGATAGATGTAGTCTGAATACTGTGCCGTGATATTATTGGCCCGACCGTCACCCATTCCATAGTAGAACTTGTCATTAAAGTCGTACCACACATAGCTGTACAATGGCCACACTGCTTCTTCAACGGCCTGATCACTGTCGAAGAACTTGTCTTGCGACAGTTGATGAGTATTGTTCTGGTCGAGGAAGTCATCGGCACAAGAGCTCATGGCAAGCCCAGCCACAGCTATCATACCTATATATAATAATTTAATTTTCATATCTGCAAGTCTTGAGTTAGAAAGAAACATTGATGCCGAAGGTGTAGATTCTTGGAGAAGGATAGCGGTTGTAGTCTATGCCGTTCTTCAAGGCATCGCCCCAGAGAGAGCCCACCTCAGGATCATAGCCATCATATTTTGTTATTGTGAAGACGTTCTGAATGTTCATATACAACTTCACGTTGGTGAGGAAGAGATGCTCTATCCACTTCTTCGGGAAGGTATATCCCAGCGAAATGTTCTGAAGCCGGATGTAAGACCCGTCCTCTATGTACGCATCACTGACACGGTTGTTATGGTTGGAGTAGCTTTCCGTGTAGAGGCGTGGCATGTTTGTCGACGAGGCGTTGGACACATAATAGTTACGGAAGTCGTCAGGACCGTTGGCATCTATCTTCTCAACTCTCGCATAGTTGAGGGCAGTCGTCAGCAGGTTGCTCGTAGAGCCTGTAACTTCAAGCTGACGACGGTTATAGTTGAGTATTTTGTTGCCGTAAGAGCCTGTAAACTGGAAGCTGAAGTCCCACCCTTTCCATGAGAGTGTGTTTCCAAGACCGAAGGTGAACTTAGGCTCCGGGTTGCCTATGAACGTCTGGTCCTTGTTATCGATAACACCATCGTTGTTGAGGTCGGCAAAGCGGTAGTCGCCGAGCCATGTTCCGTTCTTGCCTATGGAGCAACCCTCAGGCAGAGCAACCTGTTTTACGTTACCTTGCGCATCCTTATAGTAGAAATCCTCCGGCTTGTCGAAGCGTCCTATGACCTTATATCCCCAGAACTGCGCTATCGGCTGTCCGACAACAGTATTAGTGACTGTAGCCGTCTCCGAGCCCACCTGGAAGGCACGCGGGAGAGTTCCCGTCTCAGTATCCAAGGACAGCACCTTGTTGCGGTTCAGCGAGAAGACAAAGTTTGTGGACCACTGGAAATTCTTCTTTTGTATGTTGACGCTGTTGATGGTAAACTCGATACCGGTGTTGCGGAGGCTACCGACATTACCCCACGGGTTGGCGGCTACACCATAGTTGGAACCGGCTCCAGAGCCCAAGAATGCAGGGAGGTCGAGCCTCATCAGCAAGTCATTGGTTTTCTTGTAATACCAGTCAAAGACCACATCCACGCGGTTGTTGAGCAAGCTGAGGTCAAATCCGAGGTTCCACGACTTGGTGGTCTCCCACTTCAAATCAGGATTGGCATTGTTTCCGTTCAGCACACCCACACCCCATGATGTTGGATAGGTGGTCAGCAGGGCCATATAAGCCCACTGCTCTACATTCTGGTTTCCCGTAGAACCCCAACCTGCACGCAGTTTGAGGTTATTAATCCACTTCACGTTCTGCATAAACTTCTCACCACTCACTCGCCATGCCAGTGCGGCTGATGGGAACCATCCCCACCGGTTGCCGTCGGCGAACATGCTTGAACCGTCCCGGCGCAAGGTGAACGTAGCCAGATAGCGGTCATCATAGCTGTAGAACGCTCTTCCAAAGTAAGAGAAGATAGAACTGTTGTCCTGATATCCCACAGGAGTGGAGCTGTCGTTATTACCAGCTGACGGGTCGGTAGCCGTGTTCGACGGGAAGCCCGTAGCACTGGTAAGCTGCGTCTCATAATGGTTATGGCTCATTTCCTGTCCGAGCATTGCGTTGATGGTATGCTTTCCGAATGTGTTGGCGTAGGTGACAATGTTTCTCCAGGACCAATATTTCGTGTTGGTGGCCGTCCATCTTGACGTACGCGTGTCGCTGGTCTTCACTCCGAACCTGTAATCCGGCATATAATAATAGTACTTATTATTATTGTATTCGGCCGAAAGCTCTGTGCGGTAGGTAAGACCCTTGATGATGGTTGCCTCCAGATAAGTGTTGGCACGGAAGTTCAACTTCTTATTATAGTTACGCGTAATCTCCGCCAGAGCCACTGGGTTGTCAGGCATCCACTGGTCGTCCGGTCCGTCGAAGGTACCGTCAGCCGATCTCACAGCAACAGAAGGCTGCGAGCGTAATGCCGTCAGAATGATGCTGCCCTCATTGGCATGTGTCTCCTGCCTGCTGTCAGAAAGCGAGAAGGTAAAGCCGCCTTTCAACCATTTCTTTATCTGTGCGTCGGTATTGCCGCGGAGGGTCTGACGCTTATACCCAGAGCCAATGGCTATACCGTCCTGGTCGAGGTAGCCGGCACTCAGCGCATATGCTATCTTGTCGGTGCCACCTGTAACAGAGACATTATGACTGGTCATAAGAGCATGACGGAAGAGCTCATCCTGCCAATCGGTACCTCCGGCTAGAAGGTCCGGTCTGACATATGTATTGCTTGCCGACTTTATCTGTGCCGCAGCAATGTCGTTGTAATGCTGCGCATACTCCTTAAGGTTCATCACGTCGAGGGTCTTCGGCATGGTCTGCCAGCCCACATAGCCGTCATAGGTAACGGTAGCATCACCGGCCTTTCCACGCTTTGTGGTAATCATGATGACACCGTTGGATGCCCGCGAGCCGTAGATAGCCGTCGCCGAGGCATCCTTAAGGATATCCATGCTGACGATATCGCTTGGGTTGATATCAGCAAGAGGGTTAGAGTTGCCGTTATCACCGGCTGACGAGTCGATGATGACGCCGTCGATGACGAAGATAGGCTGTGAAGTAGCATTCAGAGAATTGGTGCCACGGATACGGATAGTCGATGAGCCACCCGGAGTACCCGTATTAGCCTGTATCTGAACACCTGCCGCACGGCCCTGAAGCACCTGGTCGATACTCGTAGGCACCGACTTGGCAATGGCCTCATCACTGACGGAAGCGACGGCACCGGTGAGGTCGGAGCGTTTCATTGTGCCGTATCCGACAACGACGACTTCCTCAAGCGACTTGGGGTCTTCCTTCATCACGATATTAAACTGACTTTTGTTGCCCACAGTGAACTGCTGGTCGAGATATCCGACATACGACAGTTTGACCACCGATGTCGACTTGGCATTGTTGACCGTGAAGTTACCATCAAGGTCAGTAACGGCCACCGGCTTTCCATCGAGCGTCACCGTTATGCCAATCATCGGATCACCGTTAGCATCCTTCACGTTACCCGTCACTGTCTTCTGCGCGTTTGCAACGAAGCAGCACAAGGTCAAGCACAGGGCTATAGCCGCCCTTTTGAACTGTAGATACATAAACGATAGTTTTTAGTTATAAATTAGATTTTGTATTATTACTTTTTTGATACACGACACACCACATCTGTAGTGCATCATGCGATTACATTTCTTATTTTCTCCATGTTTCAGTTGACGTTAAGTTAGGTTCTAAGTTGATTGATTACGTTTGCAAATATAGAGAATATATTTCATTTCATCGTTAATATTTGTTGCAACGATATGGTAGAAATGTTTCCTTTCGTATCAGCAAGGCCGTTATATCAGTATTTATAAAGCTTTACATGCAGAAGCTTGTATTCTCCGACAGGAATACGCGCATGACGACCTTGGTGATTCTGGTCGCCATTCTCCCGACGGACATACTTCATGACTCCGGAAGCATCAATACTGACCTCATCAACATAGCCAATGCCAACGCGATGGCCGGAGAAGGTCCGGCTGATGACACTCTTTTCTTTGCTGCCAGCATCGGAAACGGCAAATCCGTCCTCACCGATACTGACGCTTTCTTCCTGCTGTTTCTCTTCCACGGTTTGAAAAGACACCACCACACCACTACCGGCTATAAGATACTCGTCGTCGGCCAAGCGCACGACTACCGCCCCACCCTCTTGCCATGGCTCGCCGTTTGTGGCACGGGGATCCCACGGTAACGTGAAATAATGTCGGCACGTGAGAACCTTGTCGCCGTCAAAGATAATTCTCTCCTTGTCGCCCTGAGAAAGAAGGAGTCCCCATGTCCTAAGTCGCCCGGCACAGGCGCCTTTATAAAACAAGTCCGACAACTGCCGCATCAGGCCATAGGCCTTACGTACATGCCACGTATCCGTCTCCGGTGACTGGTCTATAGCAAACGGACTGAAGCCCACGGCTTGATGTTCCCCAAAGGTGTAAAGAGCCCTCACACCGGAATTCACACAGCAACGTGACTCCGGGACGAACAAGATATTATTACTGGTGGCATACTGTGCTACCCATCCTTTGAAGCCGGTATCATAGATATCGGGCGCGCACAGGGATATATGCGGAGCAACCGATTTCCATATAGGGAACAGATGGGCCAAAGGCCCTGCCGACGGATACTCTCCCGGCTTGCGTCCACGACTGTTGAGGGCTGCATTGACATAGAACGGCACGTCCAGCACCTTCTTTCCTTCTATTGCCAGACGCTCCACATACCTCGCATTATAGTAGGCTTGGAACACCTCATCGACAAAGCGGCTGTCGCGTTTATCTATATTGATGACGTGGAGAAACTTTCTCCACTGCCCACTGTGATACGCCTTCTCCGCCAAAGAGGAATGGTCGCGGGCACTCTCGAGCATACCAATCTCGTTCTCCACCTGAATCATGACGACAGTATGTTCCTTGGAGTCACGAGCGGCGATGTGGTTGAGGAGAGAAACAAACGCTCTCTTGTCGGCCTCAAACACATTCTCTGAGAAAGCGCTCGCTATCTCAAGTGGCTTTCCAGCCTCTGTGGTGGCTCGT
The DNA here is from genome assembly GCA_900316565.1 of uncultured Prevotella sp. GTDB lineage: Bacteria > Bacteroidota > Bacteroidia > Bacteroidales > Bacteroidaceae > Prevotella. The sequence goes on along the minus strand of ONDK01000008.1, from coordinate 27,763 downwards.
GGGAACCGTTTCGTGTCGCGTTTAAACCATAAAGGGGCATAGCAGCTCATGGAATTTTTCCAGGCTCCGAACCAGAGAAACACTATCTTCAGTCCGTTCTGACGTGCCACGTCAATGGTCTCGTCGATAAGAGAGAAGTCGAACTGTCCTTCCTTCGGTTCTATCAAATCCCACTGCGCCGGGACAAGCACGGTGTTAAGTCCCAGTGCCGCCATACGTGGCAGCACACTGTCGATATCGGCTTTACACGTCGCCGCCGAGTTGCTCAGTTCACCGCCGAGCATAAGCATCGGCTTACCGCCGACCTTCAGACATCGTGGACTGGCTTTACTGTCAATGACGACTTGAGCATAGGCATTTCGGACAAGAGTGAGTTGACACGCTATCAATATCAGGCACAGAAAGATTCGTTTAATGGTCAACATGGTGTATTATAATTTTAATTTAAGAGCAAAAGTATCGTCAACGTACCCCGTTCTGAAGGCCCACGGCAATGTCTGGCTCATGCGATGTCCCCGACACTTCTACAGGCATACGGCTGAACTGTTGGAAATATGTCAGGCACACGTCCTTCCATTCCGTTGCATTTCCGAGCTGCTCCATAAGCAGACTTTCCACCTGGCGCCACCGTTCTTCGTCGCCATTATCGGTAAAGAGCGAGTGCATTAGTTTCCAAGAAAAGACCGTCGTCTCCACCATAGTAACACCACGCTCATAATGCGCACAGAGATTCTGCCAGAGAGTCTTTCCGTTCTTCATCCTGTAAGTCCAGGGCACATGGTGGAACCATAACAGATACTGCTCAGGGCAGGTCTTCAGACTGTTGTATTCCGAGCGGTAAGGCTCACGGTACTGACTCACAGCATCGCTGCCGTCCGTGGTTCTGTCGAAGCCGACGCCAATGCTGTCGGCCTTGTGGTAATAGACCGGGCACCACTCCAGAGGGTAATCGGGACGATAGCCATCAGGTTCCGGCCCATAGTGATGATCAAACTTGAAGATATGGTGCAGTCCCAACGGCATCATATAGTCGACACACATCTCTCGCGAGCGTTCCATGACCGATGTCATGGAGTTGAGGAAATAACGGTTCGCACTCTCCTCGAAGGTCATGAGCAACCATTCTTGCGCTATCTCCCGTGAAGACAGTTCCGGGCTCCATGCCAGTCGGCCAAAGGCATACCAGTTTGCTGCCGAGAACGGATGTCCGCACCAGTTGCCAGTATTACCAACATTGCTGACACCAGCCACTCCTCTCAGCCTATTCGGACTCACGAAGGAAAAGAACTCCTTCCACATCGGCGCTAGATAGACTAAATGCCGTGATTGGCCGGTATACTCCTGCGTAACCTGAAGCTCCACCCACTGCGTGGTCTTCGGCATATTGTCGAAGATGGGAGCGTAGGGCTCGCGCGGCTGGAAGTCGAGCGGCCCGTTCTTACTCTGCAGTACAACATTATCTGCAAACTTCCCATCCAGGTCCTTGAACTCCGAAACGGCCTGTTTGACACGGTCCTCACCCTTATGGCCAGCTCCATAGACGAAACTTCTCCACATAACGATACCGCCGAAGGGCTTTAAAGCCGCCGCAAGCATATTGGCTCCATCAGCATGACTGCGACCATAGTCGAAAGGACCAGGCTGTCCTTCGGAATTGGCTTTGACAAGGAACCCGCCGAAATCAGGAATCTTCGCATATATCTCTTTGACTTTACGACTCCACCAAGCCACGACCAACGCATCAAAAGGGTCGGCGGTCTTCGTTGCCCCTAGTACTTTGGGTGATGCGAAGTTCACAGACAGATAGACACGCACACCATAGGGGCGCAGTACATCGGCTATCATCCTTACGGAGTCGAGGTAAACGGCAGTAAGGACGTTGGGAGAGGCATTGACATTATTGAGCACAGCTCCGTTTATTCCCACAGAGGCATCAGCACGGGCATATTCCTCTATGCGGTCAAGCCACTGCTTTCTACTGAGTCCTGTGGCCCAGAAAATACTTCTACCGGCATAACCACGCTCAATGGTGCCATCCAGGTTGTCCCAGTGGTCGAGCACACGGTACTTAAATGAAGGCTCCGACGTTGTATCATGAAAATGACCAGTTTTCTTCTGCCTCATCAACTCATATTGGGCATAAAGCAGACCTATGTTACTTCCCGCCCTCACCGTTTTTCCGTGTATGGTATAACCATCATGCGAAAGGGTCTTGTCTACGGCGAAGGAAAAAGAATCGGCAGTCCAGTAGATTTCCATCTGACGGGGATTGAAGTCGAGGAAATCGCCAAACCATAAGGTATGACCGTCAGTACAGTAGGCAGCAAGACAGAAAATTGTGATAAGGAACGTGGTAAGATTGCGTCTCATAATGTACTATGTATGGTTGTCTAAATTTTATTTTACTCTCCTGGCATAAGAAAAGCCTTATGGAAGTTTTGCGCGTTATTGCTTGGCCGGATGCTTCCGGGCAAGCTCGCTGTACTCTGTTGGAGTCATCCCGTAGTGCTTCTTGAAAACCGTCGAGAAATGCGTCTGATTATTGAAGCCCACGGCAAAGGCCACCTGAGTGATATTTATATTCCCCTCAGAGATAAGGCGGGCGGCCTGCTCAAGGCGAAGGTTCCTTATAAACTCACCAGTAGAGATACCGGTAATCTCCTTCATCTTACGATGTAGTTGCGCACGGCTTATACCTACATCCTTGGTTAGCGATTCCACATTGAAGTCGGGCTCTGACAGATGAGCATTTATCTCACGCATAACACGTTCCATGAGTGCCTCATCATTGCCTTTAACCTTAACAGCGGTAAGTCTGTCTTTCTGTTCCTGAGCACCGGAGAACTTTCCGCGAAGACGACGTACGTTGTCAACAAGGTTATCAATAGTTACATGCAGTTCATCCATACTGAAAGGCTTGGCGAGAAAGGCGTCAGCACCTTTCTTCAAACCTTCCAGACGGTCCTGAACATTAGCCTTCGAGGTGAGAAGAATAACAGGGATGTCGCTGATGTTCGAATTCGACTTCACCTTCTTCAACAGTGTTATACCGTCCATCTCCGGCATTTTCACGTCAGAGATGACAAGGTCGTAGCTCTCAGTGAGGAGCTTCTTCAGTGCATCGCGGCCGTTCGAACTGTAATCGAAGCGATACCACTGCGACAGCTCATTGTTAATATAAAGTGCTATCTCACGGTCATCGTCGACGATAAGCACACGGTAATTCTTGCTTGGGGCATTCTTGTGGTGTAGGACAGCCGCATGCTGCTCCTCGCCGGTAACAATCTCCTCAGGCTTTAGATGACCGTTGCCAAGAGGAATGACGACGGAGAAGACGGCACCATGGCCGACATCGTGGCGGTTCTCGGCACTGATACGACCTCCATGCATCTTTACGATGTTACGGCAGAGATTGAGTCCTATGCCAGTACCTTCAATGTGGACGCCCTCAGTACCTTGTCCACGATAGAAGCGCTCAAAGATGCGCTCCGTGTCCATTTTCTTCAGGCCGATGCCAGTGTCCATAACTTCCAAACGGAAGTTATTGCCGTCGCTGTCAACGATAACATCTACTGTTCCGTCATTGAACGTATACTTGATGGCGTTAGACAAAAGATTGGAAACAACCTTGTCGAAGTTGGTCGTATCAACCCACGCCCGGACCTCACTGACGCTGGGAACGAAGTTGAGTTTTATGTCCCTGTCCTCCGCAGCAGAGCTGTAGAGGTTGCAGATATTCTTCACGAAGCCCACCATCTCTGTCTCTCGGCAGTGAAGGTGCATCTGATTCTTGTCTATCTTCCGTTGGTCGAGAATCTGGTTGACAAGGATGAGCAGCCGATGGGCGTTGCGCTCTATGGTCTGTATATTTCTTTGGTTCTCCTCATTCTGCGGAATATTCTCTTTCAACTTCTTCAACGGACCCATGATAAGCGTCAGAGGCGACTTGATATCGTGTGTGGCGTCGATGAGGAAACGCATCTTCGATTCCTCCAACTCCGTTCTCTTACGTCTGAGGTAGCTGCGGAAGAAGAAATAACAGAGGCTGCATATAATAATAATGTATAGGAAGATGGCGAAAGTGGAACTGTACCACGGATGGCGCACGGTAACGGTTATGGTCTTGGTACGTCCTGAGAGCATACCATTCTCGTAGGCGCGAACATCAATAACGTATTTCCCCGGCTCCAGCTTCGTAAACGGTATGGAGTTGATGCCCTCATTGGTAAAAGCCCAGTCGCTACCGTTGATACGGTAGGCAAAGATAATGTTGTCGGTATTCTTATAGTTCAGAAGGGAGAACTCCAAGGTAAACGTGTTCTCGGAATATGGAACGGAGAATTCATCCGTCAGACTATTGAGAGACTTTCCGTCAACGAGAAAGTTTGTAAGGTGCACTTCTCCCATGCTGGGACGGCTGCTTCTCACCACATCGGGATAGAAGCTGGTGATGCCCTCACCTGTACCAAAGGCTATCCTACCATCAGGATAGTGGAGGACTGAGCCTTGAGCATACTCACTGGTAACTAGTCCATTGCCGCTAACGTGCCCTATAAAACGATGGTTCCGATGGTCGTACTGCCAGATTCCATGTGTTGTGCTGACCCACACATCACCAGTTTCATCGGCAACGATGCCGTTGACCTGCTTTCCTTTCAATACATCGGAGTTAGGAAACGGATAAGTGGCGCCGGTCTTACGATTATACAGGTACAGTCCATCGTCAGTTCCTATGATAATGTTTCCCAAGCTGTCCTCACAGAGATGGTTGGCCTGGATATTATACAACTGATAGTCCCATTTGAATGGTCGGAAGCTGCATGTCCTGGTATCCATACACGACACACCATTAGACGTTCCTATCCACAGAAGACCTTTATGGTCGATTATCATGGAGCGTATCCAGTCATTACAGAGGCGCCCGCGAGTTCCCGAGTCGGTCATACTGTACCTGTGTACAGCCCCTGTTGCCACATCATAGGTGTAAAGACCTTTGCTGTAAACGGATATATACAGCACACCCGAACCGTTGTCGGCGATGCAATATGTCCCGTCACCAGAGTAACCTACCTTTTTCTCGTAAGCGCCTGTCGAGGGATTATAACTAAAGAGACCATTGCCTGTGCCGGCCCAGTAATGTCCTTGACGATCACGGTAGATAAGGCTGGTGCCGGAAGGAGAGTTGGGATGACTTAGAATCTTTCCGTTGGCATCGAACTGAAAGACACCACTGTTCTGAACAGTACACCATGTGGTTCCTTTGTCTCCCAAAGCGAGCGAGGACACACTACTGCCGATGGAATAGTCCTGATCTGAGAATGTCCAACTGGTGAATGCCACGCGTTCATCATTAATTAGGTAAAGGCCCTTACGGTAACAGCCTATCCACAGATTATGGTCTTTGTCCTCCATGATGTCCCGGACATAGGAGGCTGAGAGGTCGAAATGTGATGAAGCGGGCTGCTGATAAGGTTTAAATGTCTTGCTGCCGCGTTGGGCTACGAGGACACCGCACTCAGAAGTACCAAGATAGAGGTTCCCGGAATGGTCCATTGAGGCGGTGTTGATGGTTACCTTGTCGCGGTAAGGACCAAGGTCATAACCTGCATCGGAGACCTGCCCCGTGGAATAGTCGTAGGTAAGGACGCCTCCCATACAGACGATAAGCAGATGACTGGCATCGGTCTGTCGGAAATCTACCGGCGCACCAACTGGAGAATGGAAATCAAACGGTACCACCTTTCCACGCTGATGGCGATAGCAGGTGAAGACACTCTCATGACTGCTCTGCCAGAGGTCTCCACGGCGGTCTTCATATATATGTGTGAAGAAATTGTCGGAGTCGCGGCGCGAATATTGCTTTTCATATACCATCTTCTGCGCGTCCTTCCCAATGGAATAAAGACCGAAACCGGCTGAACCCACAAGGATCTCACCGGAACGGCTCTCAATGATTGAATAGATACGCATGCGGCGTCCTCCTGGCACTGGATAACGAACGAAGTTGTTGTTCCCGTAATCGTAACGCATCAGACCCTTGGCACTGCCTATCCAAAGACGGCCGCGGCTGTCGACGAGAAAATCTGTTATGGTGTTGTCGGTAATGGAGGTGCTGTCGTTGTCATCATGAAGATAAGTGGTGAAATGATAACCGTCAAACTTGTTCAGGCCATACTCCGTTCCAACCCAGATATAGCCATAACGGTCCTGGACAACACAGTTGATAAGAGAGCTGGACAACTTTCCAGAAGTGAAAAGATGCCCTATACCGGCGTAAGCAAGCAGTGATAAAACTGCAAGAAGCGGTAAGAAGAGAAATATCTTTCTATGGTTCATAGTTATTCGATGCACAAAATTAGTTTTATTTTTTTTATATTCAAAATATAATTGATAGAAAACAAATAGAAATGACATGCTTTCTTTATGATGAAACAAATAGAAACATCATTGCAACGATTTGACGTTAGTTATACAACTACTTTTTACTATCTTTGCAATCAAACAATAGCAACTAAAGACTTAAGCTTTCATGAGACAATACATCCTTTATATATGTATGATGCTATGGCTGACGACTGCGGCCCAGACAGGGCACGGTGCAGGTTGGATGTCCACGTGGGGCACCTCACCTGAATACACTTCCGAAGGTGATATGCCAAAAGTTTCACTATCGGGAAAAACGATCCGACAAGTGATACGGCCTTCGGTTGGAGGAGATACCATACGCCTCGCGCTATCAAACTTCCACAGCAACGAGCCCGTAGAGATAAAGTCAGTATATGTCTCATGGTCTGTCGACACACTGGTGAGAGACAAAAGCAACGGAAGAATTATCTCCGTGAACGGTTCTACGCCTTGGATAGTCAATGAGACATCCAGATATCTCACCTTCAACGGCCGAAGGTCGGTGACGATAGCGCCTAATGCAAACATAAGCTCCGACCAGCTGTCTTTCTCTGTAAGGCCTTACAGGGACATAGCGATAACCATCTGTTATGGGCAGTCTGTCCCCCAGCATGCCACCTCGCACAGAGGCTCCCGCACAACGTCTTATATCGCTGACGGAGCAGTGGGACCGGAGGACTCCTTAAAGGTCATTGAGAGACTGGAGCATTGGTACAACATTCTTTCGCTGGACGTAAAGAAGAGTGGGCCGGTAGTAGCCATCCTCGGCAACAGCATTACAGACGGACGCGGGACAACAACAAACGCACAGAACAGATGGACGGATTACATGGGGACGGAACTCGGTCGAATGGATATAAGGAATATCTCAACGGCAGTCGGAGAGAAGGCCGTGCCAGAAGGATGTGGGATTGTGAACTTAGGAATAGGAGGCAACTGCGTCATAGATGGGGGAATCAGTGAGCCTCTATTAAAAAGATACCGCGATGAACTGGAGTTCCATTCCGGAATAACACACATTATTATATATGAGGGCACCAACGACATTGGGACAAGCAACTCCGATCCCGCGGTCCTTGCTCACAAGCTGACAGAAGCATACAAGGAGATTATCTCATATGCACATTCAAAGGGAATAAAGGTGTTCATTGCCACTATAACGCCTACCAAAGGCAACGGGTGGTACTCTCCTTCGCACGAACAGACAAGACAGGAGGTGAACAGATGGATAAGGAAAGGCGAGGGCTTCGAATGCATCATAGACTTCGACAGACTGGTCCGCGACCCGCAAGACGAGGAAAAACTCAAAGCCGAATACTCGGAAGACTGGTTACATCTAAACCCAGATGGATATGAGGCTATGGGAAGATACGCCGCAAGAATTATCGCCAACGACATCGGTCAAGCTCCATCGATGCACTAAAGTCGACACTTACACAAAGCAAGGAATACTTACTGAAACATAATAACAATCCTGGTGCTGGCAAGGCGGGAAGACTTCAGCACCGCAAAACAATAGACATGGCAAACAACGAAAACGTATCAAAAGGGTTCTATCACCTCAATTGGGTGCAACGCATCGGCTTCGGTTCAGGAGACCTGGCACAAAACCTTATCTACCAGACCATAGGCATGTACCTTCTGCTGTTCTACACCAATGTCTTCGGAATAGACCCGAAGGCAGCAGCATTCATGTTTCTTATCGTACGTTTAGTAGACGTACTGTGGGACCCACTCGTCGGCACTTTTGTGGACAAACATGACATGCCATGGGGAAAGTACCGGTCCTATCTTATCCTTGGAGGTATACCACTGTCGGGATTTGCCATTCTCTGCTTCTGGGACGGCTTCTCCGGCTCCTTGCTCTACGCATATATAACCTACGTAGGAATGTCAATGTGCTACACCCTGGTAAACGTCCCCTATGGTGCCCTCAACTCCAGCCTGACAAGAGACACCAACGAGATAACCATCCTCACGTCGGTACGTATGTTCATGGCTAACTGCGGAGGACTGGCCGTATCACTTGGAATTCCCATTCTCGTTGCAATCCTGTCACCCGACGGAAAGATGAATACGCGTCAGGATGCCGGCGCATGGTTCATAACTATGGTCATCTACGCCATAGCAGGCCTGTTGCTGCTAGTCTTCTGCTTCTCACAGACAAAGGAGCGCGTTGTCATGAATAAGAAAGAGACCGCCAATGTCAAGATAAGCGACCTCTGGCAGGAGTTCCTCCGCAACCGTCCTCTGCGCGTGTTGGCATTTTTCTTTATAACAGCGTTCGCCATGATGGCCGTCGGAAACTCCGCAGGAAGCTACTACATGATATATAATGTTCATGGAACCTCCACGGATATGGCAATCTTCATGGGTCTCGGTTCCATACCGTCATTTATCTTTATGCCCCTTGTGCCGGCTATAAAGCGTGCCATAGGAAAGAAACAGATGTTCTACGTATTTCTTACAACAGCCATTATCGGCATGGCAATACTCTACGTTATCTCCATCATCCCCGCTCTCCGCTCACTGCTGTGGCTCGTCTACGTGGCACAATTCATTAAGTCGACAGGCGTTATCGTCGCCACAGGCTACATGTGGGCTCTGGTCCCTGAAGTTATTTCCTATGCAGAGTACACAACAGGACGACGCATATCCGGAATTGTGAACGCACTGACGGGTATCTTCTACAAAGCCGGCATGGCTCTTGGCGGAGTCGTCCCCGGACTCGTACTCAGCTTTGTCGGTTTCGACAAGGACAACGCCGTCGAACAGACCGTCCTTGCCCAGCAGGGCATACTCTGGCTGGTATGCGTTATCCCGGCAATACTGCTCGTCCTTGCCATGTTTATCATCTCAAAATATGAACTCACAGATGATATCATCGACGACATCAACAAGAAGATTGAGGCTAGAGAGAAATAATAAAAACCAAAGAACAGATATGAAAAGACTGATAAGTTTAGCAATAGCCGTTATACTCCTTACGCCTATGACGGCTTCAGGAAAGCAAAAAGTGGGCCTTAAGGACGCACTCGGAAAATATTTCCTTGTCGGCTGCGCAATGAACACAGACCAGATAAACGGCAACGACCCGAAATCTGTAGACATTGCCAAGACGAACTTCAACTCCATAGTAGCGGAGAACTGTATGAAACCGGAGAGCATAGAGCCTGAGGAAGGTGTCTTCCACATGGATGATGCCGACAAGCTGGTACAGTTCGGTCTCGACAACGGCATGAAGGTCATAGGGCATGTCCTTGTATGGCACAGTCAGACCGCTCCTTGGATGTTCAAGAACAAGTATGGCGAGCTGCCCAATCGCGAGGAGATGATTAAGAGGATGCGTGATTACATACATACTGTCGTAGGGCGTTACAAGGGAAAAGTCTATGGATGGGATGTTGCCAACGAATGCTTTCTCGACGACGGAAGCTACAGGCAAAGTCCATGGTACCGTGCCATTGGCCCCGACTACATAAAACTGGCTTTTCAGTTCGCACATGAGGCAGACCCTGACGCAGAGCTCTATTACAACGACTACTCCATGAATAAACCTGGAAAGAGAGATGCCGTCGTCAAACTCATCGGAGACCTGCGCGCTGCAGGCTGCCGCATCGATGCCGTCGGCATGCAGAGCCACAACGGATACAACTATCCAGACCTCACGGAATATGAGAACACAATGAAAGCTCTCATCGCGGCGGGAGTGAAAATCAATATCTCAGAACTCGACATGAACATGCTTCCAAACCCGAAGAGCTTCGGCGGAGGTGCAGAGATAGGTCAGAAATACGCCAACGACCCTACCATGAACCCTTACGTGAGAGGATTGAGCAAGGAGGCCGAGCAACTGTTCCGCGAGCGCTATCTCGCCTTCTTCAGTCTTTACTATAAATACCGCGACCACATAGACCGTGTATGCACATGGGGTATCACCGACAACAGCAGCTGGCTCAACGACTGGCCCATAAAGGGACGCACCAACTACAGTCTTCTCTTCGACCGTCATTACCGCGCCAAAACAGTCGTCGCAGACATTATCAGGATGTTCACGACCTCCACGGAGCCTCCGAAATAAAGGCTCCAAGCCTCTCTCATAAATCATTTATCACAGAATCCAAATTTCACAACCAATCATTTCACCTCAGTCTGGACACATCAAAGGAACAGACCGAGCACATTCAACATCTATGAAAACAAGATATTTATTTCCACAGGACTACATGGCCGACCCAGCGGCAAAAGTCTTCAACGGCAAAATTTACGTTTATCCTTCACACGACTGGGACTCCGGCGCCGCATTCGACGACGACGGCGGTCATTTTGAGATGAAAGACTACCACGTCCTCTCCATAGACGGTGACCCGATGAACGGAGAGGTAACCGACCATGGAGTAATCCTCGACCTCAAAGATATTCCATGGGCAGGACGGCAGATGTGGGACAATGATGTGATAGAGAATAACGGGAAGTACTATCTCATCTTTTCCTGCAAAGACAAGAACGACGTCTTCCACTTAGGAGTGGCCATCGCCGACAGCCCCGAAGGGCCTTTCAAAGCAGAGCCAGACCCCATCCGCGGTTCTTATTCCATAGATCCGTGTGTCTTCAAGGATGATGACGGTAAGATTTATGTCTACTTTGGTGGCATCTGGGGAGGACAACTGCAAAGGTACAAAGACAACAAGGCACTGAAAAACGAATACCTCCCCACTGGCAGCGAGGACCCTTTGCCAAGCCGAGTAGCCATGCTCACCGATGACTGTCTCCAGTTCGCCGAGGAGCCCAAGCCAGTAATCATTATTGATGAGAATGGAAAGAAGCTCACTGCCGATAATCCTCACCGCTTCTTTGAGGCCAGCTGGATGCACAAATACAAAGGGCGGTACTACTTTAGCTATTCCACCGGAGACAGCCATCTGCTCTGCTATGCCGTCGGCGACAACCCCTATGGTCCTTTTACCTACAAAGGCGTAATTCTGGAGCCCGTCGTCGGATGGACAACGCACCATTCTATAGTAGAATATCAAGGTCAGTGGTATCTATTCCATCACGACTGTGTGCCGTCGAACGATATAACGTGGCTCAGAAGTCTGAAGGTAATGCCACTCTATTACGATCAGGGAGGAAACATCATCACGATGAAAAGCGAATAGGGCGGTGTCTACATTTTTGTTAATTATCATTCTTTCTTTTCGTTGTACAGAAAAAAAAGCGTAACTTTGCAACGTACAAGTAAATTATATTGAACGTACCTGCATTTCAGACTAACGCTCTTGAAAATCAACTATAAAAACAAAGGATAATAATTATGGACAAAGACACATTACTTCAACTGGAGTCTCTCCGCGAGGCCCTTCATACATCTCTGGAAAAGCTGCGCAACATGCGCTTTGAGAATGGCGACCTTAAGGAGTTCTCAGCCAAGACCATCATCGACGAGATAAACATTCTCCGCAAGCGCTTCGATGAAATAGAAGCAAATCTTAAGTAATAAATATCTATGACCGCAACTGGCTGTACCTGCCGGTTGCGGTTTTTTAATTCGCGAAAAACTATGGATGCAATACAAATGCTGTTGGAACGGCGCAGCTGCCGTTCCTTTACAGAAGAGCAGGTTTCGGACGAAGCCCTGAAAACTATCATCGACTGTGGTCTTAACGCGCCAAGCGGATGCAACGAGCAGGCCTCAAAGATTGTAGTGGTACAGGACCCAGAGAAGGTCAGACTGCTCTCCGACCTTAACAACAGAATATGGAACAGCAAGACAGACCCTTTCTACGGCGCGCCGACAGTCTGCCTCGTTCTTGTTCCCAAGGTCGCCGACTACAACAGCGACTCCAAGAGTCTCAACGAGGTTAAAGACGGCTCACTGGTCATAGGTGCCATGCAGGACGCCGCCTATGCTCTTGGCGTCGGTTCCTGCTGGATAAACCGTTGCAAGGAGATGATGGAGTTACCGGAAGGGCAGCATATTCTCCATGAGCTGGGCCTTCAAGACTACGAGGGAGTGGGCTGCTGCATCCTTGGCATGCCAAAGAAGGAGCGCGGCGACAAGCGCATCAAGCCCGGCAGGGTGATAAGGTGGTAACAGAACTCTGCCCCACAGAGCTTTAGAGGCGCTGTGGAAATAGCTGGAGTCAGCTATTTCCGGAGCGCTATATTATAATTGTAGTAGTTCGTCTGACCGGTTATATCCTTAAGGACCTTTATAAATGGCGGGAAGTTGACTGTCTCATTGTCAGCGACGCCTTTCGTCTCAAGGATCATCAGACCGTTCGAGGGCTTGATAAACTTGTCAAGCTCGAAGTACTGCCCTTTCCATATAAAGCTCATACGGTGCTTGTGTATCGTCCGGCGATAAGGATCGGCCTGCTGGAGAAGGGAGTCATAGAGGTTCTTTGTTATCTGCCGCTCCGTCTCTATCTGCTCATTGTTAGTGTTCCGGCGGCGAGTCGTGAGTACGTAGACGTTCTGTCCGTTCCAACTGCGCTGCCTGAGGCGAGTCTCCACACCCGGGTCGGCGACGAGGTATGTCTGAACGATGTCGCTGCTGACCACATTCTCCGGCTCCCCTTTCAGTTCCACAATATATTTCCGCTCGGCAACGATAGGCTGCGGAATGCCAAGGACATCGGAGATTTCCTTGATGACGCGGTTCAGCTTATTGTCAAAATTCTCGTGATTGTTGATAACCCTAAGATGCGGATGACCGGTCCAAACCTCTATAATACGCTTATCAAGCTGACGGGCCTGCGCTATTCCCTCATGACGTTCGGGGTTGTTGGCCGTGGTATAGAACTTCTCTGCACCGTCAGCGGCCGACACCAAGTGCAGAACAGCATCATAACGGTTTTCTCGGAGTTCATCGGTCGACGTACCTACAGCGTGCGTTATGCTGTCCCATGTGGCCGAGTCCATATATGCAGAGATGTCCATGGCACCACGGTCGCAGACGATAACCGACGGCTCGTCGCACTGCTCAGCCATCGTCATGAACTTATCCTCCAGGGCAAGCTGTATCTCCAGCGTCGCCTTTTCACCCTCATAGAAAAGGTTTCGGTTCTTGGTGAGATAGTCCATGCCGGCCTGCTGGAACATGGTAGGCACTTCCGGAATGGTAAAAACCTTAAAGCCACGGCTGGTGAAATGCTCTATTATCTTCACAAGTGCAGTGGTCTTTCCCGCACAGGGGCCACCTGTGAGGACGATTTTCTTTATATTGTTCTGAGACATTTGATTGTACCGATATGTTTCTGTTTAGACTTTACTTTCCCCCTTGAATACTGCAAAGTTATGAAAAAAACGATGTATAGGCAAGGATTATGCCGGAAATTTTGTAACTTTGCAGTCTAAAGTTGTGAAACTAAACTAGTTATGAGAACAAGTAAACTCCTCCTTCCGCTCTTTCTAATGCTCTCTGTCAGCATCCATAGCCTAAGAGCTCAGACAAAATTCACGGAAACGGAACAACAGCAGATTAGCGTCCGTACCCCAGGGCTCTTTAACAAGTCAAATAAGTTCCAACTCGACTTCAGCGCAATGCCAGCAAGCGGATATTCGTTTCCACTGCCCGTCGGCAAAGCCCGTCTTATGGCCAGCCAAGCTCTTGAGATAACCTCACAACCTGGCGACATCGTACTCTCCATGTTTCCAGGAACGGTACGAATGGCCAAGCGTACATCACAGTACGGCTATACCGTTGTAGTACGCCACGACAACGGCCTTGAAACGGTCTACGCCCACAACGAAGCCAACCTTGTTAAGGTCGGACAACGCGTGCGGGCAGGACAACGCGTGGCAATAGTGGGACGCGACGGAGGACGCACCTATACGCTGTTCGCCATCATGGTCGACGGAGGATGGATAAACCCGACAACATTACTCGACATCTCCAGCCACAAGCTGCGCCCGCAGAAGTTTGAGTTCCGCCGAGAGAGTAGTTATGTTAAGGTCTCCGTGGCTGAGGACAAGAAGATAAAATCCCTTGACCCTGACGATGCCATGGACAATCCTTTCGCCGACAATGCCACACTGAGACTCGACCTGCAGGGCATAGAGAGACAACACTGGTCATACCCTCTGGCAGGGGCGCATGTCATCAGTCCGTATGGAGGACGCGGCAAGCGTCCGCATTCGGGTGTCGACATCAAGACAAAGCCCAACGACAAGGTACTTGCGGCCTTCGACGGTGTCGTAACACAGTCGGGACCATACTTCGGATACGGAAACTACATCGTCATACGCCACGCCTACGGCTTCTCCACCTGCTACAGCCACCAGTCGCGCAACTTCGTCAAAAAGGGGCAGAAGGTGAAAGCTGGACAGGTAATCGGACTGACGGGACAGACCGGACGTGCCACGACACCACATCTCCACTTCGAGGTGCGTTTCAACGGGCGCACCATCAACCCCAGTATCCTCTTCGACCATGTCAACCACCGCCTTCAGGCAAAGGTTCTAACCATCGGGCGCAACGGCACTTTAAGGTAACTAATAACAGACTGTTTCTCACTTGGCCAGCAGAACCATGAATTCCGCCTTCAAAAAAGATAGCTTTAAGGAAGCAAAAGCATGGGTTTCCGGCCATAAAAGGACAGGTTTACAAAACGAAATAATAAATTCTGCAATTTAAGCGGCAGAGAACAACTCAGAACATCTTGCTCAATACTGACGATAATTAAAGCAGAAAGACTCATTGATAAAAAATAAAAAAGAAATCTGATTTTCATAAATTTCAATATTTGTTTTTTGCAATATCAGATAAACTTTGTATTTTTGCAGTCTTGAAGTCAAAAAGACATCTAACACATATTATATATGGCTTGCACAAAGAAAATTAAAACAGCACTCATCTCAGTCTATCACAAGGACGGACTGGAGGACATCCTTGAGCGCCTCAATAAGGAAGGCGTCAAACTGTTGAGTACCGGCGGAACACAGAAGTTCATCGAGTCACTCGGCTATGACTGTGAGAAAGTTGAAGACATAACAACATATCCGAGTATCCTCGGAGGACGTGTGAAGACACTCCACCCAAAGATCTTCGGAGGAATTCTGGCACGCCGCGACAACGCTGACGACCAGAAGCAGATGGAGCAGTACGACATACCGGCCATCGACCTCGTTATTGTCGACCTCTATCCGTTCGAACAGACCGTGGCAAGCGGTGCTTCCGAGCAGGATATCATAGAGAAAATCGACATCGGCGGTATCTCTCTCATCAGAGCTGGAGCAAAGAACTTCAAGGATGTGGTCATCGTACCAAGCAAGGCAGAGTATCCTGTACTTCTGGAGTTGCTCAAGAAGAACGGCGCACAGACCGACATCGAGGACCGCAAGCTCTTCGCAGAGCGCGCCTTCGGCGTCAGCAGCCACTACGACACAGCCATCCACGAGTGGTTCGCAAAGTAGGACATACCGTCTCCGCTCTATATTCAGAATCAATAAAAGCGATAAATTATTAAAACATAAAAAGGACTTATGTCATTCTTTTCTTTCATCCAGGAAATAGCAATGGACCTGGGAACCGCCAACACAATCATTATCAGTGATGACCAGATTGTTGTTGACGAGCCTTCAGTCGTAGCGCTCGACAGACGTACCGATAAGATGATTGCCGTCGGTACCGAAGCTAAGATGATGTACGAGAAGACTCACGAGAACATTCGCACCATCCGCCCTCTGCGCGACGGTGTCATTGCCAACTTCTCAGCCTGTGAGCAGATGATGCGCGGACTTATCAAGATGGTCCACACGGGCAGACATCTCTTCTCTCCATCTCTGCGCATGGTCATCGGAGTACCGTCAGGAAGCACCGAGGTGGAGCTCCGCGCCGTCCGCGACTCAGCCGAGCACGCTGACGGACGCGACGTATATCTCATCTTCGAACCTATGGCTGCAGCACTGGGCATCGGCATCGACGTCGAAGCACCGGAGGGCAACATGATTGTCGATATAGGTGGCGGTTCCACGGAGATTGCTGTCATCTCTCTGGGCGGCATCGTAAGCAACAACTCCATACGTGTCGCCGGCGATGACCTCACCGCTGACATACAGGAATACATGAGCCGCCAGCACAACGTGAAGGTTTCAGAGCGTATGGCCGAGCGCATCAAGCTCCATGTGGGCTCTGCCCTCACCGACCTTGGCAACGAGGCTCCTGACGATTACATCGTCCACGGTCCTAACCGCATCACGGCCCTGCCTATGGAGGTTCCGGTATGCTACCAGGAGATAGCACACTGCCTTGACAAGACCGTCGCCAAGATTGAGAACGCTGTACTCTCAGCATTGGAGAACACGCCTCCTGAACTCTATGCCGACATCGTAAAGAATGGCATCTTCCTCACTGGTGGTGGTGCTCTGCTCCGTGGACTCGACAAGCGTCTGTCCGACAAGATAAACATTCCGTTCCACATCGCCGAAGACCCATTGCACAGCGTTGCAAAGGGTGCGGGCATAGCACTGAAGAACATCGACAAGTTCTCATTCCTGATGAGATAATGAAAAACTGATTGTAATATTCCATTCTTTCATTTCTTCATTTTAATATCTCAGGATGCACAATTTAGCCGAGTTCATAGCACGGTTCAAGCACTGGTTTGTCTTCATTTTTCTGGAGGTTATCAGCCTTGTCCTGCTATTCAAATACAACAACTATCAGGGTAGCGTATGGTTCTCGTCAGCAAATAGTGTCTTCGGAAGAGTTCTGGAAGCAAAGTCCGACGTGGAGGCGTTCTTCAGTCTCACGAAGACCAACCAGGAACTGACGCAGCGGAACCTTTATCTCGAACGTGAGGTGAGCGAACTGCAAGCAAGAGTATACGACAAAACGCTGGGCAAAGACTTCATCCACAAAGGTCAACTAGAGATGCTCAGCAACTACCGCCTCATACCGGCGAAAGTAGTCGACAACTCCATCGACAAGCCACAGAACTTCATAACCATAAACAAAGGTACTGCCGACGGCGTGCGTGAGGATATGGGAGTGGCTTGCGGCAACGGAGTAGTGGGAATAGTATACCTTGTCTCAAAGCACTATTCTGTGGTTATCCCAGTGCTCAACACAGAGTCGAACATCAGTTGTGCCATAAACGGACGCGGATACTTCGGTTATCTGCACTGGAGAGGTGGAGCCTCCGACATAGCATACCTTGACGACGTGCCAAGACACGCCAAGTTCCGCTTGCACGATAAGATTGTTACCAGCGGATACTCGTCAGTGTTCCCACCGGGAGTTCTCGTCGGAGAGATACTTCATATCTACAACTCCGACGACGGATTAAGCTATAAGTTGATGGTGAAGCTCTCCACCGACTTCGGAAACCTCCGCGACGTGTGCGTCATCGATGATGCGTCCGTAAAGGAAAGGCTCAATCTTCTGGAAGCCGCGCAAGACTCCATAAAGGAAAAGACACAAGGGAGCGATAACTAATTGCAGAAGAAGTTGCAAGCATCATTGCAGCTTCTTCACGCATTTAGAATTCCACCGTCATAAAGACTTTTCTCCGACAGGCCGGCGACAGCTTTCCGACCATTGGATTAGGCCTGTGAACTTTTTTACGGTCTCTGTTTAACAAGTTGAAAATATCATTGCAGCCTAATATTTTAATTAAGAAAGGCTTCAAAAGAAAGAAAAGATGAACGTAGATACGCTTAGAAAAACTATTTGGCTGCTGGTACTGGTCCTTGTACAGGTGCTCATTCTCAATCACGTGCACCTCTTCGGGGTTGCCACACCATTGCTTTACATCTACTTCATAATGCTTTTCCAACGCAACTACCCACGATGGGCGATAATGCTGTGGGGCTTTGCGATGGGATTACTTATCGACATCTTCGCCAACACACCGGGAGTGACATGTGGCACCATGACCCTTATGGCTCTCATACAGCCATATCTGCTGCGGCCTTTTATACCGAGGGACTCCGCCGAGGACCTTCAGCCGGGCATCCGCACTCTCGGTACAGCATCATTCAGCTACTATGCACTGTTGATGGTGCTCATATTCTGCATAGTTTTCTTCACGTTGGAGATGTTCAGCTTCTTCAACATATTATTCTGGCTTGAATGTGTAGGCGGAAGCACCATTCTGACCTATCTTCTTATCCTTGCCATAGAGAACGTTAGGAGGTAAGGCAATGAAGGACTTCAATCTGGAAAAAAGACGGTGGGTACTCAGTGCCGTTGCCATAGGTATCATTATCATTTATCTCGTAAGGCTTTTCGCTCTACAGATAATGAGCGACGACTATAGAAAGAGTGCCGACTCTAACGCCTTCTTAAAGAAAATCGAATTCCCTTCACGCGGAAACATCACCGACCGCTATGGCCGGCTGATGGTATACAACCAACCGGCATACGACATTATGGTCGTTATGAACGAGGCCGAAGGACGTATCGACACCACGGAATTCTGCAATTCCCTTAACATCACCAAAGAATTTTTCATTCAACGGATGAACGCCATCAAGGACAGGACAAAGAATCCAGGCTTCAGCCGTTTCACGCAACAGCTCTTCCTACGGCAGATTACCGACACACAGTTCAGTGCCTTCCAGGAGAAGATGTTCCGTTTCCCAGGCTTCTATATCCAGCGAAGAAGCGTGAGGCAGTACAATATGCCAATAGCTGCGCACCTCCTTGGCGACCTTGCAGAGGTCTCACCGAGCGACATAGAGGACGACAGCTACTATCAGCCGGGCGACTACATCGGTAAACAGGGCATAGAGAAAGAATACGAGAATGAGCTGCGAGGCGTCAAAGGTGTACAAATAATGCTCCGCGATGCCCACGGCCGTATAAAAGGACACTATCAGAACGGCAAGTACGATGTCCGCCCTCAACCGGGGAAGGACCTCAAGCTCGGACTCGACGCCAAGCTTCAGGCTCTCGGCGAGCGTCTCATGGAGGGAAAGCTTGGTGCCATCGTCGCCATAGAGCCAAAGACAGGTGAGATTCTGGCCATGGTCTCCTCACCGTCGTACGACCCCCGTATCATGATTGGACGCCAGCGCGGTAAGAACCAGCACGACATGGCGATAGACCCGGCAAAGCCGCTCCTCAACCGTGCCATCATGGGACAGTATCCTCCTGGCTCTACGTTCAAGACAAGTCAGGCAGTGACCTACGTAACTGAGAAGACAACAGACCCACTACACTCCCTCTACCCCTGCCATGGAGGCTTCTACTTCAAGGGCCTTCATGTCGGATGCCACTACCATCCATCACCGCTGAGTCTGGTGCCGGCCCTCGGCACATCATGCAACGGATACTTCTGCTGGGGACTCTACTACATGCTCACAAACCCGAAGTACGGCAATGTGGACAAGGCTCTTGACGTGTGGCGCGACTATATGGTAAGCATGGGCTTCGGCTACAAACTTGGCATCGACCTACCGGGAGAGAAGCGCGGAATGATACCTAACTCAGCATTCTACGACAACGCCTTCGGACGTTGGAACGCTTTGTCAGTCATCAGCATCGCCATCGGGCAGGGCGAGGTGAACCTCACACCGCTGCAGATTGCCAACCTTGGAGCCACCATCGCCAACCGCGGATATTACATAACGCCACACGTGGTGAGCACGATAAACGGGAAGCCCATGCCCCCACAGTATCATCAGAAGCACTATACCAAGGGTTCCAAAGCCTCCTACCAATGGGTGGTGGAAGGCATGAAGGCCTCTGTGGCCGGAGGAACGAGTAAAGGTGCCGTACATCCCGGCTACGACATTGCCGGAAAGACGGGAACAGCACAGAACCGCGGCAAGGACCACTCCGTATTCATGGGCTTCGCACCCGTCGACTCACCGAAGATAGCCATCTGCGTATACGTAGAGAACGGAGGTTTCGGAGCCGTCTATGGCGTTCCTATCGGCTCACTGATGATAGAGCAGTACATCAACGGCAAGCTGACACCAAACGACTCCATCATGGCACTGACCTATCAGCACCGCCACATCGACTATGGTTTCAAGCGGCCTATGAGCCGTGCCGACTCTCTGCGTGTGGATTCCATAAAGCGCGTGATGGCCGTCAAAGACTCTCTCAAGAAGGTTGAGGAGGACAAGATAGCCAAACAGCAGGCTGCTGACGAGGAAGCCAAGGCTAAGGAAAGAGAAAAGAAGAAGGACGAAAGCAAGGGCAAACCTCTGAACGACCCAGCAATCTTCGAGGAGAAAGAATTGAAGGTCGAATCGGAAAAGCCCAAGCACGACCCTGACAAGAACAAAGAATAACATAAACAATTCAAAATATTAAGTTCAAGGGCCATGACATACGGAAGTGAACACTTCTGATGTACAGCCAAGCATATAGCTTTCCGACTTTGAATTTTGCGTTAAAGAAATGACAAAAACAAGAAAAGACGACCAGCAAGGCATCCTCCAGTCCCTCGACTGGTGGACGGTGGGCATCTACCTGGCACTCCTTGTCCTCGGATGGATGAGTGTCTGTGGTGCCAGCTATACCTATGGCGACACGGAAATCTTCAGTATGTCTACACGCTCCGGCATGCAGATAATCTGGATTGGCACAGCCATCAGCCTTGGCTTCGTCATACTCATGATGGACGATAGGTTCTTCGACACCTTCGCCTATCCCATCTACATAGCATTCCTGATATTACTTTTTGCGACAATATTCAATCCCCACGAGATTAAAGGCTCCCGGTCGTGGCTCGTCCTGGGTCCTCTGCGACTGCAACCGGCCGAATTCGCGAAGTTTGCTACGGCCCTGGCTGTAGCAAAGCTAATGTCGACATACGGCTTCGACATTCACAACCTCAAGCATTTTGCCACGGCCGCGATGGTCGTTCTGCTACCTATGCTCTTCATCATAGGTCAGCGTGAGACAGGCTCAGCACTCGTCTATCTGTCGTTTGCCCTTATGTTCTATCGGGAAGGCATGCCGGGAAGCATCCTTTTCACAGCCGTGGCAATGGTGATATACTTTGTAGTAGGCATAAAATACGAGAACGTGATGCTCTGGGACACACCTACGTCCGTCGGAAAGTTCGTCGTCCTACTGCTTGTGCAGACCTTCTCCGCCGGAATGATATGGACCTACCTTCGCGACAAGCGCATGACGCGCGTCATCCTGACCTATTCATACGGCATCACACTCGGGTTTCTGCTCTTCTCAGAGTTTATCATCCCCTTCGACATTGTATGGGTACAGCTCATCATCAGTGCAGGACTGATTGGCTACCTTATATATGAGGGTCTCAGCACGCGATTCATCAACTACCTGTATATCGGCATATTCGCGGTAGGAAGCATACTGTTCTTCTACTCCGCCGACTTTGTGCTCAACGATGTCCTCGAAGCCCACCAGCGCGTGCGTATCAACGTACTGTTAGGTCTTGACGACGACCCGGCGGGAGCAGGATACAATGTCCACCAGAGTGAGATTGCCATCGGCTCGGGTGGTCTTGGCGGTAAAGGGTTCCTCAATGGCACACAAACGAAGCTGAAATTCGTTCCGGAGCAGGACACCGACTTCATCTTCTGTACCGTCGGCGAGGAGGAAGGCTTCCTTGGGTCAGCAGCCGTCTTAGGACTGTTTTTGGCGCTTATTCTAAGGCTTATGTATTTGGCGGAACGACAACCGTTCAAGTTCGGACGCGTCTATGGGTACTGCGTAGCCGGTGTATTCCTGTTCCACGTGTTCATCAACGTCGGAATGGTTCTGGGCCTGACACCGGTCATCGGTATCCCGCTACCATTCTTCAGCTACGGCGGTTCCTCTCTATGGGGTTTCACCATACTACTGTTCATATTCCTGAGAATCGACGCAGGCAGGAACCTGATAAGACAGTAACAGTCATTAATACAGAAGTCAATCAAGCACTCGCAGGGTGCAGACTTCTAAAACTTAATTATATTGTCCGTCAACGACCACATACGGTAAACGAACACCTTCATCAAACATCCACAAACGACAAAAGGGGCAATGTCTGTCTTTCCCGACAGTCATTGCCCCTTTTATGTTGTTTAAAATGTACTTTCGTTTATCGCACCTGAACTACAAGGTACTTGCTTGTGCTCCAGAACGACTGCGGGTCGTTGATGCGGAGGACATACTGACCATTGGAATCCTTAGAGAGCGAATAGCTGTTTGAAGGATGCGCCGTCAGTATCTTAGCCGACTTCGAGTAAAGCTTTATTTCCTTGTCCACGCGGATATCAATCTTTGTGAAGTAGTTGCGGTTGAAGCCCTCACGGAGTACCTTTCCATTGTTAAGAATATTGTTCTGCTTAAGCTCCTTCTTAGTGCCGAAGACATACCATGCGGTGTTCAACTGCTTGTCCTGGCTACTGATGGTCTCTGACTTCTTGTTGCTTTCCGACTGCAACTGAGCCTTCTCATTGGTAAGGTTTGTCTTCTCTGTGTTGAGGTTCTGCACACTCGTGTTGAGGCTGGCAACGTCGCTGTTCAGCCCGTTGATGGTCTCATCGAGTTCAGCGATATGGATATTCTTTGCCTGCAGCTCCGCACGCAGCTTCTTCAGTTCACCATCCTTCTGTATGAGCTGAGCCTGAAGGTTCTCTATGGTCTTCCTCATCTGGTCTCCCTTGAAGCCAGTCTCCTTAAGCTGTTCCTGCAGCTTCTTTATGAGCTCCCGGTTTTCCTTCATGCGCTGGGCAATGAACTGTATCTGCTCCTTAATGACTGTAGCCTTGTCGGCACCCTCGCCATCCTTTGCAATAGTTACACGGTTCTCAGCAGCGTTTATCTCGCTGAACCCCTCTTGGATATCATTGAGAGTACCCATCATATCATTGATTTCGTTGTCACGAGCCTGAATGATGGAACGCAAGGAATCGTTCTGAATGTCGGCCGGATTCATCTTTTTCTGGCCGGAATTGCAGCCGGTGAGTGCCATCACTGCGCAGACTGCGAAAAGCATTACTTTCTTCATAGCTGTATTGTTTTATTATTTTTTATTTCTGCCTCAAAAAGAGATTACTCATTCTGTTTGGTATTTCCTGCGACGACAACGACGAATTCTCCACGCGGAGCCGTCTCACGAAAATGTTCTAAGACTTCGGCAATGGTACCACGGACACTCTCCTCGTGAATCTTGGATATCTCACGGCAACAACTGACACGTCTGTCATCGCCGAAGACCTCCGCCATCTGCTCCAGGAGCTTCACCACCCTGTAAGGCGACTCATAGAAGATCATCGTCCGCTGTTCGTCTTTCAGAGCCTCAAGCCTTGACATCCGTCCTTTCTTCTGTGGCAAGAAGCCCTCGAAACAGAACCTGTCGCAGGGCAGTCCACTGGAGACAAGAGCGGGCACGAATGCCGTGGCACCGGGAAGGGTCTGCACCGTCACGCCGGCAGCTATGGCCTCACGGGCGAGAAAGAACCCCGGGTCGCTAATCCCCGGCGTACCAGCGTCGCTGATGAGGGCTATAGTCTCACCACCTTTGAGTCTCTCGACGATGCCTGCAGAAGTGCCGTGCTCATTGAACTTATGATGCGACATAAGATGGTTGTGAATGTCGAAGTGCTTAAGCAGTATTCCCGACGTCCGCGTGTCCTCACAGAGCACCGTATCGGCTTCTTTCAGAATCCGAATGGCACGGAAGGTCATGTCTTCCATATTGCCCACAGGCGTCGGTACAAGGTATAATATTCCCATATTCCGCACAAAGGTAAGCGAAAGAAACGTAAAACCAAAACTAATTATATTTTTTTGACAGTCTTTTTATGCCGTAAGTAACATAATGAAATAAAAACACATTGTACAGCATACTTCCAACCACCGATGAATAAAAAATGCGGATTATGAAGAATGAATTATGAATAAATTAGTACCTTTGCGTTTTGTAATGAAGAACGAAGACAACATACACGGAGAGAGACGCGGCCGTGGCCGCATAGAAGTAATCTGCGGGAGCATGTTCTCCGGGAAGACCGAAGAGCTGATACGCAGGATGAAGCGTGCAAAGTTCGCCCGTCAGAAGGTGGAGATATACAAACCCGTCATCGACACGCGCTACAGCAAGGACGATGTCGTGAGCCATGACCACAACGCCATAACCTCATCGCCTGTCGACTCATCGGCAGCCATACTGCTTCTGTCGGAAGATATCGACGTGGTGGGTATCGACGAGGCGCAGTTCTTCGACGATGGACTCGTAGAGGTCTGCAACCAGCTCGCCGACAAAGGCATCCGTGTTATTGTCGCCGGTCTTGACATGGACTACAAAGGGAAGCCGTTCGGTCCTATACCGGGTCTCTGTGCCATTGCCGATGAGGTCACGAAGGTCCATGCCATCTGTGTGCGTTGCGGAGCCCTGGCCTATATCAGCCACCGTCTGGTGCGCAACGACCACCGTGTACTCCTCGGAGAGAAGGACGAATATGAGCCTCTCTGCCGTGACTGCTACAATAAGATAATAGAAGAAGAGAACAAGTAAACAAGAGGAAAGGAAAGAATTATGGAAGACAAGGACAACAAAATCATTAAGACCGACAGTTCCGCGAGCGGAAGGAAGGCAGACAGCAATGCCGTATACACTCCCATCACCTTCGATAAGTTCATCCGTTGGACACTCGTCGTGCTCAGTGTCGTGGTAGTCTTCCTAATTGTCAACTACCTCAGTGCCGTACTCCTGCCCTTCTTCGTGGCATGGCTGTTTGCTTATCTCCTCTACCCTATCGTGAAGTTCGTCCAGTACAAGCTCCACGTCCCCACGCGTCCGCTGTCGATAATCGTCACCTTGATATTTGTATTGGCCATCATTGGCGGCATCGTCTACCTTATCATTCCACCAATGATAGACCAGTTCGACCGGTTCATTACCGTTCTGACCCATTATCTCCATGAGACGACCCACACAAACAACATATCGCGCGTCATAAAGGAATGGATTATCAGCAACCAAGAACAGATACAACGGTTCCTGAAGAGTCCCGACTTCACGAGCGCACTCAAGACAGCCATGCCAAAGGTCTTTTCGCTACTCGGGCAGACGGCAAGCATCGTCATCTCCATTATCGCATCGTGTATCACATTATTATATATGTTCTTCATATTAATGGACTATGAGTTCCTTTCGGAAAACTGGATTCGCATCTTTCCAAAGAAGAACAGACCATTCTGGCATGAGCTCGCCAACGATGTGGAAGGCGCACTGAACAGTTATATTCGGGGACAGGGCACCGTGGCATTCATAATGGCCATACTGTTCTGCATCGGCTTCACCATCATCGGCTTTCCGATGGCTATCGGTCTTGGCATTCTCATCGGCATTCTCGACCTGGTGCCATACCTCCACACCTTCGCACTTATCCCCACGGCATTCCTCGCCGGACTGAAGGCTGCCGACACAGGAGAGAACTTCTGGATAGTCTTCGGCTCGGCAGTGCTCGTGTTCATCATCGTACAGATTATTACCGACACCATCGTAACGCCAAAGGTAATGGGAAAAGCCATGGGACTGAACCCGGCAATACTGCTACTGTCGCTGTCGGTATGGGGTGCGCTGCTTGGTTTCATCGGACTAATCATCGCCCTGCCTCTCACCACACTCATCATAGCATACTGGAAGAGATACGTAACAAAGGAAGAAGGAAGACAGGAAAAAGGCAAAGAAAAATTGTAATAATATTTCAAAACACAACCAACAGTATATTCCCTCTATAACGCTTTGATTCCCAGAAAGTTGCAAGTAAGGCCATTTTACGATGTAAAAGCATAGGTTTTACATCGTAAAACGATATGTTTTACAAGGTAAAAGGTATGCTTTTACAACGCAAAAGCATACCTTTTATTTTTATGTAAAGTTTTTTCAGAAATTTATCTTCATTTCTGCTTGCAAGGTACGGCTATACAGGATACGGACCGGCCATAACCAAGTGAATATAGAATTTATAACGGACGGCCACAAGGGCCGCCCCTGCAAGCGGATATGAACTCCCGGAAAACAGGTATAACAAATATGACGCCCTAATTATTTACTTCAGCACTTAAGCTGATTTGTCGACAGCAACCCGTCTGCGTTTACTGCGCTTTCACCTCATTGACGAGTTCCTTGCCGTCGAGGAAGTCCTTGACATTCTGCAGGGTCGTCGTGGCAATGTTCTGCAGGGCCTCGCGGGTGAAGAAAGCCTGATGAGACGTAACGATCACATTTGGCATCATGAGCAGCAGGGCCAGATGATCATCGTTGATCATGCGGTCAGAGTGGTCCTCATAGAAGAACCTGGCCTCCTCCTCATAGACATCAAGCCCGGCAGAGCCGACCTTTCGTGTGCGCAGCCCCTGGATAAGATCCTCAGTGCGGATGAGCTTTCCGCGTCCGGTATTGATAATCATCACTCCCGGCTTCATCATGTCGATGGCATCCTTATCTATCATATGCAGCGTCTCATGGGTCAGCGGACAGTGGAGCGAGATGATGTCGCTCTTGGCATATAGCTCCGGCAGGTCCACAATCTTCACGTTATGTTCCTTAGCCCATTTCTCGTTAGGGAACTTATCATAAGCAAGGATATTCATTCCGAAACCACGGAGGATGTCGACAAGGACACGTGCGATACGGCCCAGTCCGACGATGCCGACAGTCTTGCCATACATGTCGAAGCCCAAGAGACCGGAGAGACGGAAGTTGCCCTCACGTGTGCGCTGTGTGGAACGGTATACCTTACGGTTAAGAGTCATCATAAGCGTAACGGCATATTCCGCAACTGCGTGCGGAGAGTACGCTGGAACACGAACGACCTTCAGTTTGCCCTTCGCTGCCGGGAGGTCAACATTGTTGAATCCGGCGCAACGCAGTGCGACCAGTTTCACACCACTCTCGACGAGAGCGTCGATTACCTGTGCGTTTATCTCATCGTTGACGAAGACACACACAATCTCCTTGCCCTTGGCAAGCTCTATGGAGTTCATCGACAGACGGTCCTTATAATAATGTATATCGAACCCGAAGTCCTTGTTCCATGTATTAAAAGATTCGCGGTCGTAACTGTGCGCGTCGAAAAAAGCAATTTTTGTCATATGATAAGTTCGTTAAGTTATAAGAATTCTGAATTTATATTCCCAGCCTTCCAACAGTACTATTGGTCAAAGAACTGATATACTATCACATCAGCCATACGGTATCTCTTGTCAACGGAAGTCAGTCCTACATAAGAGTACCTTTTTATCGTCGGCTTGGAACTGCAAAGTTAAACCATTTAAGGGGAATAACAAAGGAAAAAGGACTTTTTATACCCCTTCGCTTTTTAATTTACTAAAGTTTCCCACCCCCGTTTTTACGGGGATTGGGAGGCTTGGATTGGACAAGTAAGCCTTTATTCAAAGGCCCTTTAACACATGTCTAAAAAATGT